>JBAZQT010000019.1:0-45472 GCA_041645055.1 Methanoregula sp. | reverse complement strand
GTAGCCTTTTGACATAACTCACCTCATTCAGGAGTAGCGTTCTCCTTCATTACTCATCAGTCAGCAATGATGCCATGATGTAGCCATATTATTACGACAAGAACTGAAATAAAGGTTTGTGCCTGACAGGTCTGTTGATCTTTTGCGTATCGGTCTTTTTGACCGGATATTTGCTAGCATTTATCCTGAAATACGATAAATGTCGGTTCCCTCTGCAGAATACACCCTCTTAAGACCCACGGGAGTGATATTTACTTTGTAGCGCCCGCGCTCTGCATCTCCCACGTAGAGAAGCGTTGCATTGTATTTCTTCATCAAGGAGATTGTTTTTTCCGGTTGTTCATAGATTATGCGGATGTCATTGTTCCGCGTGCCGAACCACCCGGTGTTATCACCACGCCACATGAACTCGTGGAAAGGCATGCCGATAATGCTGGGAATCCCGGTAAAAGATGAAATCCGCGAGTAATACGTGTAGTCACCACCTTCTGCCTCAACGAGTATCTCGTCACCGGAAAGAGTACGCAGGAAGGTGATTGCAGATGCATCTGACGGGTGCGAGTCCCTGATATAAGCCAGCCCGTCAAGAGTATGGGTTCCATAACTCACCGTAAATGGTACAACAAAGGGCACAACAAAAAGGATGCCGATAATGGTAAAGGCAACGATTGCCGATTGTTGGACTGGTATAACAGGAATTTTCTTCCAGTTCTCAAGCCATTTCCCTGCCATGGCAAATGCTGCAATGCCGAGCAGAATCCATGCGGGCAGGTAACATTTAAAAATCGTGTTCATCCGGAAATAGGTGTCGCCCATACTATCCTTAAGGTAGAACAATTCGCAGAAAATTAAAATTATGAGGCCGAGAATAGCGAGCAGTGCTGCGGAGTCCGTCTCTCTCTTTTGTGTCAGCCTTGCTATAAAATAAATCGCCGGAATCACCGCAATTGCTGCTGCTGTATACCCCATGAGTGCAAAAGGGATGGCAACCAGCAGCAGGTACGGTCGCTTAGCGATATCCCGGATAAGGAATACAAAAAAGAGTGCAATGAACCAGCCGTTTACGAGTAGAAATTCGAATGGATTTGAAGGAGTCTGCACTATGGATAGTCCGCCGGTGTTGGTTTTCAATTGCAGGTAAAAGGGCAGGTAACAGAGGATGGCTGCGGGAGGAACGATAACGAGCAATGCCCATGAGACGCTTTTGAACCAGTCTTTTTTGCATCGCCAGAGTATCAGTGCACCAAAGACAAGGGTGATTGGGGCATAGATAAGCACGTCCCAGGTATTGAACAGGGGCATGGAGCCAAGACTGAGTGCCGCAAGTATGCACAGGAGCCATTTACCCCGGGATTCGAGTGACTCCCAACGCTGGTAGGCAAACAGGAGCAGGAAGAGTAAGAACAGCTGGTTGAAGATGGACACAACATGGGCATGGACATCTCCCCAGATAAACGAGAAGAGGGGATATTCGTTGATGGTATTTGTTATCGTTCGCGTACTATCCCACAGTACGACATTCATCGCTTTACCCTGCAGAATCTGGTAAAAAAAAGAAGGGTTTGGTAAAAAGAATATCAACAGCGGAAGCCAGCGGAACCTGTTAAGAACCAGTGTGCCAATGGCGTATACGTTCACTGCTGCAATACCAAATATCGTGGGGAGTGCGAGGTTGAATGCAATGTTTGACGGAACGCCACTCACAATCGCAAGGCACCCGAACATCCAGTACCCGAGATAATAGTAGACATTTAATGTTCCCCCGGAAAACCACGGGTCAAGAGGGGGAACAACAGGTGCTCGGATCACTGATGCGAGGAATGCGTGATCCATAAACTTCTCTGCATAGGAGATAGTGGGATTTACAAACCTCACATCGAGCATTAAAAAAAAGAAGATGAGGAAGAGGATCTCCCAACGCCACTCATTTTTTAATTCGTCCAAGGAGTAATCATGGTGCCATACATGGTATATGAGCAGAGCCAGAAATGGCAGCAGGGCAAGTTGAACCGGCAGATGACAAAGGCCGCAATACCATGAGAGGATGGTAAAGATAAGAAGCGAAGCAGAGAATGCAGCAGGAAATGCAAAACTCCCAAATGTCTTTTTCAGCGATGGGTATAGGGAGATCTGAATCAGCGTGAGGAAAAAAAGCCAGCTAATGACCGAGAAGAGCTGCTGTTCAACGGCCAGATGTATCCTCTCCGCCGAATTTTGAGTTCATAGCATTTTTGATGCTGGGAACAACCCAGTCGCCAAAATAATAGATCGAGATTATACCCCCGGCAAGGGTTATCAGGTTTTTAATAAGGTGATCTATCACCGCAATCAGTGTGGCAACTGCCGGTGAAACGCCCGCAAGTCCGAAGGTAACGGCAAGGGCGAGTTCATACGTGCCAATTCCCCCTGGTGTGAGTGGAACTGCTTTTACCAGATTTCCGATCACGACCGCAAGAACCACGATTGCAAAGGGAATCTGTTGTTGGAACATCAACACTACGGCATAGCAGACAAGGATGTCGAGGAGCCAGATCACAAGGGAGGAACTTCCCAGCAGAACAATGGATCGCAGGGAAAGAGATGCCTTTTTGATCTCGTGAAGCATGGTGAGGATAATCTGGATATACTTGTTTTTCGAGGAATTTTTCCCAATAAACAGCAAAACGACAAAAAAAATTAAACAGGCAATGATTGGTACGAAAATGATAATATAAAATTCTGATCGTGCATTGAGGACGAACAGAAGCGATACTGCTCCCAGAAGTGCAATAGTGATAATATCAAAAACCCGTTCCACGACAAGCGAAGAAACCCCTTCTGAGTATGAGGTGTTGTATTCATGTTTTAGGATAAACACCCGCACAAAATCACCAAGTCGTGCCGGTACGATCAGGTTGACTGTCTGGCTGACAAAGATGCACGCAGTTGCAACGGTAATGCTTACCGGATAGTTGAGGCTTTTTAAGATGGTTTGGTACCGCCAGCCTCTCAGCCACCATGCGATAAGACAGATGATAATTCCCGCTGCCAGGTATGCTGGCACCATATGCTGGAGTGCTTCGAGCAGATCTCCCCATACCCGGTAGAGCATAAATGCAATTATTCCAATGGCGAGGATCGTAGGAACAAGGATTGCGCTAATTTTTTTGTACATGTACCTGCCACCAGAGACGTAGGATAGATGACCCCATCTCAAATACATCTTTCATTTTTACCGTTGTTCCCTTACCTGCACGCCAGTGTACCGGGAATTCAACAACCCGAAAGCCTTTGCGCTGGGCCCTCACGAGAATTTCCGTGTCCCAGAACCAGTGATCTGACTTTATTGTCGGAAGGAGGGGTACTATGTTACCTTTGTTAAACCCCTTAAATCCGCATTGGTGATCAAAAATCCTGCTGCCAAGAAAAATCCTTACAAGAAAATTATAACTCCGGCTTGCAATCTCCCGCCCATTCGTACGAATAATATCGCTGGCAGGCAGCAGTCGTGATCCTGTTGAGATTGCAGCTCCGTTTCGGATAGCTGCGATCAGCTCGGGAAGATGGCGCATATCCGTAGCGAGATCGACATCATAATAGCAGACTATTGTTCCTTTTGCATCAAGAATCGCCCGGTTGAGTGCTTTTCCTCTTCCGAGGCGATTATCGCTATGAAGAAGCCGCACCCGCACATCCCGTGTTGCGTACGACTTCACAAATTCTGCACTACCATCATTACTGCCGTCTTCAGCTACGATAATCTCAAAATTGCCCGTAATCGTCGCAAGTGTCTCAATCGATCGGGGGATGGCAATCTCAAGTGAATCCCGGTCATTGTACACGGGGATGATTGCCGTGACTTCAGGATCCGTCATGGACACTCCGCTCGTTTACACACGCTGCAACATCAAATCCGGCCCGGATTGATCCTTCCATACTCCGTTCGGGATAATTAGGACGGGAAAACATTCCTGCCAGATAGAGTCCTTTCTGTTCGTACGCAGGGATCAGCAAGCGGTAGCCGGTTGTATAAACGGGACCTGCGAAGGGATCGATAGCCATTTTATGCCAATGGATCTCTGTTGGGGCTACAGAAAAACGGTTGCAGAAATCATCGAGCATACGGCGATCCAACTGTGCTGGAACGGTGCCGGAGAAGTAAGATGCCAGGTACACGATATGTTCGCCGTAACGCTCTCTTGAAATGAAGTTTGTATGAGTAACGACCGCTCCATAGGGTGCTGCATCCTTCATGTTCAGCCAGTAAATTCCCTGTGTCACTTCCCGGTCCATGGCAAGGGTCATACATGCAGCTCCCTGATAAGGGATCGGTTGCATCGTGGGCCCACCTGCTTTCTCAAGTTCCTGCGGAGGGATCGTTGAGATAACAGCATCGTAATGGCCGTCATTTATCAACCAGGATCCGTTTTCATGGCGAATCGATGAAACCGGTTGTTGCTTAAGGATTTTCCCACCATTTCTTTCAATAGATTGCACAAGGGCATCGATGAGCAGGTGAAAACCACCCTTGAGGTAGCCGAGATTTTCTCCCGATACACCTCTGTTTGAGCGTATAGCGATCCGGCTCATAAGCCACGCTGCTGATACTTCTTTTCTCTGTTCCCCGAATTTACTCTTTAAGAGCGGTTCAAAAAACGAAGTATAGACATTCTCTCCGAGATGCTCTATTATATACCGGTCTGCCGTGATATCATCCAGTGCTTTGAGATCGGCGTTTTTTGCTGTAAGCGTGAGATACGCAAGTCTTGCTTTGTCAAAAATAGAAAGTTCGGGATAGAGCAGGATCTCCATGGGTGTGTTAAGGGCGTAGATTTTTTTCTTTGCATAATAGCCGGTTGTGCCTGTTTTCCACTCGAGTTTTTCTGACAGCCCCAGTGTATCAATGAGGGAAAACAGATGCGTATCTGTGGAAAAACAATGGTGATAATAGCGCTCTATCCAGTAATCGTTGATGGGATAGGAGGAAAGACATCCTCCGAGGAAGGGTTTTTTTTCAAAAATATCGACCTCATGCTTTCCCGATAGAGCATGAGCTGCGACAAGCCCGGTCAGTCCCCCCCCGATTATGGCGATCTTCATAATGAATATTCTATAGTATTTTTCAGGGCGAAATGAAAAATCCTCCGCAAACAAATAAAAATTTTCTTTTGTTACCTCGAAGATTTTATAAGAAAGTTTTTGTACTGTCGAAATAAAGATTCATACGAGTAAAAGGACTTAAAAAGAATTAAAAGAAAATAGTTATCTATCAGCCCATTGGATGGTGTCTTTAAATGCGAGTATTTTTTATAGGATTCGGCCAGGCGGGCGGTAAAATTGTTGATATGTTTATTGAGCAGGACAAAAAGCTCGGTACCAACAGTTTCAGAGGCATTGCCGTCAATACTGCGCGAACCGATCTGATGGGATTAAAAAATATCGACATGAAGGATCGCATTCTCATAGGGCAGACAATGGTTAAAGGCCACGGTGTAGGCACCGATAACGTAACCGGAGCACGTGTCACCGCTGATGAAATTGATAGCATCATCAGTGCGATTGATATGAGAGGCACTCATGATGTGGATGCTTTTATCATTGTCGCGGGTCTTGGAGGTGGTACAGGTTCTGGTGGATCGCCGGTTCTTGCCCGTCATCTCAAACGAATCTATCGCGAACCCGTATATGCTCTGGGAATTATTCCGGCACCTGAAGAAGGGAGGCTCTATTCTTATAATGCGGCAAGAAGCCTTACGACTCTTGTAAATGAGGCCGACAACACGTTTATTTTTGATAACAGTGCCTGGAAAAATGAAGGGGAAAGTGTCAAGACGGCATTTAACCGGTTGAATAACGAAGTGGTCCGGCGTTTTAGTGTACTCTTCCGAGCTGGAGAAGCCAGCAAGTTTGGAGTCGGTGAAATGGTGGTTGATTCAAGTGAGATCATCAACACCCTTCGCGGCGGTGGGATCACCTCAGTTGGTTATGCGATCAGCGAGGTTATGAGCAAAAGCACGAAAGATAAACGCGGAATTTTTGGGGGATTAAAGGATAAGTTCGGACCAAAGAAAGAGGCAAATGAGGAAGTCTTGATGGGCGAGGACAAGTCTGCAAAAATTATTTCCCTTGTGCGTCGTGCGATGCTGGGAAGACTCACCCTACCCTGCGATTACTCTACAGCAGAGCGTGCCTTGGTTCTCATTGCCGGACCCCCGGGTGAGATGGACAGAAAAGGTATAGAAAAAGCAAAGAGCTGGGTAGAAGAAAATATCGCCGGTGTTGAAGTGCGTGGTGGCGATTACCCGGTAAATAGTGAATATGTTGCCGTTGTTGTAATGCTGGCAACCGTTGGTAATGCGCCAAGAATTAAAGAACTTCTTGATATTGCTAAGGAAACAAAGGAAGATGTTATAAAATCAAAGGAGAAAAAATCAAATATGTTTGAGGAAGGTATTGATCCGTTATTTGAGTGAGGTTGATGATGAAGGGTTTTAAAACGTGTATTATAGTAACTGCAATTCTATTATTTTGTATCTCGGCTGCTTCCGCATTTTCTGTAGCGTCTATCTCAATTGATCCTTCAGGATCATTGATTCCTGGGACTCCTGTCACCGTATCGTATAAGGTGGACGCTTCAGGATTTTCCAGTGCGGACGATCTCCAGTTTTTTACTGAACTCGAAAGTCCTAAGTGGACCTACACCATTATAGTGAACGGTATTGAAAATTTACGCCCTTCAATGGGTGGAAAAACCCTTACCATCACGGGGTTTGAACTTGGCTACAAAACTGCGGATGAAGTTTCAGTAAGAGCAACGCTCGAAGGTAAAGCACCTTCAGTCACTTCAACCGCAGATAAAACAATTATTCGTATACAGGAAATGGGTTCTAATGGGGCAGCGATTACTTCATCAAAGGTAGAAAGAACTGCTAAAGTGATCAATACTGGAGAAGTGACCTCTGCCATTGCTGCCCGGGATACTGATCTTCAGACATACCGGACTCATATTGATGAGAAGGCCGTTCTTGGTATCGATATCTCTGCAGCGGATGTAAAATATAATGAGGCAAAACAGAAGATTGATTCGGCACGTGCCCGTCCGTCAAACCAGTACACAGAAGCATTGGCTGACCTGACTGCTGCACAGACAAGTATCAATGATGGCGAAAAAGCGCTCGATAAGGCATGGGCAGAGAACGAAGTTGCTGCAGCACACCTCCCGATAAACAATGTTGATAAGGTAATTGCTTGGTTTAAAGGGAACAAGACCACTGCAGAAGACTCACAACTTTCGGCAATTGTCTCAAAGCGCGAAGTTGCGGTTGGCTACATATCCACGGCAAATGATCAGATTGCTAGTGGTGAATATTCACAGGCCCGGTCAAAAGCACAGGAAGCTTTTACGAAAGGAAATGAGTCCTATACTGATGCGCTTGCACGGCAGAAACAACTGATGTCAGGATGGAGTTTTTCTCTTCCTCAGATTCCCATACCCGGCGGAATTTTTATTGTCATCGGTGTAATAGTAGTCATATTAGTTGCTGTGGGTTTTGTTATATATCGAAAACGTTCCCGCTGGGATGAGCTCGGATAACAACTTTTTTTTATACTCGATAGATCTGTTATATAATTGTATAATTTCTCCCTTTTATTTTCCCGTTTAGCTAATGCTTCGGTGGCGATTATCTCCTTGTTCGGATTATTTTGAGGAAGACGTCCCTTATTGTAGTGTTGATTCCAAATACGATTATGATCGTGTTGAAGGTTCCGCGAAATGAACTCCTCGTAAAGAAAAAAGGCATATTGGATGAAGCACTCGTGTACTGGGTGTTTTGTGGTGAAATTATACGAAGAAATCGTTTTAGCATATCCATGGAACTACACATTCACCGCCCCGCTTGATCTTCAAACTCATATAATACTTTAATCCTAGCACTAGAGCATATTAAGGGTTTTTACGGGTTTTTTTCACAATTATCTCGTAAGTGATCTTGGAAATAGGATATGAGCTTCACGGAATGCTTAGAATATTCCAGTCTTTCAAGTATTCATTGTAGGGCCCCGTAAGAACCTCTTGGAACCCAATGATCTTTTCTGAAAATCTATATTCACATTTGTTTTCGTGTAGTTCAAGGGTCAAGCTGGAGCAAAAATTTTTTATACTGTTTTTCGAATAGTAAAAACATCAATATTGATACTTCCCATCTTTCCATCTCTGTTGAGATAGTAATCTATCAACCTTTTATCATTGTCATAGAATGAGAACCAGTAACTCAGTTTATAGGTTTTTTTATCATAACCTTCGATAACCGGGTAGCTTTCGGCATCATGAAGTATAATTACGCCGGGATTTTTTTCCGTTAACGATGATTCATCAACCCGATAGCCATAGAATTTTATCTTATCCCACTTACCGCCACGATAGTACCACGGGAGTGGCCAGTAATCTTTTGATGCGACAACGACATTATCAGATGCATCGATAAGTTGCATAACTTCACGCATTTCTTCAGAGTTCTGTACCTGGACAATCGGTTCATTGATATCCACAGGAATAAATGCAACATGCCAGGTCATTGCGACAAGGAAGACACATCCAACAAGGGCAAATGCAATTTTCTGCCAGTTCAGCTTGTATACTGCGACAAAACACATGGGAAGTAGCTGGGGGATGAGCAGCCATGGGACCTTCTCTCCCACATAAGCATAGAATGCCATGGTCAGGATCATCCACCAGATACAAAACCGGAAAAATTCGTCTGATTTTGAATAAACCGGGCTGGGATTTTGCAGCTGATGGAGACTAGTTTCGGCAAGATATCCGGTTGTCAGGGTAAGCTTACGTGTCAAAACAATATTTTTCAACCGTTTGTATGTCAGAGTGAGGTCAATTCCTGTAAGAATGAACTGTAGTGTACCAATAATGGCAAGGATAAATATCGGAAGTTCATACAGGAAATAAAAGGGGATATAGAAATAAAATGGACCGCCCAGACGCTGCGGGTTGTGCATGGAACTCCAGTGCTCAATGGCAGTATACCAGCCTGTTGAATTTATCTCAAAGTGAACACCCTGGGCCGTAATCTGGAAGTTCTGACCTGCTAATGTTTCGGGATGAGCTCCGAATCCCGTGTAGAGCACACTCATTATTGCGATGACAAGGATCAGCCCGAATATCAGATCCCGTTTCCATGAGATTGGCAGAGTAAAGGTATCTCTCCAGATGGAAAAGATGAAAAAAGAGGCGAAGATCAGGAGGATCACCGGCATCTCTTCTTTACAACTAAGGGCACCTGCCATTGCTACAGCCGCGATGATTGCAAATCTGATCTGCCCACGTTCGAAATAATACAGGATGGCTACAAGGAGCAGGAAGGTGAAAAAGAGCATAAAAATATCATGGCGTAAGAAGCGGGAGAAGTACACCATATCCGGAGATATTGCGATAAACAGGCATGCCAGAAGTGTCTGGTTTTTGTTGATATATCCAATGCGATAAATACAATATGCCAGAGGAATTAAGAGAGTGCCAAAGAGACAAGGGAGTAACCGGGCCACCAGATCGGAATCCCCTAAAACTGAGAACATACCCGCAGTAACATAATAGAGAAATGGCCCGTGGTAGCTTGGGTCATACATCCATGTGCCTTTTGTCAGCAGTTCAAAAGAGAACCATGAATGGATTGCTTCGTCATGGTGGAGCAGTTTGAGATCAAGATTCCAGAACCGTAAAAAAATGGAGAGAATCAGGATTAAAAGAAAAATTCGATTAAAAGTGAAAATATTTTTGATTTTAGTTGAGATGCAAGCGGCCTGCTGCACGCCGCACCTTCAACTCTCTAATACAATCTCAATGCCGATATCTTTTGGCACCTGAATGCGCATGAGCTGGCGGAGTGCACGCTCATCAGCGTCGATATCGATAAGGCGTTTGTGCACACGCATCTGCCAGCGGTCCCATGTGGCAGTCCCCTCACCATCAGGGCTCTTGCGGATTGGTACAACCAACCGTTTGGTTGGGAGCGGTATCGGACCGGCCAGATTCACTCCTGTGCGTTCTGCAATCTCTCGGATTCTGTCGCAGACCATCTCCACTTTATTAAAGTCTGTACCTGTCAGGCGAATTCTGGCTTTCTGCATGGTTAAGTCTCCAAAAAAAATTATCTCATTTGTTTTGCCTTGATGGCAATGCACATGCCAGCGGCAATAGTTGTTCCCATATCACGGACTGCGAATCTGCCCAACTGTGGAAGTTCCTTGATGTTCTCAATGACCATTGGCTTTGTCGGTTTAATAACGACAATTGCTGCATCTCCGGTCTTGAGGAATGCCGGGTTCTCTTCTTTGGTTTGACCTGTGCGTGGGTCAAGTTTCTTCTGGAGTTCCATGAATGTGCAAGCAGTCTGGGTGGTATGGCAGTGGAAGACCGGGGTGTATCCAACGGTCAGTGCGCTGGGGTGCTGGAGCACTACAATCTGTGCAGTAAATTCGTCCGCAACGGTCGGTGGGACATCTGCTGGTCCGCAGACATCGCCGCGGCGGATTTCACCCTTTGCGATACCACGGACATTGAACCCGACGTTGTCACCGGGTAATGCCTGTGGGATCTCTTCGTGGTGCATCTCAATGGACTTGATTTCTCCATCCTTGTTCGCAGGCATGAAGGATACTTTCATTCCTTTCTTCATGATACCGGTTTCAACGCGGCCGACCGGCACAGTGCCGATACCGCTGATGCTGTAGACATCCTGAATTGGAAGACGGAATGGTTTATCGGTCGGCTTCGAGGGTTCTTTGAACGTATCAAGTGCCGGGATGAGTGCGAGACCTTTGTACCACGGGGTTTCGGGGCTGACACTCTTAATATTCTGGCCACCCAGTGAACTGATCGGGATAAAAAGAGTCTCTTCTGGTTTGTATCCAACCATCTTGATAAGATCGGAGAGATCTTTCTTAACCTCATTGAAACGCTTCTCATCGAATTTTACCATATCCATCTTATTGATGGCGATGATGATCTGCGTAATGCCGAGTGTACGGGCAAGGAATACGTGCTCTTTCGTCTGATCCATTACACCATCTGGAGCTGCTACCACGAGAATTGCTGCATCAGCCTGTGATGCACCGGTGATCATGTTCTTGACGAAGTCTCTGTGTCCCGGGCAGTCTACAACAGTGAAGTAGAACTTGGCTGTATCGAACCGCTTATGGGCGATATCAATCGTGATACCTCTCTCACGTTCTTCCTTTAAGTTGTCCATAACCCATGCAAACTCAAAAGTGGCCTTACCCTTTGATGTAGCCTCCTTTCGGTAACCTTCAATGATATGTGCAGGTACTGCACCAGTCTCGAACATCATTCTTCCGACGGTTGTTGATTTCCCGTGGTCAATGTGTCCGATAACAGCCAGATTCATGTGGGGCTTTTCAGATGCCATTAATCTTCCTCCAAATAAATGTCAGGGACTGTCCGCTTACAGTCAGTTTATGCGAGTATTACTTATATGAGAGCCATCTATATAAACTATTTTGATTGACGGTGTTTCTCCGTTTTTAAACATGATTTTTATTATGAAAATACACATCGACATTATCATATCAGATGATTGAATACCTTTTCTGTATGAAGACCTTGCCTTTTGAGCGGGATGAGAAAAAAAACCGGGTACTTGTTCCGTGTGCTGATGGAGATGTATCTGTTTATAGCCATTGTGCATACTGCCGGTATTGTAAGGGTGTATGGGTAGGAAAACGGCTGACACCTACACCTCAACACCAGGCGCTTAATGATATCAGGAAAGGATCTGCAACAGATGACAACCTGATGAATGCTGCGATGTTGTTCAACACTTTAATCCGTGATGGCTCGGCAATCGAATGCGAAGATGATGCAAATAAAGGATTTGCCGGGATGTATTAGGTTTTTTTTCCCTTCAATTTCTGTTGAAAATCCTTATCTGAACTTTTCAAAATGGAGATCGTCGAGCGGTCACGGGAGTATTCAGTCACTCCATGCACGTCTGTTTACTCCGTTCATAATTTCCCATAAGACGTAAATGTCCTGTTTTTCGGTCTCAAGTGATCGTAAATAACGTCCATTTGTTGGCTGGAAAAAATTGTCAAAGATATTGTTGTTATACAAAAAAATCAGAGTATCGCCAGTGCAAGTATAGCACAGGCCCGGGTAATCTCGTTTGTTGCACCCACAACATCACCGTTCACTCCGCTGAATAAACGTTTTGAAATGAGGAGCATGATTGTTGGGCACAAGACTGCTACTATAACAGCACCAATCAATTTGAAAGGAGCAATGGGAATGAAGAGAATTGGTGCACACAAGAGTGCAGCAATAAGGGGGAAATGAGGTTGCGAGAACTGGTGGAGATAACTATGAATTCCCTGTCTGAATGGCGTGCCATATACCGTAAGGATTGTCATTGAAAATTTTGCACAGACTTCTCCAATAATAATAGCAAACACAAGAGTGGTCGATGCCTGCAATCCGGCAAACAGGAGAAGTGTGATCACGATCCCGGCAGCAACGCCCCCTGCACCGATATAACGATCAGAAAGCGCTCTGATTCGCTTTTCGCGGTCACCATGTGCCATCAACCCATCCCCGAAATCCAGCAGTCCGTCAAAATGATGGGCACCGGAAATCAGCATGATCAGTGCAATGGCAACCGCTGCTGCAATTGTATGGTCCCCAATAAAAAAAACCGGGAGTGCGACAAGTGCCCCGATGACATACCCAGCAACAGGGTAGAGATAAGATTGGCGGGCAAATGGTTCGAGATCCTGCGATTTACCCAGCGGTAGAATTGTGGTAAATTGCAGGAGGGAAAGGAGACTTTTCATATGCATTCGCTGTAGAGTCTGGATGTGCAACCAGCTATCAGACCTGCGATAGCGTCATCGAGAAACGGTCCAAGTTTTGCAAGGATTCCCGGTTTTTTCTGGTCATACCGGGTGAATTCAAACCGTGCATAGGTACCCCCGATACATTCTGCGATCGCCATACCGATGATCTCATCGCTTAACAAAAAGACCGGGTCATCGGCGATTTCTGAATTTTTTCGCTTATTGTAAAGTTCATCTTCGAGGAGAATTGCCCCAAGCAGGAGAGATGCGACATTGGGATCGGCCAAATATTTCTTGATTTTGCGCATGATCTCCTCTGCCGCCTCCTCATCCGGCATGCCATGGGATACATAGAGTCCCATGGCGGCATCGACAATATCTTCAAGCGTGATGCCGTTATCGCGCAACCGCTGTTCAATTTCAAACATATGAATAGGTGTTGTACCGAATGAACTATTATATCGTTGCGGATTTTACCGATATCTTAAAACTGGAAAGAATCGACATATATGTGTTGATACTTATGGGATTCCTCTCGGAAATACCAGATATTAAGTTTAAAAAACCTCTCTTCTGCTCAATTCTGGGAAATACGCTGCTCTCAACCGTACCAGGTGTGTCTGGTGCAGGTTCAACTCCGGAAAATACTCTGCTCACTCCCGTTCTGGATGCAGAACTCATTATTCAGGGTAAAATTACGAGCTATCCAATAAGACCGAACACACCTACAGGTTGTCCTACTCCCGCATCGATTACCCGGTCAATGATGGAACTCTGTGATTTACCGCCATTATTCATCAACACAGGGCTCCGTCACATTCCCACTGTTACCTGCCTTGATGTGTACGGGCAGATTGGTGAGGATCCCCGATTTCACGATGCAGTTCCGCAGGCACAGACCCTTTTTGTGCAGGGGAAATGGATTGGAAAATTTCTTTCAGGATCCAGTGACCTTCTTTTTCTAGGAGAATGTGTTCCCGGAGGTACAACAACTGCGCTCTGTGTGCTGCGTGCACTCGGGTATGATGCATCAGTCAGCAGCAGTTTTATCAATAATCCAGTCTCTCAAAAAGAAGAGATCTGCCGGATGGTACTTGCACGCATTAAGGCAGACAATATCACTGCTCCATTGGATATAATAAAATATTCAGGAGATCCTATGATGCCAGTTGCTGCAGGAATTTCCAGTACCTATACCGGGCACCTCCTCCTATCCGGGGGCACGCAGATGCTTGCAGTGAGTGCAATAATTAAAGCAATGGGTTTACCTCTCCCTTCTGTGGTCACGACATCCTATGTACGGGATGATCCATCAGCAAATGTCGAACAGATTGCCCGGCACATTGGTGTAAAAATCTTCTATGTTGACCCTGGTTTTGGGGAGATCGGGCATGATGGCCTTGCAAGGTATTGCATTGGGGAAGTAAAGGAAGGAATGGGTGCGGGTGGAGCTATGTGTCTTGCCTATCTCCTTGGGCACTCACAAGAAGAGATACGGGCAAAAATCCTGAGTACCGTGAGTGCTTATAGCTGAACACAATTATAGTTCATCAATACAAATCTGAGAATGATGCGTCCAATCTATGTAGTCAATAATTTCGGTCAGTTCAATCACCTCATTCACCGCACCTTGCGGGATTTGGAAATTGATGTGGAATTAGTGCCCAATACTACTTCCCATGAACAGGTAGCGGAAGGATGCAGGGGTATCATTCTTGGAGGAGGCCCGGCAATTGAGCGTGCAGGGAACTGCAGTCAGTATCTTGATCTGGGATTGCCAGTGCTGGGGATATGTCTCGGGCTTCATATCATTGCAAAAAAATTTAATGGGGATGTACATCACGGTCGCAGCGGAGGATACGGCCCGGTTGAAGTTGAAATCTGTAAACCTGACGATATCCTAGCAGGTTACCCGGGAAAAATGAGTGTCTGGGCATCACATGCTGATGAAGTGTCACGGTTACCGGATGGATTTTCATTACTTGCCCGTTCATCTATCTGCAACAATGAGGCAATAGCTAATCCGGATAAACAGATATACGGACTCCAGTGGCATCCGGAAGTAAGTCATACATTCGAGGGAAAACGCGTTTTTGAAAATTTCAACCGGTTCACGGTTGAGAATAAGTGATAACTTCTCTTAAATCAGCGCTGTCTGGTATACGAAAAGTATAGGGTCTCCGCGTTTGAGATCCGATTCAATGAGAATGTGCGTTTCAAAGCACGCCCTCCTTTCTCTCAGAACCACTTCAAGGTTTGTTAATTTTATATATTATCAGGAAAGATGGATGAATATGATAAGTAAAAACGTAAAATGCGGTATTTTATTGATATTCGGGATCCTTTTTTTGATTACTCCTGTGTATGCTGCATACAATGTTATCCGTCCTGGCGAAACTGTTTTTATTGGCGAACAGGGACTTGATGTAACCCTTGCATTGGCGGGGGATACACAAATCGGATGGTGGGCATCAGGAAACACGGTTACAGACACATCTCCTTCAGCTATTGTGCCTATTTCAAATATTGCTAGTTTCTCCATTTCTCCAAGTGTATTTGGTTCTCAGACCGGTGTGTGGTACCGTCTCAATTCTTTGGGAAAGGCAAATGGAGTGGCATTTAATGTCGCAGATCCGCAACTGGGTATCGTTGTCGAAGATACAACTGTTAATGTTGATGTAACTGACAAATGGGTTCCGACAGATGATGAGCTCAGGTTCCGTATTGATAACAACCTTGTTCCCATATCTCAGCGTTCCGGTGTTACGTCGGTTCCGATCTCTGTTCCTATCACGATAAAAGTTCAGTCTCCTGATGGAGCTGTTTATACCTCGCTGATAAGTAAATCAGGAACAACATCCATAGTCGATTACCCCGTCACATCAACCTCCCAGTATACCGGTTCAATCTGGGGTACATCATATCGTGATACCTATCCCCCGGGAACGTATAGTATATGGGCTGAATGTAATGTTAATGGTATGAAGGACAATTATAATGTTGTCGGTAAGACAATAAGCAGAACGATCAGTCTGCTCAACCAGGATCAGAACCCAATGATCGTGAACAAAGGATATGTAACAAATCCAACAACCCCAATAACCCTTGTAGCTACTACTAAAATTGTCCCCACTACTAAAATAACAACAATCGTGACGACGGCATCCACAACGTTGACAACTCCCTCCCCTACTACAATTGAACCAACAACCTTGCCGATGACAACCACAATGACTGAAATCCCAACAATCACCCTCCCCACACGAACTCCGACAAAATCCCCCGGGTTTGAGGCATCCATTGTCGTGATTGCAACGATTTTTGGGTTGGTTTTCTTTTTTAAGAAACAATAAATCTCTCTTTTTCGCTTTCACAACCTTTTATTAGCTTACTTTCCCATTCCGGTGTATGAACATTGTAACTACCGTGATAAAATCCCGTCATAGCGTGCGGAAATTCAAACCTGATACAATCAGTGATATTGTAATAAAAGATGTACTTGAGTGTGCTGCGCAGGCACCCACGGCAATGAACCTTCAGCCTTGGTTGTTCGGCGTTATTAAAAATAAAGAAACCCTGCAAAAAATTGCAGGATTTACTGAACATGGGAAATTTATTGCCGAATGTGCAGTGTGTTTTGCAATATTTGGAGAAAAAAAAGAGACCTACTATCTTGAAGATTGTTGTGCTGCAACTGAGAATCTTATTCTGGCGCTGCAGGCACACGGCATTACATCCTGCTGGGTAGCGGGAGAGAAAAAGCCGTACGGAGAATCTGTCAGGAAGTGTCTTGGTGTGCCGGAAAATTTCACGTTAGTATCTCTTATCGCATCGGGAAATCCAGCCGAGGTCCCAATTACCCGGAAAAAAGAGTTGAAAAAACTTGTTTTTTACGAGGGGTTCGTACCTGAATAATTTTTATTTTGTTTTAGTTTTTCAACCATTTTTTCCCCAATTGGGGAGTAATGTTAACCCATATTTCCGGGAGTCCCCATTGCCGGAATAATTAAGCATCAGGCCAATCACATCATTGATCATGAAAAAAGTGGTTCTGCAAGTGGCACTGGATCTTCTTGAATTAAAAAGGGCATTGCAGATCGCACAGGAAGCAGTTGATGGTGGCGTAGACTGGATTGAAGTTGGAACCCCGCTCATAAAAAGTGAAGGAATGTCTGCAATTCGATCGATGAGGGATCGTTTTCCCGATGCGGTGATTGTTGCTGATATGAAAGTTGCAGATACCGGAACACTTGAAGTGGAGATGGCTGCCAAGGCTGGTGCTAATATTGTATGTGTGCTTGCGGATGCAGATGACGCGGTCATCGAAGAGGCAGTAAGGGCTGCAAGACTGTATGGAATCCGGCTGATGGCGGATTTGATCAATGTCAAGGATCCAATATCCCGGGCCTACCACCTCGAATCACTTGGAATTGATATTCTCTGTGCTCATGTCGGTATAGACCAGCAGATGACCGGTAGGAATTCGATTGAACTCCTCACAACTCTATCCGGCAAAGTCCATATCCCGCTCGCGGTTGCCGGCGGAATAGATACTGAAAGTGCTGGAGAAGCGGTACGACACGGAGCAGATATTGTAATTGTGGGTGGGGGAATTGTTCGGTCGGCTGATGTTACCGGCTCAACAAAAAAAATTCGGGCCGCAATGGATCATCCCTCAGTAAAATCTATAGAAAAAAAATCTGTGGATGAAGAGATCCGCTCCCTTTTAATGCAGGTTTCTGCTCCTAATATTACTGACGCGATGCATCGCAAGGGGGCGATGACGGGGATTTTTTCTATCTGTGGCAATGTGAAGATGGTGGGCCGAGCGGTGACTGTCCAGACGCTTGCCGGTGATTGGGCAAAACCCGTGGAAGCCATCGATGTTGCCAGAAAAGATGATGTGATCGTGATCAACAACGATGGATGTACGCATGTTGCCCCATGGGGTGAACTAGCTACCTTGAGTTGTGTGAAAAAAGGTATATCTGGTGTGGTTATTGATGGGGCTGTTCGGGATGTTGATGATATTCGGGCAATGAAATTCCCCCTTTTTGCAAAAGCAATTGTACCGAATGCCGGAGAACCCAAAGGATTTGGGGAGATCAACGCCGAAATCCAGTGCGCAGGTCAATCTGTTTGCCCGGGTGACTGGATCGTTGGTGATGAAAGTGGTGTAGTGGTAATTCCTGCAAAACGGGCGTATGAAGTGGCACGCAGGGCAATGGAAGTAAGGAAGAACGAAGAGCGAATAAGAGAAGAGATACGCAGAGGAAGCACACTTTCTGAAGTGGCAGAATTAATAAAATGGGAAAAGCAGTAATGCAGCTTTAGTGGAACACACTTCGTTCCAGAAGAGTTGCACCAGTGTTTTTAATCTTTTGTATGGCCTCTTCAACAAGATCGACACGAAGGATGAGTACCGCCCCCTCTTTTCCGGAATAAGCGTAGGAATACTCGATATTTATCCCGGCATCCCCGAGAATTTTTGCTACTTCATAGAGACCGCCCGGCTGGTCTTTCATACGCACTGCAATCACATCAGTAAACGCAATATTGAATCCCAGTGACAGCAGTTTGTCATGTGCTTTTTCCGGGTGATCCACCAGCGCCCTTACTACGCCAAAACCATTCGCTTCTGCGATACTGAATGCGAGGATGTTGATCTTCTCCTCTCCCAAGGCGTGAGCGATAGCCGCTAACCTGCCTGGGCGGTTTTCTGAGAATATCGAAATCTGCCTGATCACATATTTTTTCGTGTCCATTTACATCGACCTCTTATCGATTACCTTCTTTGATTTACCCTCAAATCTGGGTAATGAGCCCGGTTCGACTAATTCGACATCTACATTCACGTTCAAAGAATTCCTGAGCCGGTGTTCTACCTTCTGCCGTACCTTCATAATATCATTAATTTTGTCACTGAATGACTCCTTGTTCAGTTCAACGCGAACAAGCATGTCGTCAAGGGCTCCTTTTCGTGTAACTACAATCTGGAAATGTTCCCCCACTTCTGGTATGGCCATCAGTGCATACTCGATTTGTGATGGGAAGACGTTAATGCCCCGTATAATGAGCATGTCATCGACTCTCCCCTGAATCCGTTGGATTCTCGGGTGAGTTCTGCCACAGGGACAAATGTCTTCTTCCATTGTTGTAATATCCCCGATGCGGTACCGTATCATAGGGAGGGCTTCTTTCTGCAGAATAGTGATAGTGAGTTCACCCTTTTCACCTGCTTCAAGCGATTCACCGGTCTTGGGATCAATAATCTCTGTCAATGCAATGTCCGACCATATATGAAACCCTTTTTGTTCCGCACATTCCGTGAACATCGGGCCGGATAATTCGCTCGTACCATAGATATCATATGCCCTGATGCCCAGCCATTCCTGAATGCGGTTGCGCATTCCTTCAGTCCATGGTTCCGCGCCCAGAATACCGGTGCGCAGCAGGGTATCTTTTTTGATGTTAACTCCCATCTTCTCTGCAACTTCACCGATATGGAGAAGATAGGATGGGGTGCAGGCAATGGCTGTTGCTCCTAGATCCTGCATCAGTTCGATCTGACGCTCTGTGTTCCCTACGCTGGTAGGGAGAACGGTTGCCCCAATACGCTCTGCACCATAGTGCATCCCAAGTCCCCCCGTGAACAGACCATACCCATAACTCACCTGAATTACATCGCCCCTGCCAAGTCCGACCGAAGTTAGAGCCCGTGCAAGCGATGTAGACCAGTTGTCTAAGTCGTTCTGTGTATAGCCAACAACGGTTGGTTTTCCTGTGGTGCCCGAAGACACATGGTAGCGGACGAGTTCGTCTTTTGTTGCAGTGAAGATCTTATCCGGGTAATTATCCCGCAAATCCCGCTTGAACATGAACGGGAGTTTATGCACATCAGCAAGTTCATGGATGTCATCCGGGTGGACTTTCTGTTCTTTCATCCGGTCATGGTAAAACGGAGAAAAACTGTACAATCGGTACACCAGACTCTTAAGCAGTTTATACTGCATTTGCTGGAGATCTTCTTTGGGCATTTCCTCGATTCGTGGATCCCAACACTTCATTAAATCGCCTCCCTTCTGTCTATCACTCGTTTTGCTTTTCCTTCAAAACGAGGTAACGATCCCGGCTCTACAAGTTTGACTGTCGTTCGTAGTTCCAGGGAATCGCGAAGTTCTTTTCCCACTTTTTTCTGGATCTTTGCCAGATCGGTAAGTTCGCCACTGAAAAAGTCTCTGTTAATCTCAACTTCGACAGTCATTTCGTCCAGATGATTTATTCTGTCGATATATACCATAAACTGATTGCCAACTTCCGGGATTTTAAGAAGTACGTGCTCAATTTGGGATGGAAAGACATTGATACCACGGATGACCAGCATATCATCGCTTCTTCCCGTGATTCGGGCTATTTTCTGCGCTCTTTTACACAAGCAGTTATCTTCCATCAGCATCGTGACATCCCCGGTTCGGTATCGAAGAAGGGGCATCGCTTCTTTAACAAGTGGTGTTACAACTAACTCCCCGCGTTCTCCATCGGAGACACGTTCACCTGAAATGGGATCTATGATTTCAACAAGATAGGAATCGTGCCAGATATGGAGTCCGTCCCGCTCTTCGCATTCGAATGCAACTCCAGGACCGAAGAGTTCGCTCAGGCCATATGAGTCATATGCAGTAACTCCTAATCGTTTTTCAAGCGTATGCCGTACACTTTCCGACCACGGCTCAGCCCCAAAAATTCCTGTTTTAAGACTATCGAGTGATTCACCCATCTCTTCTGCAACCTCAGAAAGATGCATGGCATAACTGGGAGTGCAATGGATCGTGGTCACACCAAAATCCCTGATCATCTCGATCTGGCGTTTGGTATTTCCTGTGGCGCTTGGAATGACTGTCATCCCGATCTTCTCTGCACCATAGTGGAATCCAAGACCCCCGGTGAACATGCCATAATTAACCATGTTCTGGAAGATATCCTCCTTTCCAACGCCAACCATGGTCATATTGCGTGCAATCAGATCTGCCCAAACGTCAAGGTCTTTTTTGGTATACCCTACGACAGTTGGTTTTCCTGTAGTTCCCGATGTCGTGTGGATACGAACGATCTCTTTTAAAGGAACTGCGAACAATCCGAAAGGATATCCATCCCGAAGATCCTGTTTTTTGGTAAAGGGAATTTTCTGAATATCATCCAATGTTTTTATCGATGATGTGGTAACTCCTGCTTCGGACAGACGTTTTTTAAAAAAACCAACTTTTTGTGCCTGATTAATTGTCTTCTTCAAACGTTTGAGCTGCAGTGACTGCAATTCATCAGTTTTCAGGGTTTCAATCTTCTTATCCCAGAACATCTCCGACCTCTGTTATGCTATCGCATGACAAAATATGTTTTGACTACGGTATATATCCACCGAAGCCATTTTTCTGTAATAAATTTTGCATCGCAATTGATCTACGACAAAAAAAACGACCTCCCTAACCCCCTGCTCTTTTTTGAATTTATGCGACCCTAGCTTCGTAGTGCGATTAATCACGACAGAGAATGGATTTTTTTAGGTTGTACATCCACAGATAGGGTGATTAACAATAATCGCCTATTCAACTCACACCGAATCATCGCGATTGTTTTTAATATGATTTCCATAAAAATATTTCAAGACCCAGAGTATTCTGGATTTTTAAGACTCCTAAAAAAGTATAACGATGCTTTAATCTGTGGAAATGTGGTAGTAATTATCTGAATTGTGCTGTATCATACGGGGTTTATGGAGAAGAATTATCCTTGGTTGTCGGTGAGCGGGTTTGGCTCTCATATCAAATCGACACAGACAAAGTTAATTATCCAGAAAAAAAATGGCATTGAAGAATATCCAATCGAATCGGTAAAAAATCTCCTCATTGTCGGTGGGCATACAATAAATTCGGCAACTATTACGCAGCTCATAAAAAAAGGTGCGATAATCTCATTTTTCGAACCCGATGGTAATCCAATTGGGATTATTAGTCCATTTGGCTCCCGTAATGATCCGAATGTCGACCATGCACTACAAACCGGATCACGACATAGGTATGCAACAGCAATTGCTCAGGGTGCATTGAAATCCCGCCTCGCGGCTATCAACCGCTTACAGGAGAAACAGGATGTATCCCTTTTTTACGAAGGTGAATCGGATTTCCTTTACAAATCATTAGATGAAATGGCATTCCTTATCAAACTCGATGAGATCCGCCGGCTTCACCGCATGACTTCGGATATGTATTATGAGATTATGTCCCGTAATACTAAGCCGGATTTTGGATTTCGAAGAAGGACATTGCGCCCTCAGACTGATCCTATAAATGCCATGCTCTCATTTGGCTATGCAATGCTGTTTGGCAATTGCTGTGTTTCACTAATCGGTGCAAGGTTGGATCCTGACATTGGTCTCTTACATGAAGGAAATGGAAGTCTCGTGAATGATATAGCTGAATCGATGAAATCTGAAATGATTGATGATGCAGTTTTTACAATAGCACGCGAGTCCCTCACTCCTGATGATTTTGAACTCACCCATGATCGGTGTATGCTATCGGATGAATTAGCCAAAAATTTGATTAAAACATTTCATAATACTATAAATACTAATAAAATTGATGAACAGGTATTCAATCTCTCTAATGCAATGAGAAATAATATTGAATTTAAAGCTCTGTACTGATACGCCCTTCTCCTTTGATAATTGAAAAATCATCAAAGAGCTTTAACTGGATTTCAGACTCACGGATATCCCGGATTACAGCACGGGGACATCCATACACCATTGATACAAATTTTTCAAGGATCATCAATTCACCGGTTGCATAAATCTGAACTCTTCCATCAGGCAGGTTCATAACGGTCCCACTTACTTTTAAATCGGTGGCGATTCGTCTTACGCATGCTCTGAATCCGACTTTCTGAACTCTACCCGAGATGAAAATCTCGATTGTCTTTATCATCAGATCTCCTGCATAATTTTAATCGCGAGTCCAAGTTCATCGAACACTTCATCCCGAAGTGTTGACTGACGAATATTTGTCGCTGCATCAATGGCACAATCAAGCACTTCCTGAGCTGTGCTCTCACAACCTGCAGCATGACTTTTCAATGCAATATCGCACATTACAAAAGACCTTCGGGAAAGCGGCCGGATTATACGTGCTTCTTTTATTGCACTTTGCATCATCCTTTTTGAGAGTTTTTCGTTGCCTTCTTGTCTGAAAAGAATTGAAAGGTTACAGAAAAAGATCGCTTCTTTTCCACGATCGGCTACTGTTCGGATAATCCGTTCAAGTGACGCGATCTGATTAGAATGAGCCCCGTCATCTATTATTTTGTCCGTCATTGCCTTAATTTTAATATATTGGGTGGGAAGCTCATAGGACTCTTTTTGCCCCATCTGCGTAAGGCGGTGAAGTCTTAAACTGTCATCATCAATAGTCCGTGTCGTTTCAATTGCGAAGCTAAGGTATTTTTTATCATCGCGTGTTGCGTACAGCATTGAATATATTTGGGCAACATTGTCGCGAATTGTATCTGCTATATACTGGATATTGATACTTTTTGTCAATGTATCTGCCTTTTTTAGTATAGGTATAAACGCATCATCATTACTACATTTTAATGCGATTGGGACAATATCCAGAAGGATTGATGCCCTTTCATAGGGTGAGGGTATTTTTTCTGCAGCCTCTATCATCAGATTGAGCAATTCAGTACAGCGATCATTATCATTACTTGCCATTCGGGACATGGCGATGAGAGAATTGATGTAATCGACCGGTTCTTTGATTTTTGATGCAATATTGAATGCAATGGGGATTAATGAATTGTCCGGGGTGGTTGCATTCAGGCTGACGATGGCAAAAACAATTTGCCTACGGGCTATCGCGCTATCAGGGAATTCTCCAGTATCAAGGATTTGAATTCCGTCATCAAGACATTTTTTTGCCATTTTCTGATCGATATGGCAAAACAGTGTTGTCAGATCTGCTAAAACCATCACTTTCTGATATGGTGTGGGAAGACTTTTCAATGAATCAAAAATTTCTTTGAGAATTTCAAATGAACGCTCCGATTGCCCAGATCGATAAGCCGAATCGGCAAGATTTAATAATCCGGTGAACCGACTGTACGGATCTTGTATAAAATGGAGGACGCGATACGTCAGATTAATGATAACCGGATTTGATCTTGCATGTTCAGTTCTCTGAAGGAGGTATGCAATGATTTCATAGGGATCAGTTGAACCAGGAATAGGAGTTTCATCGTTAAGGTTTGAAATAATCCGGGACATCATCGCATCCCGTTCCAATGCATTACCGATTTCGACAGAGTACATTGCAAGAGGGATAATAAAATCCGGATTCTCACTCATTTTAGAATAGGAAATGATAATATCAATTAATCCAGAAATTTTAAGCGATATCTGCGTTGTTTTTACCCTTTTTTTAATTATCTCCAAGGCACGCTCGAACAGAGGCATCGCATTCGAAAAACATTTAAGTTGTTGTTGAATCTTCAACTCTTTGAGATGAATACATCCTATTTTAATAAAACATTCAACAATGTGTTCAAACAATTGAGCTTTTAATGCAGGATCATCGATTTCCTGTGTGATTAGGTACGCCTTTTCGAGAGCATCAGGTGATCGATTATCAATTGCATATTTTAATACCCCTTCAATGATGTTTGCCAATGCAAAAGCTGCCTGGTCTTTTTCAAGAAGAGAATGACACCATTCTTTCATCCTTAAAAGGAGATCAAGATCCCCCTGATGAGCTGCCAGGATCGCAGCTTCATTTATAATCCTGCATAATGTGGCTGATCGGATATCCTGTCCTTCTATCTGACAGGTAAGTCCAACTGATCTCTGAAGAAAATCCCGGTTCTTAGTCTGTGCACCCATTTGAGCAATTCTTATGACAATGTTTGAAATTGCTCGTTCCTTTAATGGCAATTCTTTGATAGAATCCGCGAGTTTAATAAGGATGTCAGGTTCATTGGAATCGAGGAATCCCCTGTCCACAAGTAGGGTAATGCATTCAAGAATGAGTAAATCCCGTCGTGGATGTAACAGGATAAGGTCTTTTATTGATTGGACGTAGGGCATTATCTCATCGAATGATGAATCCTTAGAAATTTCAATGATTGACCGGTATATGGCAGTGTGAGATATTTCTGAAGGTAACTTGTGGAGAATTAAACTGTTAATTATCGCTATAGAATTATTTTTTACTCCAGCAGTCAGAACTCTGGTAACACAATCTGTATAGAGTGCAACATTTTCTGATTCATAATTAACTTTCCCGAATAAATTGAGTGCGGATTCAAAATTTCCAGAATCCAGCATAACCTGTGAAAACTGAAGGTAGACATGGGATAAATATATAGTATTACAGTTTTTTTCAATAATGGGTATCAAATCAGAAAGCACGCTTATCTCATTCGAGTGACGGGCAACAGAAATCCCGGCTTTAATTATCTCCCGTATTGGATACTTATCTGGATCTAAAATAAGCTGCTGAAGTTTCATTGCAGATTCAAAATACCAGGCATCTCCTGATTTATCCGCCTTTTTTAGAAGATCAATGACAATTGTCGCTGTTACAAATGGCTGGGTTTCACAGAGTGATTGAAGAACTTTTGAAATCTGTTTTTTATCCTTTTCGCGCTCGAGAATCTGATCTATAAGGGCGCTGATAATATCGAGTTGTTTTTCTGGATTAATATCTTTAAAGTTACTAGTAAATTCTGCAATATTGGACATATCCTCGGGAAAACCAGATTTTCCCCCTTTCTCGATAATTATATTTATGCAGTCTTGCCTGCGGATCTTTTGGGGGATACAGATTGCAATCCGGATACTCTCAAGGAATAATGGGCGATTTTTTTCCAGAACTGCTATTGTCGATATTGCTTTTGCAAGTTCAGAATGAAGAACCGCACGTTTTGAGATATCGCTAATATCCTCTATAAGACTGAGTGAAGTACGGAGACGCTTTTCGTCACGGGTTGTGATCGCCCATACTATAAGAAGTGGTATGATATCGATCATGATATCAGACCGGTATTTCCGGAAGATGATCCGATCGTGCATAATCATACCCTGCTCGATAAATGAGGGATCTGAATGAGAAACTCCTGCTTCAATGAGATCCCGTGCCATCATTGAAAATACTCGCGACTTGTAACTTTTTTTTCCTAAAATATCAGACAGGAAAAAAAGTGATTTTAGCCATACATTATCCTTGGTTTTAATAAACTCGCGGAGAACGATGGAGAATAAATCCTCGATTTCATTACTCGGAATATCAAAAATGGCATATAAAAGGGCAGGATTGTTTGCTTTGATAGCTATGTCAATGATGAGGTGGTTAAGATCGGAGACAATTGTTTTTCTGGCATGTCGTTCCTGAGACAGGTGCAGATCCTCAATACTACTCTTGATGAGCTTCCAATCCTCCGGTGATAGTGCCTGCTGTATCTTATCGATTATTTCGGTAGGTTTAACCATTATTAATTTCCCGGTTATAGAAATTCAGGTTATTTATCTCAATTTGACCCAATTAATAAATAAACTTAACTATTTCGTTTACGCACAATTTTATATTTTTTTTGGATATTGGACCTAATTTATCGGTTTTTTATCTGATATCTCAATAATGAGGCCTTCATTCTTAAAATAATTCAATAATTTCAATTAATTCCTGAATTTACCCGCAAGAAACTCTTTTTTGATAAATACTAAAAAGATAAAAAATTCCCGTATAAGATTGTTCTATGATGACTGTTTTTTAAGTAACGTTCTGGATTTTTTCCATAATGTCGTTATGTAGTGCCTTGCCTTGTGCATTATCTTCTGCATCAATGATGATCCTGATCAGAGGTTCGGTCCCAGATGTTCGTACTAGAGCCCATGAATTACCCTGAAATATTTTTATTCCGTCTGTTTCATCTATGATCCCATGAGAATATGCTGATTTGAGTGCTTTTAGTATTGTCACACCCCCGGTTGCAGAGATCTTATCTTTAATCATATGTCGCTTGGGTAATTGTGCTAATAATGTCGATAATTTCTGTCTGTGTGAAGCAAGAATTGCTACCATCATCGCGGCGGTCATACCCCCATCACGGCAGAACTGATGGTCGGGAAAGATCAGGCCACCATTTCCCTCACCCCCAAAAATAACAGGGGACCCTTTCTCAATGAGTGAGCGCATCGTACGGGCGACATATATACTTCCGACAGGAGTGTAGGTTACTGTACAGTTGTTCTTTTTTGCCACTATCTCAACCATTTGTGATGTACTGACCGGGGTTACAATTACGCCCTTTTTCTGGTGACATATATGGTCTGCTACAAGTGCAAACTCCTGGTTTTCCTCTACGAATTGTCCATTTTCATCAATAAAGACTGCGCGATCGGCATCACCGTCATGAGCAACGCCAAATGCGGCACCGCTGCTCACAACGAGAGCTGCAAGTCCTTTTAATCCCTCCGGAGAGGGTTCAGGAAGTCTTCCGGGAAATGTGCCATCCATAATACCATTGATCGTCAGCACCCTGCAACCCATACGTGTAAGAATCTGCGGTGTTGTAGCGCAAGCTGGACCTGAACCTGGGTCCACAACAACAGTAATTCCTTTTCCAGGGTTGTCTGGGAAAAGTTTTGCAATCGCTGCAATATAGTCTTCAATAAGGTGGTGTGCGATGGTCTCTTTTCCGACATGTTCCCAGGAATTTGGGGAATATGAGCGATCGAATATTCTTTGTTCGAGTTTGAGTGTCTCTTCATCTCCCATCTCTGTTCCATCAGATTCGATGATTTTAACTCCGTTGTACTCCGGAGGATTATGAGATGCAGTGATCATCGCACCACCATCAAATTGATCCTTTACCAGATACTGGAGTGCTGGTGTCGGGAGGATACCGCAGTCAGTTACATCGCATCCAACAGCAAGGAGACCTGATTTAATTGCGTTGATAAGAGTTTCACCACTTGTTCTTGTATCTCTGCCAACAGCGATTCGTCCCTTACTCATTGTTCCAAAAGCTTCCCCAATAGAAAGGACAAGTTCAGGTGTCAGATCTTTTCCAACGATCCCTCTTACACCATTGGTACCAAACAGCTGTTTCTGGATTTTTTTAACTTCCATATCATCTCACTCCAGTGTTTTTCTTAAAGGATAAAATTCTTCAAAGGCATCGATTGATGTAAGGACTTCATCAGGACACGGGTTTGTGAGAACACAATGGTCCGTTTCGAGAGCACCAATAACTATTCTGGGGAATGCATGCTGTTTGAATCCTTCGATAACGGTAAAATCTATACCTTGATCAAAGAGGAGCTGTAATGAACTCTCTAATGAATTGTTCCGTATCGCAGCTACGGATTTATGTGCGTCGATTCCAACTGATATGTCGGCACCCGAATCAAAAAAACCGGTGGTGTCTTTTCCCTCTTCAAGTTCAAATTCATGGTCTCCGAGGTGTTTGATAACTGCAACACGTCCGTGTGTTTTGAGTTTTGGTATCAGCTGTTTGATAAATGTGGTTTTACCCGTATTCGATCTACCGACAACCTGAATTATCTTCATAGGTTCTTGTCTCCTGAAATTTCGGTTTCTTCTGTAATGGAGTTGTTATCTTGGATATTTTTTTCATCTGTATCTGGTACAATAAGGTGAGCTGTTGGTAGAGGGGAAATGATTTCCTGCTCCTGATTACTGACTGGTGAAGCACTTGATGGGAGGCATACGGTTGATACAACTCCATTTATTGCTGTTATTTCTGTAATAACTGGGGAGACTTCCGCAGTTTCAGGAATTACAGATCCAATGTGAGAGCTCTGCGAAGATATTTTGGTTGTGTTTTTCTTTCTTCTCTTTATTTTTTGGGGGGTTGAGAGATCAGTTTCTGGTGAGACCGGCAATTTTTTTAGTGGATCTTGTTCAATACTATGAGTTTTGTTCCCCGCTTCGGTTTCCTCTCCTCTTGTGCGTAGTATTGTTTTTGCAGCTTCACCAACACTCCGCATTACCTGGGTGATGCGATCCTCTATATCGATCTCTTCATCTATATCCAGGGTTGTTCCTTCAACTTCAAGTAAAAACCGTGCAACTTCGCTGGCTTCAAAGAGCAGATCGTCCAGTTCGTCAGTTGTAAAGAACCCGCACATAGCCCCGTAAAAAAATGTGGCGCTTGATTTACGCACTTTTTTTTTAAAGGAATTCCGTGCCTGGTTTACTGCTTGTGGGGTGTAGGTATCCTCCATAAAAGGGACAAGTTCAGGCAGATGATTTCCAATAAAAGTCATTTCAGCTCCACCGGATGTACGGAAATCTGTACATAATCGTGCAAGGGCCCATTCCCGGGCGGTGATGTATGTCCTCTTACGTAAAAACTGGTTCACCTTGCGATAGGTTGCGCCATCGACTTTCTTAAATTTCTTATATTTGTTGATCTCCTGCTGGATGTTTGCGCTGTCCATTCTCGTACACCTTTGAATAATTGGTTTATCCATGTTTGGGATTATTCTTCAAGAGATGGTTGTTTATTTATCTGCTTTGTATATAGCATTATAAGGTTTATTGCGGATTATAATTACGTCGGAAGCCGATGAATTGATACAAAATTTAAGAGTAAAAAATCGAATAAAATCAAAAAAGAATCACGAATTACCGTTTTCCCTTTTCGTTTTTTATTGGAAAAATGCATAATGCTTTATGCTTTCTCTTTAGTTGACATTTTTCTCTTTGTTGGATTAATGAACTGCTTGCAAATTATGTTCATCAGGGAATTTTTAGTGAAAAATTGGATTTTGTTAAAGATATTTACCAGTCATCTTATAGTTCATCAAAAATTATCTCACATTTTTTTGGTATCTGGTGTAGTTGCGTAAGCATACGATTTTGTCTAATTGAGTGAAAATCTTGAGAAGTACGTGTAAGATGAATGGTTTTCCACGCCCCTAAGTATTGATGTCAGCCAGGTTGGTAACAAATTACAATGAGCACACCGGGCAATTTCCACAAACCCTTCCCGTACAGTTCTGCAGATATCCATTCACCAATGGTGTGATCGCAGATACTATGAATTGAATTTTTCCCGGATAATCGTCCATCTCGTGTCTTGTGTAAAAATAATCATTCATGGATTTTCGTATGGACCTTTTCTATATCTGTGGTTATCTGGATGCGGTATTGTTTTTTTTCATTATGGTTTTTTTGAGCGAGACATTGTTTGGAATATTAAAAGAATGTCAAAAAATATGCCCTGTTGGATATAGCATCATATGGTTTATTTGAAAATGAACGATATTTTTCTTGGCTCATTAAAATGCTTAAAATGAATTCATTTTTAGATAATAATCATAAATTGAGGTTTTTCCCAATTTTCTGAAACATTGTATTTTCTATGATTACATTGTTTTCTGGATTTTAATTCCTAAATTGTGAATACTCAAGTCTTGGTGAAGAAGACTGATTACGACCAAAGATGCCTGGCCGAAACGATCCTCCAAAGCCATATCCCTAAACATTTGAACAACAAATTATCCGATACAATAAGATATACCCTGTATCGGGGAGAGTGTTGTATCAAGCACTTGTTTGATTTACCTTGCTCATAGCGAATTATTCATTGGATTCTCAAACAACACGGACTTGTCTTTCGTTTTACATTAAAACTCAAATCTGGTGGTAAACGATTCGAACTGCATCACATTGATGGATGTGGTTTTGTGATGCATTTCTGTTTCGTCTTTTGGGAGTCGACAAAATCTACGTCGCCAATTTTACTGATGAATTCTCACGATATCGAATGAAAGGCAAGATATCTCTTTACAAAAAAGCTGCATCAGCAGTTCATGCTTGTCGCGATGCACACTGCTTCGGAAGAATTTCGTGTGGAATTTACGTTGGTAATGAAGAACAGTTCGTCTGAAAGGTTCTTAAAGGTGAAATGTTGAAATCCGGAAATACATTGCTCTCCTTTGTACCGTACAATCCACGATATCGTGAGAAGATCGAACTCTATCGCAAGTTTTTATTTTTGAACTCATTGCTGTCATGTACTTCCACTCGCTAATCCACATCCGACGGGAATACTGGGACTCCGAATCGCGAATCATCCGTTGGCGCAAACTGGAGATTCCAGGTTGGATGACTCAAACATCCGTCAATAATACCGAAGTTAATTTCGAAAAAAATTTCTTTAAACGTATATAAACTCTGTACATAAAATGGACATAAATTGTGGAACTCGATACCCACTCAATAATTCTAATTAATCAGTTAAAGATCTTCTTGGGAATTCCGAAATGGATGGTTACAAGATAAAATCCCTATGAAAAAGTCCTAGAAAATATCGCACCGTATATAAGTGTTAAGTGAGCATATTGGCTGTTTTTATCTAACGGTAGAAAGAGTCTCTTACCGATAAAAATAAAAAGGCTGTTCAATAATTAGGAGTTAAAACTTTTTTTCTGCTGACAATATATTTTTTGGGTATTGTGTCATTTAACTATTTTTTTTAAAATTACGACGGAAAAAAATGGAAAATCAAAGGACCCGTAAAACACTTAAAAAAAAGTGAATTACTGGCTCATTAAAAATCCTCTTTTTCCTGCAACCGGGTTATATTTTTCGATAATTTTGAGAGTGACCCCCTCTCTCCCCCAGAGGGGGAGGCAACGCAAGGGGAGCGTCCCCTTGACCCCCATTTCACTAACCCTCTGTGGGCCTATCCCTGAGTGGGGGATGCCCGAGAGGCGGGGGCAGAGGCATCAGATGCCGTAGCCCCAAGAGCGGTCTATCATAAAACCCGATGATTTCTACAGAGCCGAATTACTGCCAAATGGAAAATAGAATTTGAATTGTTTATTGTGTCCGCCCTATCCTAATTTTTGGTAGCCACAGTGACGGGAAAAATTCAAAGATGAAGTTCCCTGAACAGTATACGAATGAAATTATTCAACAAAAACGAGATTTTAGTTGCTGTAGGATCGAATGTTATCGAGAGATAATCTAATAGGAAATTCCCTTTCTTCTGACGTTCATTTTTTTAAATTCCTTTCAAATGAAGCACCATAGATCACAATCAGCAATTTATTATCAGCGCTAAAAGGAATTTTCCATTAAAATTTTACTTTCACAACGACTTCACACAAAAATTAACTTTAATGAATGAGCGAGAACCTATTAAAAGCAGATATTGCCCTTTAATAAAAACGACATTATCTATGGTACTTATTCTCGCAATAAAGCATATAATGAAAATTTGTAGATCTCAAAGCTAATCAGTGAATTATTCCTTAACTAATTCTGAAAAAAGTTTTCTAACCGGTATGTTTACTCATCGACGTCAATTATGTTTGTATGGCAATAGCGGGCTTTTGGTCGATGATCGCAGGTGTGTTGGATAGTCTGGACCATCAAACTAAAAAAAAGGGCTATTTTGAGATCAAACTTTTTCTTCACTCAGACATAATTGGAGTGATGCATCCACATTTACTTCACAAATGGGGTGTGGAGACATGGGTTCAATTTTTGGTTTTTTGCAAAACTCTGATTGAGCAGATTACCTGTTTACAAAAAAGCGGTAAAAATTGTTCATATTTCAAACTTCGCAGAATAGGTATTCTACGAAAACCTTTATTTACACGAGATAAGATAGAATAGAGCATGGAAAGCGGGTATTTTTCGGCGTGGCTCAAAAGCTACCGGAATTACCTGCGGATGCGTAATTATTCCTCCAGCACACTTGACAGTTATGAGCAGGTAATCAAACACTTCGCTTACTATGTCTGGCTTCGCAGGAATACTGAGATAACCAAACTCGTCATCTACTGGAAGGACTTTCAAAATGCCCGACTAGATACCGGTGTGGAAGTAACACCTGCAATGGTAACAGACTTCCTTTCGTTTGTATCATCAATGCAAACGTACAAACCAAAAACGTTTCATCGCATTATCTCGACAATGAGTTCGTTTTACCGGTTCCTTTATACCCAGGGTGCAGTCACTACAAATCCCTTGATGGGTATCCAACGTCCAAAAATTAAACAGCAGGATGTAAAATATCTCAAACACAACCAGGTGCTCAGGCTTATAGATTCGATAGAAGATCCGCGTGACAAGCTTATTGTCAGGACAATTTATGCCACGGGTGTCCGTGTATCAGAACTATGCGAAATGAATATCGAGGAGATTGATTTTGATGAGCATACAATTCGAATCCGGGGTAAAGGAGACAAGATTCGTATTGTATTTGTTGACGATGATACCTTGGCGGATATTCTTAAATTTATAGGAAACCGAATCGTTGGCCCGCTATTTATTGGTCAACAGGGAAAGCACATATCTCCTCGTGCTATCCAGCATATTTTTAAGCATTATGCTCCCGTTGGTATCACCCCGCATAAGATCCGTCATAGTTATGCAAGTGAGCTCTACAAACGCTCAAAGAACCTACGGGTCGTCCAGGAAAACCTGGGTCATACTTCAATCAAAACAACGGAGATCTATCTCCATACAGATATTGACGAGCGCCGGCAGGTTTACCAGCAATTTTTCCCGCTATCAGGTACAAACGAGAAATCTTAATTTTTCTCTCTAATCAACTGACAGGAAATTGTTTCATTTTTTTATCGACTTTACTATTAGAAAATATCTCAGATATTCTGTTATTTTTACATTTAACCTCAATTATGAGCGTATTTGTATTATTTACCTATTTGATAAATTTTTAACATAAACCATATGATGCTATATTATAGCCAGTAACCTTTTTTATCGCGTTCCGGCCAAATTGAGAGCCTGAATAAAACACCATAGCTGTTTCATGGTTGTTTTTTTAATAAGGGTGTACCGGATAAAATTTTTAATGGAAAAATAAACGGAAGTTTTTTGTTGTAGGCCGAGGAGAATGCCTAAAAAAGTAGGTGTCCTGTGAATCCTGTCACTACTCTCATAAACCAGGTTTTTTCTGGATGTTTCGGGTCTCTTTAGATGATCTCGGGCTTATGGTGACGTACGTATGCGATATTCCTTATAAGGGTGTTTGAGATTCTAATTACTTCCATTATTTATGAGAAATAATTGAGAATGATAATGAGGCTGTGATTTTGGGAGAATTCGGTTGCCGTATTTCTAAATATTTGGAACGTTTTAATTTAATCAAATTCCATTTCTAAAAATTTGTCTTGAGAGAAATATTGAATCCAATAATTTCGAAAAATTATTTTGTAATGTTAAAAAATAATCAAATCAAAAATTATAAATTTTTTTACAATGTCATGATATAAAAACAAAATATTCCCATTGTTTTAGAAATTCCATTTTACGAATGTGTTTTTTGCTTAAATTGAATATTTCCTAATTACATCAAATCTATTAGAAATATTAATTGAATCTAATTGTTTTGAACTCCAAACTTCGATGTATCTATGTTCAAATCAATTCCTTTTGAAGAATTTCCACTTTCTCTCTGAACGTATATCCGTTCTAATAATTCATAAAAACACAATCTCTTTGGTATAATGTATTTTAATTAAAAATTTTTAGAATGTTTACTATGCTTTTTGTTATCATATCGTAATAATACAATGTTGTAGAAATCAACGTTTACTGAAGATAATTCGCTATTAATTGGAAAAAAATCAAAAATTTTCTATTCACCGTCATTGTTTTAAATAAATCTAATATTTTAGCGAAATCCATTTTATGACTGGGATTTTTATTCGAATTTATATCTTTATAATTCTAGGATGTCTTGTTGGATATTTCTCAAATTCTATTTTTTGTAAGAGATTTTTTCAGACGAAGAAAGATTCAAATCCGAAAATATCCAATGTTTTACTCTAATGCCAAAAACTCACAAGCGAAAATACGAGAAAATCGACGATGCAGAGATAGACCTCGTTGTTCAGTGTGGCGACAGTCATGAATTCTACGAACGGTATCGGCAGGTCTTTCCAACCAAAAAGAAAGGAATTGACAGCATCAGTAAAATCTGGAAACGTCGCAGTGAATTTTTAAAGAAACTGCAGCCTGTTGAAGAACCCCTCGAATCTGCGATTAATTCTTCTCACGAACTTGAGTCCCTCCTAGTTGCACAAAATAAAATCCTGACTGATTTATCAATTGTTATGAAAGAACATCTCAAGGTAAGCAGGGAAATACTGGCTTGTCTTCCGAAACAAATTCTGAAGAGTGAGGAGCATACTGAGAAAACCGAAGGGACAAAAATACCTGAGCAGAAAGAATCTGTAAAGAAAAGCGGTGGGGAAAAACGGACTGACATAGTGATAGGATCCTAAATTTTCCTTTTTTAAAACTATATATTCCGAAAGTCAAATCATCCGTAGAATTGAAAAATGTTCAAATGATTACATCTACATCTTCCAATCTCTCCCTAAAAAAGGACTGTGGCAAAAGCTATCCTTATAGTGCTAAAAAGCATAAAGGATATAGCATTTTTCTCAATTGGAAAAATGTCCGATAACGATCAACTTAATAAAAACCCCCGTAGTGTAGCGGTCAATCATGCAGGACTTTGGATCCGGCGACACCAGTTCGAATCTGGTCGGGGGTATACAGACATATCTTAGCATCCTTTTTTTATGTTTCGCATGATAGATTGAATGATGAATCCGATCCCGGTCAGGCTTCGAATCTACCTATCCATCCTTCTTATTGTCATCGTTGTGGGTATCGTTGGCATGATGGCCATTGAACAGCTCTCACCTGTTGATTCCTTCTACTTTATGATAGTCACGCTGGCAACGGTGGGGTATGGTGATATTCATCCGCTGACAACCGTGGGTAAACTGTTTGTAATAGCACTAATCCTGATTGGCGTAAGCTGCTTTGTGGGTGTTGCGGCAGATACCGTAGAATTCTTAGTCGAACAGCGTGAGCGTGAAAAAAGACTGGCAAAATTAAACATGATTATCGGTGTTTTTTTTTCTGAGGTTGGTACACGGCTGCTCAGAAAATTCAGTGTCTGCGATCCCGGGATCTCACAGATCAGAACCGCGCTTGTCGTCTCAAATAACTGGTCCGATGAGGATTTTAAAAAAGCACATGCTCTTTTAAAAGATCATGCATTCCGGCTTGAAAGTCGTTCACTTCCCTTAAAAGAATTGCATGATTTCCTCTCACACCACAAGGGTTTCATGCTTGCCCTGCTTGAAAACCCGCATCTCTACGAACATGACCGTTTCACGGATCTTATGCACGCGGTATTCCATCTGGCAGAAGAGCTGATCTCCCGTGAACGTCTGGTGGATCTCCCCCCGGCAGATTATGATCACCTGTCCGGAGATAGCACCCGGGTATATAGTCAACTCGTGGTGGAATGGCTGGTATACATGCAGCACCTCAAAAAACATTACCCGTATCTCTTCTCATTAGCAATGCGCACGAATCCTTTTGATGCGAATGCAAGTGTGATTGTGCAGTGACGAGTAGTTGTTGAGTCAGAAATTTCTTTTTTTGGAAAATCAACGCTATCTTCAGCTTATGCAGAGATGGATATTATTCGAATCGTTGATCCTGCAAGATAATTCCTGATACAAAAGCAGGCAAGCACCCCACAAGCGTGGGAAAAATGAATACTTATTCCAGCACAGCAAGCAGGTTTTCACAATCTGCCATACCGGTGATTACCGATACGACCGGGGCAGGGGAAAATACCGGTTTATGCCGGGCCTCTGCCTTTGCGAGCCGGCGCATTTGTTTCTTTGACAGCATGAATGCCCGCATCTCTTCTTGCTCTGACAGACTCTCCAGGCTCGCGTGCCGGAGGGGTGTTGTCGCTATGTTGAATGCCGCATTGACATCGGCATGCAGGACAAACCCGCAATGGGGGCACTCGAACCTTTTCCGGAACCTCCTGCCAAACTCACCACACCGGCAGCATCGTGTGGATGTATAGGCCGGGTTCACGTAAATGACGGGTATTCCACGCTTACGTGCCCGTCTCTCCACCATTCGCTGGAGGGTGAAAAATGAACCGTTATCAAAGGTGAATTCATTGGCGAACGAATTTTGTTCGTGGGGTGCGTAATGGGCAGAAAAGAGTTTTTCAAACTTGATGCCGGTGCCCAGCATTTCGGCAAATGTCACGATCTGCCGGGTAATGATGGCAAGGGCGGATTTGAACGAATTTCGTTCACGCGTTTTTGATTTTTTTAATTTCCAGAGTTTGCCTTCTTTCCAGAGTTTTGTACAATTGCTGACAGAGTGTGTGTGAATGTGATGGATACTTTTCCCCAGTTTCAGGATTTTTCCGCTTGCAGGGTCCGCGGCAACTGCCACATGGCCCGTGGTGTTTAAGTCAACACCAATCCAGCGGATTTCATTGAGTGTGGCGAAATTAACTTCAATCACCTCTCTTTTAGGAATTCCGGCTGCGGTACATTCTGAAAAATACCTTTAGACTGTCTTTGGTAAGATCCTCCTTTTGCTTACTGATAGGTAATCTCCGGATGCCGAATATATCTTGTGGTCGGAAGGACCCGGATTTTAAAAAAGAATGATAAATCGTGATGTTTGTGGTTCTGCAATCTATGCCATAACCGCATATGCGATAAGGGAGAGCAGGAATGCGAGCAGCAGCATCGCAAGCGATAGCGGAGCAACGAATACCAGCATCGCGTTGACCGTACTTGCCAGTTGTGATATCCGGTTTGAGCCAAAGACGACGACATGCTCACAGTGAGCGGTACTCGCTGCAACCTCTGCGGGTGAGAGATCTTTGAGTGCGTCCCTCACGCTCTGCATCACCGATGGCAGAAATTCAGCAGCTGGTATGTGCATGCCGACGGGATTTTTCCCGGTGATCGTGTTAACAACGTGTGAGTCAGTGGTCATTACTTCGGCATGATCGACAAGAGTAAGGATCTGTTCAAGCAGCACCTCACGCACACCTTCTGCCATATTATTTCCATCAATGAGTACGTAGGCGGTCCGCTGGCCATCCACTTCAACTATCATTACCTGAATTCCCAGATCGCCAAATCCCTGTTCGCGGAGGTAGGGCAGGGTCAGGTGATTGACACCGATCCTCAACGGGTGTAGGGGTGAAATTCTGCAGGCTTCCATTGCATCCATAGCCGCACGCTGGTATTCGGTGGCAGTCAGTGTTGCAAGGAGTACCGGTGATGAAAGATCGGTCATGCAGTTGTGAGCATCGACAACGGCGACATGGGGAAACCAGCGGTGTCCTTCTGCCATGATCGTGGATCCAATAGAGAAATCCAGGTCTTCCGTTCTCTGGGGTGAGCGGGTTGTGACGAGAAGCACCGAGTCGTTGAACCGCTGGTAGAGCACCTGAACAGAGCCAATGGTCAGGCGCCCGGATCGCCCGGCGGCCCCGGCATAAGAGAGATCGATTTTTGATTTCCTGACCGCATCGATCACCTTGTTGATCTCCGACTCCGAAACAAGGTTGAAGTCGTGCGTTGCGCATCCATGGGCAACAAGTGTCTCTTCGGGAAAATTGTCGTGCAGCACTTTAGGCAGGTTACCCCCGCCAATTTCACCCATGGGGCCCGGATGCAGGTTCGGTACGGTAAACATAACCGGCTTTCCCTTCTCGCGCCGGAAGAAGAAGCTGACCTGTGGGACAAAGATCTCTTCACCAATCTCCCTGAAGAAATCCTCCATGCCTTTTGATCCGTCGGTCATATGAGCGATGAATGCATTAATGAAGGCCAGTCCCCGTATGCCGAATGCACGATGAAGCGGGCGCTCGATCAGCCAGATCAGGATCACAAAGCCAAGCCCGAAGACCAGGTGAAGGACCAGTGCAAAGATGGCAAACGATGGCGAGAAGAGAACCATCCCGACCAGGATCCCAACACCGCTCTGGGTAAGTGCGGGAATGATCATCCTCGTAACCCGGTAATCGGCGATCGCTACAAGAACGAATAATCGGAGGCCGAAGATAAATCCCAGCGAGATTGCATAAAATAGGGGAATGAGGGTGACCGATGATAACAGGGCGGCGAGTGTAATGATTACACCAAATACCGTGCATGCGAGTGCGAGGAGCCCGGACCGGTTCCATGTCATGGTCTTGCCGCTGTACTCGATGATGGGCTTTGTGAGGAGCAGGGCCGCGATTGCAGGTATGCTGAATGCGATGGTACCGGAGAACAGGAATTTTTCTGGCAGGAAGAACAGGTTATTGCTCAGCACGGTCGGAATCGTATAAGCGATAGTGCCGGGGAACGGAAGATTCAGCCAGGCGCGTGCACAGGCACCATCGATGATAAGGCCAAGGGTGACAATGAGAAGAAATGATCTCAGTACAGAAGGTGCCGTGAAAATATATTTCGTGAGCTGCCCGAGCTTCACATCACTATTCTGTGCCATCAGGCAAACCCTCCTAACACGAGTTCGTGCCGGTCAGGGGTTGACCGGATCTCCTCTGTTGTATAGGTGATGGGGCGGGAGAAAAACGGTGCGTTGAGGGTGAGACTCTCGTATTCCCCTCCTTCTCCGGCAAGATTGATGCGTCGTACAGCAGCGACACGCTTGAGCCGGCTGATGAGATCCTTATTGAAATGTGCACCAAGGAACTTTTCATCAAGTCCTTCTGCGGCAGTGACGATGATCATGGCATCCATGCGTTCTGCCACTTCCTGCAACAGAAGTTCCGTGTCCATGTGCCAGAGTGGAGTGAAGAGCTTAAGTCCAAGTTTGTCGGTGATCGTCCTGACCCGCTGGGCCTGGTACTCGGATGCGACAGCCCCAGCAATCACCCCTTCAATATCCAATGCGGCAAGCCCGGCCTGGAGATCCGCTAATTCTTCTTCCTTGCGCCCGTGGGTTTCAATCTCCACGTACTCCATGCCAGCGACCCGGGCAATAACCGGTACCGCATCGAGATTCGCCGAATGGAACATGTATGAATCGCGATTCTCCGGGCGGGCGGTCACCATGTACCGCACATCCTTTCCGCTGTCGATTGCCTTCTGGCATGACAGGATCGAGTCCTTTCCTCCGGAAGTGAGTGCTGCCCAGCTCATGATTATATCCCTTTCATTCCCGGCTTATCAAGGGAGCCGAAATGTTGCTGGTACCGCACCTTCATCGCATTCCAGCCCGGCAGGTGGGTCTGGCAGCCCACATGTTCGACTACAAACGAGGCAGTGACCGTTCCGATCTTACAGGAGGTCACGGGATCATAGCCGCGTACGTATGCCGAGAGGAACCCTGCACGATACGCATCTCCGGCCCCGGTGGGATCAGCAAGTTTGACCGGGACTACCGGCACGAAATGTTCCTTACCTTTCGTATAAAGTGTGCTCCCGTCACCGCTCATGGTGAAGATTGCCGTGTCCACCTGACTGATCAGCGCTTCACGGGTAATCCCCAGCGTCTCGCACATCTGACGGACTTCATGCTGGTTGGCAAAGAGGACATTGATATTTGCGATAATCGTTTCGAGCTGTTCCTTTGAATAATAAAAGACATCCTGCCCCGGATCGAATGAGGCAAACTCGCTCTGCTCTGCAATACGGCAATTGAAATTGGGATCCGCAGTTGCCATGTGCACAAAGGGAAGTGACGGTGCATCCGAGTGGGCGAATGCCTTTGAAGCACCCCATTCAAAAAATGTCATCTGGTCACCGGAGTCATCGGTGAACATGAACGCTGTCGGGGTATGGGTTCCTGGTACAACAAAAAACTGCTGTCCTACACCCAGTTTTTTCATCCAGCGTTCATAGTCGCTTCCGGCAAAATCATCGCCAATGCAGGAGACCAGTGTTACCTGCTCGCCCAGCGTAGCGATACCTGCTGCAATGTTTGCTGCGCCGCCACCAAAATAGATCTGCCGGTCAGAGATATGGGTCGAGCAGTTCTTCTCCGGGAGATGACCTACCCTGGATATGTGATCGATAGCTGTGTGCCCGACGATATGGATCATTGTTCCTGCACGTCCAATAATTTTAAGGGGATGTCCCGCAGGGCTTTACCAATAGTCTGTTTGGCTATCCGGCCGGCATGTTCCGGCGTCTCAGCGCGGAATACTTTCATTTCCAGCACGAGACCCACAAGGGCAGTATCTGCCACGACGATTGCGCTTGATAGTGTCTCTTCACAGTAGGGGCAGGCTAAAAACCCCGCCTCAACTTCAACGTACTTTGCCTGGGGGTTCAGGCGTTTCCCCGCTTCGCTGATAGCAATCCCGATCGCGTCATCCAGTGTTTTGACATCGCGAACGAGCCAAGCGGATTCTATTGTTACAACATAATCTGGCATTTTTTCTCTCACCATTACCATGTATTCAGGTGCACGTGTTCTCCTTCTGCCATGCGCCCGGTAAGCTGTGCCGGCGGGTGGCCTTTACCCACGGCAAGCAGGGAAACCGGGCGGATGTGCGGGGGAAGGGAGAGTACCGTGCGTACTTCCTCGTCATCAAAAGCGCCTGTCCAGCAGGACTGGAGGCGGCGTGCATGTGCTGCAAGCATCATGTAGGTACAGGCAATTGTTGCGTCCTCAAGCCCGTACAGGATCCCGCGATCACCATAACGAGACATTGAACGGACATAATTTGCGCAAACTACAAAGATCGCAGGTGCCTTTTCGATGTGTGGCTGATCGAGGGCTGCTTCTGCGAGTGCAGTTTTGGTGTCTTCGTCGGTGACAACAACAACGTCCCATGATTCAAGATTGCCGGCACTCGGTGCTGTGCCTGCACAGGTCACGAGGTAATCGATCTCTTCCTGTGTCAGGGGCTCGCTGTCGTATTCGCGTACCGAAGAACGACTGGTTAAAAATCCTAAAAATTCAGAGGAGTCCATGTTCTGAAAGTACCTGCCACGCTTCCTGTGCGGGCGTTGTGGATGCGCTGATCGCTGCAGCGATTCTCTGCGAGGCCTGCTCGGGCTGGTTGCTCTCCGTTAACGAGATGGCTTCATTCAGAGCATTGATAGCTTTTGAGAATTCGTTCTGCCCGGTGCTCTTTAATGCAAACTGGAGTTCGCTTCGTATTGACTCCATCATCATGAGGAGCATTCGCCGCCCCCCGGGACGTTCCTGTTCTGAAAAGCCGGTAAGCGCGAGACAGAACTGGGATGCCATAATCAGTTCGGACTTTGCCTTTTCCCCGTACTGGTAACTTGTGACTGCAGTCTTAAGATCCATACTCACCATAGTTGTTGTGGATAAAAGATAGTTATCCTTGACGGAATAATTCTCTAAAAAAACTGATCAAAAAAACCAGAATGGATGGAAGTTTGTCCACCCGACACGGGCTATAGATTATCCTTCTTATATTACCGTGCAGACTTTGCCTTTGCACCGAGTGCAGAGACCTTGGGTCTGCTCATGCGTCTGCGGATCATCGGGTTTGCCGTGGATTCGTTAAGACCGGATCCGCCGGACCTGTCGCCCCGGTTGCCACCGCGCCTGCCGCCCTTGCTACCGCCGCGCTTTCCGCCGCGCCCCTGAAGTGCTTCAGCTGCTGCATCGATCTGCTTGACGTTTGCGCCTGCTTTGAATCGCTGGTTCGGGCCGGGAGTTTTTGCCTGTCCTTCCTTTTTCGGGACGAGCCTTATCTTACCTTTTACTCCCTTAATCTGTGCCCATATTGTTGTTCCTGTCTTGCCCATAGTTAAACTCCTTATCTAATTCTGTCCCACCACTCATAAAGGTTCGCGCCTGAATACCAGACTCTGCGAAACAAGAAGGTCTGGTTACCCGTTCTTTCCGGTAACTGCCGCGTCAATCTCTTTTCGTAAGATCTCGCTGACAAGCTTTCCATCAACGGAGCCCCGCACTTCCTCCATCACGAGCCCCATGAGGGGGCCCAGTGCGGCCTTGCCCTTTTCTTTTACAAAGTCCGAGCGGGAGGCGATGATCTTTTTAACGACGGACTCGAGTTCTGCGCGCGAAATGGCAGGGGCGAGCTGAGCGATGGCTGTGTCAGCGGTACTGCCTGCAGCAATGCTGCGGAGGAGATCCGGAATCGCTTCCTTTGCTGCCCGTCCGTTTTCCACTGCATGCCAGATTGCGAGGTAACTCTCATCCGATACTGCACGGATATCAACACCCTCGCGCCGGAGTTCGGTTGCGGTAGATAGGATGGTGAATGCAGCCAGTTTGGGTTTGATCTTTTCGTTGACAGCCCTCTCAAACAGCGGGAGTTTATCTGAAGCTGCCAGCTGGAGTGCATAATTCAGGTCGATTGTATAGTCCTTTGCATACCTTTCAGCTTTGTGCGTCAGCAGTTCAGGTATAATTACTGCGTTCCAGCGTTTTTCTCCGATAACTACCGGCAGGACGTCTGTTTCGGGATACATCCTTGCCGCGCCGGGTAATGGGCGCATATAGGCAGTACTACCTTCCTCTAACATTTTCCGTGTCTCTTCCGGTACGGGAGCATCGGAAAGTGCGATACCTGCCCGGATGATCACCTGATTGAGTGCACACGCAGCTTGCTTCTCATGTGCTCCTGAAACGATGATGACGCAGTCCTGTTCTCCTGCATGCATGTGACTGCGAAGCATGGTAACTTCTTCTTCGGTCACACCATATGCGGGAAGCTCATCGGTGTGGAAAATACCGCCCACCCCGCATTTCTTGGCATAATCCGACATCTCACTACCGAGACGACGGCCCGGCTGGATCTCGCACCCAACAAGTCCTGCAAATCCTTTGAGGGTGATAGCTGAGATCCGTTTTGCTTTTTTAAGGACCGCTGATTTCGTTTCTTTGAACAGGCTGGTTACATCCTGTGACGCTGCATGGGCAACTGATGCATTCCGTTTCTTCAGTTCATCGCGAATGGCAAGAAGTGCCTGCTGTCGCTGGACCTCGCGCTTTACTACTTCTGCAATAAGGTCAAGTTCCTGCACTCCTTTGATCTCGACCCGTGCACCGCTTGCAATCGAGATATTCACATCCTGCCGGATCGTGCCAATCCCACGCTTGACCTTGCCGGTGGAACGCAGTACCATGCCGATATATTCGGCAACCTTCTGCACCTCTTCGGGAGTGTGCATACAGGGCGATGTAGTTATCTCGATGAGGGGAATACCGAGCCGGTCGAGCGAGAAGAGATCGTCTTTTACCCGCTGTGCTGCCTCCTCTTCAAGGCAGATCGTTTCGATCTCCCCGCCATTCGGAAGTGCTCCTTTGACCGCGACCAGTGCGGTACGCTGGAACCCGCTCGTGTTCGAGCCGTCTATGACGAGCTTGCGCATAACGTGAATCTGCGGGATCGGTGTCATACCGAACATCTTCCCAATCGTTAAACATACCGAGAGCGCTTCATCGTTTAACGGTGCCGGAGGTTCCTCATCGTTTTCGACAAGGCATGTCGTGTCGTACGTATAATAGAGGAACTTCCGGTCACGCTTCATCTCCTCTTTTGCTGCCCGGTCAATCTCGCCCATCTCGCTCTCGGTGGCACGCAGGTACCGGAAAAATTCCCCGCTGTGCTCGTTCACTTCGCGGAGTTTTGTGGGGCAGTGGCAGAACAGTTTTTCCTTCGTATCCAGCTGCTGATGGATCTCGATTCCGGCAACCAGTCCCAGCTTCTTATAATCCATGAGCGGACCTCCGGTTCAATTCACCTTTGAGATCTGCCTGCATCATCGCAGCCGCTTTTGTTGTGTCCTTGACATTTCCCAGCACCCACATCAGTTTCACGAGAGCTGCTTCAGGAAGCATGTCGCCCCCTTCAATGACTCCAGCGTTGAGGAGATCGCGCCCGGTATCGTATACCCGGTCACAGACCCGACCGTGCATGCACTGCGAGGTCATAACGACGAGCGTGCCTGCCTCGAATAGTTTTGTGATGGCGGGGATGAGCAGGGTGCTCACGTGTCCAAGGCCGGTACCCGAGAGCACGAGGCCCTTGTATCCTTCATATGTCCGGATCAGGTCAGGAGACATGCCCGGGTAGAACTGCAAGAGGGCACAGTGGGGTTCGAGATTATCGTGAAGAGCTAGTTTATGGCTACCGCGCCTGACTGCATCCGGTGCCAGGGTTACTGCACGGGACGGGTAAGCAACAGAGCCGATGGCTGGCAGCCCCACGCTCTGGAATGCGTCGCGGCGTGACGTATGCATCTTGCGCACCCGTGTGCCACGGTGAATTGCACAGGTATCATCGTTGGTGGTTGCGTGCATCACTACGGCAACTTCGCCAAGATCACTTGTTGCTGCTGCGGCTGCGCAGACGGCGTTCATTGCGTTATCGCTTGACGGGCGATCCGCTGAACGCTGCGAGCCGACAAAGACGATCGGGACTGGTGTATCGATCATGAAACTGATCGCGGCAGCACTGTATGCCATGGTATCGGTTCCGTGCGTGACGATGATCCCGGCAGCACCATTTTTAATCTCCGCGTATACGGCACGGGCAAGTTCCTGCCATATCGCAGGTGTCATATTCTCTGACAGGATTGCAGCGAGCGGGAGAGTGCGGTAATTGGCAATCTGTGCAAGCTCGGGGATAGCGGTCAGGATATCGCTCGCATCGAACTGGCTGCTGACGGAGCCGGTGCGGTAATCGATCCGGCTCGCAATGGTCCCGCCAGTTGAGATGATCGAAAGATCCGGCAGCCCCGCAGTCTTATTCACCA
>JBAZQT010000018.1:0-45735 GCA_041645055.1 Methanoregula sp. | reverse complement strand
GGATCTTACCATAAAAGATCTCCGGGGGAATGTCGATACCCGCATCCGGAAGCTGAATGAAGGGGAATATGATGGGATCATCCTTGCAGAGGCCGGTCTTACCCGGCTGGATCTGCGAATTCCCGGCGAGCGCTTTCCGCCGGAAAAATTCGTCCCGTCACCAAACCAGGGCACCATTGCGGTCGTAAGCCGTGCCGATCCCTCGCTCATGGAAGTGCTATCAGCGCTCGATCACCCGGAGACGCGGACTGATGTCCTGATCGAACGGGCAGTGATGGAACAGCTGGGTGGGGGATGCTATACACCACTCGGCATCTATTGCCGGGCCGGGCATCTCATCGCAGAAGTGCTCTCTTTGGATGGCAAGCGCACTGAACGGATTGAGATGGATGTAAAGACAATCGACGAGGCACGGGAGCAGGGCCGGTTGCTCAAAGGCAAAGCACAGGACCTGATCGATGATGCCTTCACACAACTGGGGTTAAGCAATGAAGGGTAAGGTGTATCTGGTGGGTTCAGGCCCCGGTAGCGAGGGACTGCTAACGCAGCGGGCCCGTGAAGTGATCGATTCTGCGGATGTTGTACTGTTTGACCAGCTCCCGGGTGAAGAGATCATCTCATCCCTGCCTGCCCGCGCTGAGAAGGTTGATTGCGGGAAGTATGGCGGAAAACACACGTTGGAACAGGACGAAATCGAGGCACTTGTTGTGGACCGGGCACAGAAGGGAAAGACCGTGGTCCGGTTGAAAGGCGGCGATCCTTTCTTATTTGGCCGGGGTGGAGAGGAACTTGAGACTGTCCGGACTGCCGGTATTGATGTTGAGATGGTTCCGGGGATTTCTAGTGCTCTTGCAGTTCCCGCATCCGTCGGAATTCCGCTCACTCACCGCAAGTATGCTTCTCAGGTCACTATCCTGACCGGCAACGAAGACCCGACCAAGGCTGAGCCAGCACTTGACTGGAAACTTCTTGCACAGAGTCGGGGCACCATTGTGATCCTGATGGGAGTTGCAAATCTTGAAAAGATTGCTGAAGTGCTCATAAAAAATAAAAAAAACCCGGACACTCCCGTTGCCATAATTGAACGCGGCCTGAGGAAAGACCGGCGGGTGACTACCGGATCACTTGCCACTATTGCAGGTGCTGCTAAAAAAGCGGGTGTGAAGCCTCCTGCAGTCATCGTGATTGGTGATGTGGTGAAACTATATAATCCGGAGAACCCGGATCTTATTCCTGTGGAATAGTGATCATCAATGATTGAAATTATCAATAAATTTGAAAAACTGATCTATGCAGTGCTCATGATCCTGCTGATTTTTGTGCTTCTTGCAGCTATTGGAGATCTTGTTTATCTCCTGTTTCTGAATCTGGTAGTCACCACGCCGGCATTGCTGGAATCTCATGAACTCATCCAGGTGCTGGGGGCATTCCTGCTCGTGCTGATTGGTGTCGAACTATTAGATACCATCAAGGCATACTTCATAGAGAACACGATACACGTCGAGATCATTATTCTGCTTGCCCTCATTGCTATTGCGAGGAAAGTTATTCTTCTGGATCCATCGGTAATGAACCCTATGGAGTTTGGGTTTGAACTGATGGGAATCGGTGTAATTATTGTGGGTCTGAGTGCAGGTTATTACCTTATCAAGAAAGCCGGTATCATCATTGTGCCGGGTAAGGAGAAAACGGAATAATTTTTTTCATATTCATTCTGGACCGAAACTTGGTCTTCCCCCCATCCCCACGTTTTCAGCATCTCGCCAAATTTAAGACGACGTTCGACGATAAAATTCCCGAACCCGGGCCCCAAAACAGGCCTTCCTTTCATTTTCCACCTACTTCAGCCCATCCGGCACCCGATCGGCCATCCAAAGAGCGCTATTAGGGTAATTTTCAGAACTCATTTCATGCCTAATTTAGCCAAACAGGAGTCATTATGAGGTTTTCAGAAAGTTATGTGCCGGAATTCCCCGAATATGGCACAAAATTAAGGCCGGGATTCCCTAATCGGAAGAGGTCTCCGACGGAGAATTGGGTTTGATTAAGTGTAAGTCCCTTATGGTCTGTAACCCGGATCGCAGATATCAATCTTTGAGGTCCAGATCCCCCCATGAACTCCAGCTTGCCGTAAGTCCAGTACTATTCGGGGCTCATTTCAGCCCCCTTTTGCCAATCCGGGGATCCCGTTTTTTTCCGCAGGGGATTTGATGTCCACGCCCTCTCAAAAGTCTTTGAAATGGACGTATTTCTGGAAATAAGGCGATTATATCAGGAATTAACCCTGCAATTTAGCAGCGTTTAAATCGCCCCTTTTTCCGTGCCGTAGCCCAGACCCTGCAAACGAAAAGAACCCTGTTTTGGGGGTGGGTTCATTCTCTCAATGACCGGCTCTTCTCTTCAAGCCGCTTCCGGATTCCTTCTGCCGCGAAGTGACCGGTCGAGAACGCTGCCTGTAAATTATAGCCGCCGGTATCGCCATCGATATCCAGCACTTCACCGGCAAAAAACAGGTTGGGAACAATTTTTGATTCCATGGTTTTCATATTCACGCCATCAAGCGCCACACCGCCCCGCGTAACCATCGCGACTGCATAACCGCCCGGTGCGGTAACGGTCATGGGAAATTCTGTGCAGTTTGTTACCAGCCGCGTTCGCTGTTCTGCAGAAAAATGATTACACTTGAGCTCATCCGGAATGTCCGAGATTTTTAAGAGTTTCCGGTTGAGGCGCTCCGGGATTGGGTACCCTGCAAGTATTGTACTGACCTGCCAGGTCCGGTTTTCCTGCACACGCCGGGAAAGATCCGCAGTGAATTCCTCGCGCTTCATCGTCCCCACAAACGAGAGCTTGATCACATCATCCGGCAGGATATTCCTCGAAGCATCAAGAATACCCGGACCGGATACTCCCAGATGAGTGAAGAGCACATCCCCCTTATACTCCCCGACTTTTTTTCCTGCCCTCCAAACAGTAAACGGCATCTGCTCAAACGAGATGCCGGCGAGTGCAGCAAACGGAAAATTCCGGATCAGCAGCGGGGTTAAGGCCGGGGCAATCTCCGTGACCGGCTGTCCCAGTGCTTCGCAAAACCGGTACCCGTCTCCTGTTGAACCTGTCTTTGGATAGGAAGCTCCTCCGGTCGTGATCACGATTATGGTGGAGCGATATGTTGCACGGTGCGTAAGAATTTCAAAACTTTCTGTTTGACGTGTGATACCCGTAACCGGTTCACTGCAATGGATTTCCACCCCCCTCGTTTTACATTCCTTAATAAGGACTGCCAGCACATCTGCCGATTGCCGGGTTTCCGGAAACACTTTGCCATTCTCCTCAGTCATCGTTGAAAGGCCGCGTTCCAGAAAAAAGGAGATGAGCGCTTTGTTCGTAAACGAAAAGAGTGCATGTTTCAATAATTTCCCGTGTTCGCTATAATGAGTGAGAAAATCCCGCATCTCACCGGCATGGGTGATATTACATTGGCCGGTACCTGAAAGCAGAAGTTTTTTCCCCGGCTCGTCCATCTTTTCCAAAAGAAGAACTTTAACACCGGGTACTGCTGCGTGGATTGCACAAAACAGTCCGGCAGGTCCGGCACCGATTATGGTAATATCATACTGCTCCATCACACGAAATCCTCCATAGTAGTGCCACCCGCGAACATCTTGAAGTATTGCAGGGTTTAATTAAAAGAATAGTTACGTTAGTGCGATTGATGGTGCGCGTGATGGCCCGGGACCCGTTTACGCAGTGCTTCTGTATAATGGTGGCGAAGCTCATCAGTTTCTTCAGGAGAGAAATCTTTTTTCTTATTAGTATGAAGGTGTTTTTCCATCTGCCTGACAATATGTTCAGCCTCATGGAAATCATGAACCTCAAGGTACGGGGATGCTTTTACTACTTCATGCGCATGCCCGCACTGATGACAGAGTTTCCATTTCTGGAAATTATCCACGTACGTAAAGGTACTACAGGAGGGGCACCGGATAATCAGGTACATGGTAATGAGGTGATGTGCGCTATCCTCTTAAAAATATATCGATGATTTTTGTAAGAGCCCCTTATCCTATTCCTTCCACTGTCCTGTTTGTGCTATGGTACAGGTATCTAAAAAACTTAGAAGCGAAACGAAACTCCTATATCGTCAGATCATCCCATAGAGTTGTTATGGAAAATATTCAGGTCATGGGTGTGCAGGATCTCCCTCTCATCCATGATGGCGACGATATTGCGGCAATGATCTGCAAACGCATACCTTTGAAAGGCGGAGATATCCTGTGTATTGCGTCAACAATATATTCAAAAGCAAAAGGTTACACGAAAAAACTTTCATCGATTGTGCCCACTGAACGCGCTGAACGTCTCGGGAAACTGAATGGTGAAGACCCACGTTTTGTCCAGGCTGTGCTTGATGCGTCTACTGATATCATCATGGAGCACCCGTTCATACTTTCAGAGATGGCGTTCGGTCACATCGGAGTCCGGGCTGGTGTTGACCAGAGCAATATTGAAGATGGCATGGTTATTTTCCTGCCACCGGATCCGATGAAGTCTGCTAACGAGCTGCGGGACGAGATAAAAAAGATCAGTGGCATGGATATCGGCATTATCATTACTGATACCTGTGGGCGCTCATTCCGTCGCGGACAGACCGGTCACGCGATTGGATGGAGTGGTTTTACCGCTATCCGGGATTTCCGGGGGGATACCGACCTGTTTGGTCATGTTCTCAAGATCACAGAAGAGGCAGTTGCCGATGAGATTGCAGGCTTTGCCAACTTTGTGATGGGTGAGAGCAACAATGGCATACCGGCTGTTGTTTTCCGCAACTGCCCTAAATGGACAGGTCATGACGACCTGTATTTCAGGAATGATGAGGACATCACTAAAAAAGTGTTGAAAAAGGAATGGAATCAGTAAATATAGTTCAATACCATGATGACGATACCAATCCCGGCTGATACTGCCATAACGGTAATGGGATCGATATGAATTGCCCGCCGGTCCTCGCTCTCATAATAGTTAACGAGACCTGCTGATGAGAGTAATCTTCCACCTTGCTTCTTTGCCATGCAAATATATTTCTTTTTTGGATATATAAAGAAGAGTCACGACGTATGAAAAAAAACCTGCAGCAGATCTCCGGACAAGCGCTGATTGGCGACGAGCTTACGCTTTCACCGGTTGATATTATCATAGAAAACGGTTACATTACCGCAATTGAGGATAACCCCCGTGCACCGCAGCGGTGGATCTGCCCTGCATTCTTCAATGCACATACGCATCTTGGAGACACGATTGCAATGGATTGTGCTGCAACCGGAGATCTCGCCGCTCTTGTCACTCCTCCTCATGGATTGAAACATCGGCTGCTTGCGGCAGCGTCCCGAAAAGAACTCGTCAGTGGTATGAGAGCAAGCCTAGAAGGAATGATCAAGAGTGGGATTGCAGGTTGTGCCGATTTCCGGGAAGGGGGAATAAAAGGCGTTACCGCACTTAAAGAAGCTGCAGACGGGCTCTCATTTTCTCCTGTTATCTTTGGTCGGGATGGCGGAGAGAATGGAGCAGACGGTCTCGGGATCAGCAGTGCCCGTGACGTTAAGGACACCGAGCGTCTTGTAGGAGAGGCAAGACGCAGGGGAAAGAAGATTGCATTTCATGCCGGTGAGCAGGATTCAGAAGATGTCGATGCCGCCCTTTCGTATGAACCTGACCTGATCATCCATGCCACCCATGCGACAAAGAAACAGCTCCGTCAATGTGCCGACAACGATATCCCCATTGCTGTCTGCCCACGATCCAACTGGACCCTGGGAGTGACTAAAACCGCACAGAAACCTCCCCTGCGGCTGATGCACGAACTTGGCTGCACACTGTACCTGGGCACTGACAATGTCATGTTCGTACCTCCGGATATGTTTTCAGAAATGGCATTTGCCTCGACCGTCTACGGTCTGGAAACAAAAATTCTGTTGCGCGCAGCAATACAGGGATCAGAACTCTCGGGAGAATCATTTTTTATTCGTACGGGTGCACGGGCCAACCTGTTCATGATCGATCCTTCCCAATCTGCATTGCAATTCAGCCGCGATCCGGTTTCCAGCATCACAAAAAGAGTCTCCTGCGGGCAGATTGTCCATAATATTTTTAATTCGTAGACCCAAATAAAAAGGGAATGTTAATTTTGGGTGATTCCGGTGTTTACTAACATACTCGTTGCAATTGATGGCTCTGGAGTGAGCGATCGGGCATTGGCCCGGGCCGTTGATGAAGCACGGATCTGGAATGCAAAGATCCATGCAGTCTATGTCGTAGAGACGGGGCTTTTTTCCTCCCTTCCTTCTGATAATACCGTAGAGATCATGTACCGTGTCCTTGAAAAAGAGGGACAGGATAAACTTGCACAGGCCAAAGCATTCGCAGCAACACAGGGACTTACCCTCACTACTCATATGAAACAGGGTCATGCCGGCAGCGAGATCGTCGCCCTGGCAGAGCGGGAAAAATCCGATCTGATTATTGTCGGCTCGCACGGAAAGAGCAATGCCGACAAGCTGCTTATCGGGAGTGTCAGTTCGTTTGTCATCGCTCACAGCAAAATCTCAACAATGGTGGTGAGATCATAACAGAAAAGATTGTTAAAGATTACATGACGTCAGATGTCGTCCATGTTGAGATACCGGGCAACCGTGATGATGTATTAAAAATTCTCAAGCGCACGGGCATTTCCGGTGTACCGGTAATCAAGAACAAGAAGATTGTCGGCATCATTACAAGAAAAGATCTGTTGCGAAAACCCGAAGAGACCCAGCTGGGCCTTCTCATGACCGCAAAGCCGGTCAGCATTGGACCTGATGCAGATATCCGGCAGGCTGCACGCCTCCTTGTAGAGCACCGTATCCGGAGATTACCGGTTGTTGAGGATGGTCACCTGCTCGGTCTGCTCTCGGTATCTGATCTTATTCACGCAATCGCCCAGATGAAGATTAAAGATGAGATCAAGACTACGTATACCAGCCAGTCATTTGCTCTCTGGGAGGAAACCCCACTCCCGGTTGTAGGAAGAGTAATGGAGATCTCGGGTGTGGATGCAATACCGATCCTTGATGCAGAAAACCGGTTGCAGGGAATCATTTCAGAACGTGATCTCATAAGAAACTCAAGCATTGAGGATTCCGTAGGTGTCAGTGACTTTTCGAATGGAACTGATGATGATGAATGGACCTGGGAAAGCATCCGGGATAACCATACTATCAGCTTCGGCATATCGAAAGTCCAGCTTCCCAACCGTCCCGTCAAACTGGCGATGGTAAAAAATGTGGTTGCTGTTCCGCACAATGCTGAAGTAAGTGAATGTGCATTAAAGATGCGCAGGGCACGCGTTGACCAGTTGCCGGTCATTAACGGTGACAAGCAACTCGTTGCTATGCTCTACGATCGCGAACTTATCAGGGCCCTCTGTAAAGAAGGGTCAGAATAAAAACCTTTAAGTTTCTGGGTATCATCTAATATCTTACAGCGCTTTTAATAGATTTTTAGCGTTAATTTGTTTTTGGGGTGTTACTATGCCTGAACAGTTACAGGAGTCCATGAAGGGAACAACAACCATCGGCATTGTTTTTAAAGATGGTGTGATCCTTGCAACAGAGAAGCGTGCGACCATGGGCTACATGATCGCGAGCAAGAAAGCAAAAAAAGTGTACAAGGTAGCCGACCGAATCGGTATGACCACCGCTGGTGGTGTAGGGGATGCCCAGCAGCTTGCCCGCATCCTCACCGTTGAATGCAATCTCTACCAGATTCGCCGATCCCGCTCTATCACGGTCGGAGCTTCTGCTACACTGCTCTCGAATTATTTAAACCAGAACCGGTATTTCCCGTTTTACGTCCAGCTTCTTGTTGGGGGATTTGACGAGAATGGGCCCAGCGTCTACTCGGTGGATGCAATGGGTGGCGCAACTAAAGAAGAAGAGATTGTTGCAACCGGCTCCGGTTCACCCATGGCGTATGGAGTTCTTGAAGACCGGTTCCGTAAGGATATGAATGAGGATGAAGCGATTGATATTGCAATTCGTGCATTGAAATCTGCTATGAAACGCGATGCCGGATCCGGAGAAGGCATCCATGTAGTCGTTATTACAAAAGATAAATATGAGATACTGGGAGAAGACGCGCTTCAAAAATATATTTCAAAAACCAACGCATAAAAACTTTTTTTCAGGACGTTAATTATTATGTTAATTGAAGAACGGCTCAAAGAGCTTAAAGACAAGATCAATGAAAAGGTGCCTTCTGGCATCACGGTGACGCAGGTAGAATTCGAAGGGCCCGAGCTTGTCATCTATACTGATGATCCAAAACGGTTTGCCGATGAGGCAGACTTAATTAAGATCCTTGCACGGGATTTACGCAAGCGGATTGTTGTAAGACCAACTATCTTAGAAGATCCCGAAAAAGCGTACAATGATATTAAAGCCGTGGTTCCTGATACTGCGGGTATCACCGATATCTTTTTTGATCCCGATACCGGAGAAGTGCTGATTGAAGCCGAGAAACCCGGTGTGGTTATTGGCAAGAACGGTACAACCCTGCGGGATATCACCCGTCATATCGGCTGGACCCCAAAAGTCGTACGAACACCTCCCATCGAGAGTTCAACGGTGAAACAGATCCGGCAGTACCTCCGTTCCACAAACGAAGAGAGAAAAACGTTCCTGCGTACCATTGGCCGCCGTATTCACCGCGACATTCCCGGCAAAGACGATACCAGCAAGGATGCAGTCAAGAGAGACCAGTGGGCACGTGTGACCATGCTCGGCTGCTGCCGTGAAGTCGGGAGAGCAGCATTCCTGCTCACTACCCCCAACAGCCGGATACTGATTGACTGCGGGGAGAAGCCGGACAACCAGGGAGGTACACCATACCTCTATGTCCCGGAGATCCACCCGTTAGCCCAGCTCGATGCAGTTGTGCTTACCCACGCTCATCTCGATCACTGTGCTCTGGTTCCGCTTCTTTACAAGTACGGCTATGAAGGCCCGGTCTATTCTACCCCCCCGACCCGGGATCTCTCGGCCATGCTCCAGCTGGACTATCTTGATGTTATCCATAAAGAAGATCGGAAGATTCCCTACTCCTCAAACGAGGTCAAGACCTATATCCGGCACTCGATAACCCTCAACTATGGCAGTGTGACTGATATTGCGCCGGATGTCAAACTCACCTTCCATAACGCCGGACATATCCTTGGCTCTGCGATTGCGCATTTCCATATCGGTGATGGCATGTACAACATCGCATTCACCGGCGATTTCAATTACGCCAAGAGTCGTCTCTTCAACCCGGCCATCAACCAGTTCCCCCGTCTCGAAGCACTCTTCATGGAAAGTACCTATGGTGGCAGCAACGACTTCCAGCAGCCACGGACCGATGCCGAAGCCCGTCTCTACGAAACGATCAACACGGTCGTATCGCGTGGTGGCAAGGTCATCATCCCGGCATTCTCTGTCGGTCGTTCGCAGGAAGTGATGCTTGCGCTTGAAGAGGGTATGCGCCTTGAGAAGATCCCGAAAGTGAAGATCTATCTCGATGGTATGATCCGTGAAGCAACGGCGATTCACACCTGCTACCCGGAATACCTCAACACTGAGCTCCGGAACCAGATCTTCCGCGAAGGTATGAATCCTTTCCTTGCTGAATGCTTCCAGCAGGTGGACTCGCAGGAACTGCGTGAGAAAGTCATTAACGGAGATCCCTGCGTGATCATCACCACAAGTGGGATGCTCAACGGCGGCCCGGTGATGGAATATCTCTTAAACCTTGCACAGGATGAGAAGAACGCCCTCATCTTCGTCGGGTACCAGGCTGACGGAACCTACGGGCGGCGAATCCAGAAAGGGTGGCGCGAAGTACCAATGGGGCGAAAAGGAACCATTACTATCAATTTAGAGATTGTCACAGTCGACGGCTTCTCGGGTCACTCTGATCGCAGGCAGCTGATGAATTATATCGGCCAGATCCAGCCCCGACCTGAGAAGATCTTCTGCATCCACGGGGATGAGAATAATACGATCGATCTTGCGAGTTCCATCTACAAACGGTACCATATCGAGACGCACTCGCCCATGAACCTTGAGACATACCGCATGGTCTGATACACAGGTACGATGAGAACACGGTTCACTCTTTTTTTCGGTGTCTTTTCCGTGATGGCGCTTTCAAACGCTATCGTCCCGGTGCTTCCTTTATTTGCTGATAGTTCTTCATTACAGGGTGCAATCTATGCTGCTTATTTCCTTGGTGCCTTTGTCAGTACACTTCCTGCCGGTATGTTGTCTGACCGGATAGGGCGTGTCCCGCTCATTCGTCTTGGGCTTATCATTACGGTAATCAGCGGATTATCTCTCTCGATTATCGGCTCTCCATTCCTTATGCTGGCGATCCGTTTTATTGAAGGTGTGGGTGCAGGGTGTTTTGTTGCTGCAGCCATGTCGTTTGTGAATTCTGTGCCGGAGCATGAGAAGATGAGCGGGTACTTCATGGCGCTCCTGAATGCCGGGCTTGTTTCCGGTCTTATCGCAGCTGGCTGGCTGGCGACATTTTTCCAAGTGCCTGCAATTGGTGTCATGTTCTTTTCAGGATGTGCTGTAATTCCTGCATGTACAGGTTTTTTCATCCGTGATTCTCTTGTAGCCGCACCAAAATATGATAGTCATGTTCTCCTGCCACTGGTGATTGAATACCGTTATCTTTGGTATTCTTCAGTGATCCTTGTAGGGATTACCGGAGTTATTATTTCGCTCTACCCTGAGTTTTCCGGTGTTTCATCTCATATTGCCGGGATCTGGATAGCGCTCATGAGTATTTCCACCATTATTGCTGTTCTCATAGCTTCCCGTATGTCGTTGCCACCGGTTCAGACAATCCGCTGGTCTGCAATCCTGATGGTCTTTGGAGTCCTTATCTCATTTTATTCTCCTATCGGTTTTATTGTGATAGGAGCCCTTGCCGGATTTGTAATGATCGCCCAGATGGCTTTTCTTGCGGGTATCAAAGAACATCAGGGTATCGTAATGGGACTGTTCTCTACGACAAGTTACCTTGGTATGTCTGCACTTCCGTTCATTGCCGGATTGATCGCAGATACTTCCGGTTTTTTTGTTGCGTTCTGCGCAACCGCATTTTGTGCAGTCACCGTGGCTCTCACCATTGGCCAATGTGCCTGTCGAAAGCCGGTATCCTTTTAAAACCATTAAATGAATAGATTCATCTGCGATTAAGGGAAATTTCGTGATTGAGATTATGAGATTAAAAATAATTATTCTGGTTGTTCTTTTTGCTATCCTCGCAATTCCTGCGGTGAATGCGGATGATGCTCAGGAATGGTATACACGAGGGAATGATGCGGTAATTGTGGGTAAGTATGCCGATGCCGTTACGTATTACAATAATGCACTTGCTCTCGATAAGAATTATGCATCGGCGATGGCAGGCAAGGCAACGGCTTTGAATGGATGGGGGAATTATACTGAAGCCATCAACATGTCCGAGCAGGCGCTTGCTATTAAATCAGCGGATCCAATTGCACTGAATGCGAGAGCGTACGGCTTTTTTAAACTCGGGAGATACAATGAATCCGTAAGCGCTTATGACAAATTCTTCACCGTCAAAGCCAGTAGCGTGGATGCGTACTGCAACCAGGGTTACGCATACTTCAAGCTGGAGAATTATAATGCAGCTATTGCCCCTTATGACCGCTGTACAGATCTCGATCCACTCAACTTCATGTCCTGGAATTACAAAGGACTGGCGTACATGGGCAGCATGAAGTATGACCAGGCACTCAGTTCCTTTGATCGTGCAACGGGAGTGACGATAAATAATGCAACGGTCTGGAATAACAAAGGATTAGCCTACATCCAATTGGGAAAATCACAGGACGCATCTGAGTGTTTTAAAAAAGCCCTGGGCATTGATCCCAATTATGCAGATGCACTGAAGAATAGGGAGAGCATGTTAGGTAAACTTCAGGTAGTAAACATAACCGGCACCATCACCCCAGTTCCTACCATAAGCCGTATCGGTACGTTTTACACTACATCAACGCCAGTACCCCAGGTAACAGAAATGACGCCTGCTGCACCGGTGGTTACTCCGGAAGTTACGACAGTTGCAACGGTTGGGACAACTACCATTCAGAAGAAAACAACCTATTCACCGGTATCCCCTTTGACTGCGTTTGGTGCAATCATTGTTGTTTGTGGGATTGTATTTGCTCTTAACCGACACAAAAAATAATTCTTTTATCTATTCGGTTTATGTATATTTTGTCATGATGTCCTGATATACGAGGGACGCTTTTTCCAGCGAATCAACAGCGGTCCGCTCATTTATCGCATGAAGTGTCGGAATCTCACCGGGACCATACTCAATCACATTAAAGCCGTTAGCCCGGAGATGGCGTGCATCGCTTGCCGCCCACTGGACAATAGGGAATACCTCTCCGCCATACACATGTCTCACCACTTCACAGGTTATTTTCACGAGCGGGGATTCCGGATTAGTAATCGAGGGATCGTGGGTTTCCTGAGAAACAATTTTTCCATGAATGGCATGTGCCTGTATTGAGGAAATGAGTTCATCTATGGAGCAACCCCATGGGACTCTTAGTTCAAGCTCAAGTGCACAGTGCTGTGCAACAACATTGGATTTTTCTCCGCCTTTGATCACACCCGGGTTGAACGTGAGCCGTTTGAGAACATCACGGACCCCGATAATTCCGAATTCCCGGCCAAGTACAGCAGAGGACTGTGCAATGATCTCATTGAGCGAAGGATCCACGGGGTACTCTTTTTTATTCAACTCCCTGACGTGGTTAAGCAGGGTCATGGCTTCCATAATTGCGCTGGTTCCCACAGCCGGGTATAGTGATCCGTGGGCGGGTGTACCGTTGAATATCATATCGAGCCGGCAGAGTCCTTTCTGGCCAATGCAGGGATGTCGTGACGGCGTAGGCTCGGCTATGATACAATCACAGGGATTGAGTGCCCCATCAGAAAGAAGGCGGCGGATCCCATTTTCTCCCCCGGTCTCTTCATCGCACACAAAAGCGAGCGTGGCTGGTATATCATGGTCCCGGTTCACCAGGACTTCGCAGGCTGCAAGAATGGAAGCGCAGCCACCTTTCATATCGGTAGCACCGCGCCCGTGCACATATCCGTCCTGAATGATTCCGGAGAACGGAGGATGAGTCCAACCGATATCTAGTGCCGGTACCACATCGACATGACCACAAAAGAGGAGTTGTTTGGACTTACCAACTGTTGTTGTGACTAGATTGCACATCCCGTCTGCATTTCCGGAGACTTTGGAGCTGATGCCAATACCGGTGAGAAATGACCGGATATATTCAATGGCCTCATCCGTGCGCCCCGGAGGGTTTTCACTACGGATTGCTACCAGATCGGCACAGATACGGCTGACGTCTGTCATAGGGTTACCTGAAGATCAATGACTGGTGGAATAGGTGACAAATAATTTTGCGAGGGAAGCATCCTCGTACAGGCTCTTTAAAAATTCCTGATTGAAAAATTCGTCAATGACTGCGTAGAAGAAATCCGCAGGAATGGGTGTTTTACTGTCGGGATCGAGCACTATCCGGAAACTCCGGTAGCTGGCCGGATCTTCGGAATCATAGATCATCTGCCACAGGGACGGGAGGGAGTCAAATTTTTTAGGGTGTTCTTCCCGCAGCCAGTTAATGAATCCTTTAAATTTTATTCTCTCCCCTTTTTTCTCTTCATCGATGCGCCAGCGGAGGTATTCGACGCCCATGATATTTTTCGGGGACTCATAATGATAAGCATAGAGACTTGCCGTATAGTCGATGTGGGCCAGGGCATCGACAAAGTAAAAGTAGAGCGTCTTATTGAAACTGCCAGTGTCATGGAGCATGAGTGATTTCTCATATAGGTGATTGAGCACTGCCAGGAATTCGTTATCATCCTGCATAGCAACAGGTTCGTTACGGCATTGTAAATATATTGCCGTAAACCCGGAACGCACTATGGGGTCAAAAACGGAGACGGGTAGAGAAAAAGTAATTATTTGTAAAAAGGTTCTCTCAATGAGACTGCCTTTTCAAACAGTGCCTCAAGTTCCGTGCCGCTCTTTCCGCGAATGTCAATATGATTATCCGTACGCAGGAGGCAGGGTTTGAGTTTTCCGTCAGAAGTAACCCTCAGACGGTTGCAGAATGCACAGAACTCGGTGTTGTGGAGCGGGCGGACAACTTCCACTTCTGCTCCGTCAAGACAGTATTTCTTACGGTGATGCATCCGTCGTGTAATAATCTGTTTTGAACGGGCCGCAAGTGAATCTTCAAGTAAATTGAGATCGCCGTGATTGGTGCATTCATTAAAGTGCATCAGTTCGATCAGCTGGAGAACAAGGTTCCGGTTCCCCCGCACAAACTTGAGGAAGTCATCGATCTCATGATCGTTGATACCGGCAAGCACAACCATGTTCAGCTTTACCGGTGTGAGACCCGTTTCAAGTGCTGCGGTAATGCCTTCAAGCACGGCATCGAGCTTATCCGTACCGGTAATTTTTTTGTAGGTTTCATGGTTCAGGCTGTCAATACTGACATTTACCCTGCGCATCCCTGCCTGCTTAAGATCGGCAGCAAGGTCAGCAAGATACGTGCCATTGGTTGTGATAGATGATTCCACACCGGCAGGTACAGACCTGATTATCTCAAGGAGATCTGGCCGGAGCATGGGCTCTCCTCCGGTAAATTTCACACTGCGGATCCCGAAATGGGCGGCAACCCGTAAAATTTCAGCAATTTCTGCAGCGGACAGTGGCTCTTTTGGTGCCTTTTCCCCTTCACGGTGACAATAAATGCAGGCCAGATTACATTTTGGCGTAAGACTAATCCGTAGATTGCTCACCGGGCGATTGAAGGGGTCTTTTAATGTCATGGAACTGCTGGACCTATGAAGTTCTTTGCAACTATGTAGAGCTCGGTGCTCCCTTTGCGGGTCGATTTGGTCATGCAGGTTTTCACTGCATAAAAGTTCTTTTTGCATTCTGCATAAAATTCAGGAAAGTCAGTTCCCTGGAATGATTTCACAACAAAATTTCCGCCCGGCTTTAAGACCTTGCAGGCAAATGCGAGAGCCTGCTCGTTCAGTGCAATGATACGGGCCTGGTCGTAACTTTTATGACCGGAGAGTTTTGGTGCGGCATCGCAGAGTACGATATTAACGACTCCCAACGTCGATTTAACCTGTTCTACAATCACAGGATCGTTGATATCGCCTTCAATTGTTTCAACGCCATCGAGTTCTGCTATCGGGTTAAGATCAATACCGATAATCCGGGCATCCGTGAGTGTCCGTTCAATCTGGAGCCAGCTACCCGGTGCGGCACCCAGATCAACAATGTTGTCATCAATTCGTATGACAGCGAATTTTTTCTGGATTTCCATAAGCTTATAGGCTGCCCTGGAACGGTAGCCCTCATGTTTTGACCGCAGATATGTTTTATCCTGTCCCCACTGTGAACCCATTGTCTTAATCGTTCCCCTAAACAAGTCCGGGTTAAACCCAAAACGCTATTATTAAAGTATGCTGATATACTGTATAATACAATTTGTTAAGGGGTAAGCGATGTTAAAAGCGACGATTGATGCAGATATTTTCAGGGAATTTATCGATGCTATCTCGGCTCTCATCCCGGAGTGCCGGCTGCATACGGACGAGAATGGTATATCCACGCGGGCTGTTGACACCGCTAATGTTGCTATGATTGGTCTCACGCTCAAGAAAGAAGCGTTCGATTCATTCAAGGCGACCGACAGCCAGCTCGGCATTGACATATCCAAGATGAAGAACATATTTGGCATGGCGGGTAAGGGCGACCTCATCAGTATCGAACTCGCCGACAATGCCCAGAAGATGTCGGTTTCGGTTCACGGGTACCATTATTCCATCACCCTCCTTGACACGAATACAATTCGAAAAGATCCAAACCCCCCTACCATTAATCTCCCGGGAAAGATTGTTATCGCCGGTGAAGATTTTAATAATGCTATGAAGGCGGCGGCGGTAATCTCCGATAAGATTGCTCTTGGAATCAACCCGAAAGACCAGACCTTTTATCTGGTAGCAGAAGGGGATACCGATCATATCAGGCGCGAGTTTTCAAAAGACGAGCTCAAATCGCTTACTCCTGTGGAGGCTCGCTCGCTCTTCTCACTTGATTACTTAAAAGACATGGGAAAAGTCATGGCGAAAGCAGCTGAGGTAGAGATCTTCCTCGGTATCGATCACCCGGTCAGGTTCTCGTTCGACATTGCCGGAGGTAACGGGCATGTTGAATACCTCCTTGCACCCCGGATCGAGGCCGATTGATGGATTTTAATCCATCTGCAAAGGAACTTTCCCATTTTCCCTTTTTAAAAAAAGCCCAGGATCATATCAAGGGCCGTTTTTCTTCTCTGGATTCTTTGTTTAATGATAAAAAGGGCGAACTATTAATTGATCGTGCACTCGGGCGCATCCAGGATGCGATTACGATAAAAAAATCATTCGCTCCGGAAATCACCGGATCAGCGGATGACGAAATTGCCGGGTATGCACTTGCCCGGATTATTGTTTCCTGCGTTCATGACAAAACGCTTATCGATCGCCTTACCCGATATGAATCCGACCGGGCGTATTATTTTCTTGTCAATGAAGAGGAATGGAACCAGAATTATCATCAGGATGATAGTGAATACTCGCATCTCTGCGTTGCCCTTGCACACGAGCTGGGAATACAGATTACAAAAGATCGTATTCCCCTTGCAGATTATGTTGAACTGGTAGCCCCCCTGCACCAGGACCGGTTTAATCTGGTGAACCGCCGGCTCGAACACGGTTTTGTTGATATTAAAAGAGATGAACGGTACGAGTTGTTAAGGGAACGCATCCGTGTTCTCCTTCGCCGGGATCTTCCGCATAAGGTTCCCCCTTCCATCTGTGAAAAACTCGGACCCCGGGTTGCCCAGGTAAAAAAAGTGTACCAGGAACAGATGCTCGAGCAATTCGGAACCATTGAAGAGAGCTCGTTTCCGCCTTGTATGCAGGCGCTGATAACGGCTTTAACTGCCGGGACCAACCTTACGCATGCAGGACGCTTTGCCCTTACTACATTTCTTCATACGATCGGCATGGATGCAAATGCAATTGGTCAGCTTTATGCCCGTTCACCGGATTTTGACTTAGAAAAGACGATGTACCAGGTTGAGCACATCACCGGCAGAGGGGGTTCAGGAACTGAATATACTACCCCAGCGTGCGCAGCCATGCGTACGACCGGCTTGTGTATTCACAGCGACGCCCTTTGTGAGAAAGTGAATCATCCTCTTAGTTATTACCGGGCAAAAAAGAGAGGTCCGACAAAAGGCCCCATGAAAAAAAAGTAAAATATATTCCTTAAGGTTTTTTATCTAGGCAATCTTCTCATTGACGAGGTAACCTGCGCCGGAAAGAGCGAGGATGAATACAATTATTGCTGCAATGTAGGCGATGCCTGCTGTCATAACCATAGGAAGTATGGCGAGCAGTGCAACCAGGATTAAAAAGGCGATCACGCCGATGATAACATCAAGAAGTCGGGCATCCATTAGTAAAATTTTCGTTGCAGAAGAATATAGGCTTATCCAATACGGACTCTCCGGTATATCGCCCGGCGGAAAAGACATTATGCAGCAATTCGCCTATTATGATGTATGAAAGATCCGGTTCAGGAACGAGATGAGGTACTTTACCGGCTTGATCTGGCAGTTTCTCATCTGGAAGCATCAATGAGCCCCCTGCTCATCCCGGATGGTGGAGCTTCTCTTGTGTACGCAGTTAAGAATGCACGGGATCGTAACGGGGTTGCGACTGTTCCGGGTGGAATAGTGTTTCGTGACGGTAAAATAACTGCCGGCGGATCGTGCGCGTTTGGCGCGGATGAACCGTGCGCGCGGGTTATTCTCACTGCAATGAAGTTCGACCCTCTCATGCGGAGTGCCGCGACTATTCGTTTTTCAGAAAATGTGCTTGCTGTATTTCAGGCAATGTACCTTGAATGCATAGCAGTTAATCACAACCAGAAAGCAATGGGGATCAGCACCATGGACTTTGATGTTGCATCCTGCTGCAACGACGGTGTACCGGATATTATTTATGATCGTGGCGGGAATAAAAACTCAGGAATTATCCATATTTTTGGCGAGGATCCGATCGTCGTTACAAACAATATTATTATCTGTTCAAACCGCATTTAACATATAGAAATTTGAGGAATCATTCATGGGAATCAAGCCGTCATACATAAAAAATCTCGGTAACGCACTTCTGGCCAAGCAGCGGGATTATTTTTCACCCAACTTCGATGAGAACAAGCAGCAACTGGGTGCTTCAGCAATTATCGAAAGCAAACGTGTCCGGAACCGCGTCGCCGGTTACATCACAAGAAAAATAAATACCAAAAGACGCTCATAATCTAATTCATGTTTGAAGGTGTCCTTCCAGCAATCATTACCCCTTTTAAACGGAACTCTGCGATGGGCCTTGATATTCAGGGTCTGGAACGCAACATAGAATTTCTCTTGTCCTGTGGTATCCATGGGATTGTTCCGTGTGGATCGACCGGTGAATCAGCAACCCTCACATTCGAAGAACATGAGAAGGTTGTCCAGATTACTGTCGATAAGGTCAAGGGCCGGATTCCAGTCATTGCCGGCACCGGTTCCAACAACACAGCAGAAGCGGTACGGTTAACGAAGGCTGCAAAGGACATCGGTGCGGATGGTGTGCTCGTCATCAGTCCGTACTACAACAAGCCAAACCGCTCCGGGCTCATCAAGCATTACACGAAACTGGCGGATCTCGATATCCCGGTCATTATGTACAATGTCCCGGGAAGGACGGGCCAGAATCTCGAACCTGATCTGGTAGCTGAGCTTGCACAGCATCCCAATATCGTCGCTATCAAGGAAGCCAGCGGCAATATCAGCCAGATGTCACGAATCATCGAAGATACACAGGATGATGAATTTTCTGTAATCTCCGGTGATGACAACATCACACTCCCGATCATGGCACTCGGTGGCACCGGTGTAATTTCCGTTGCGGCAAATGTGGATCCCCTGCGCATGGTTGCCATGTATGAGGCAATGAAAGAGGGCGATTACCAGAAAGCCCTGGTTCTGCATTACGCCCTTTCTCCTCTGTTCCGCTCGATGTTCATTGATACGAATCCCATCCCGGTAAAAAAGGCAGTGGAACTTTTAGGTTTGGCTGGCGGACCCGTACGGCTCCCGCTCGATGAACTGGATGCAAAAAAGACCGAACAACTTAGAAAAGTGTTAGCTACTATTCCCACAAAGGCTCCTGCAAAAAAAGCGTCGGCGGCAAAGAAACCGGTAACAACAAAAACCGGAAAGAAAAAACCTGCCGCAGCAAAACGGACGAGGTAACCTGAATCATGATCAAAGTTGTAGTGTGCGGGGCTTCAGGACGGATGGGGCAGACGATCGGCAGGATGGTCAATGAATCATCCGACCTGGAACTGGTTGGCGGTATCAACCTCAAACCCAGTTCATTCTTTGGTGCTGAAATCGTTGAATCAAAAAATGCAGAAAACCTCGTCAAGAGCACAAAGGCCGATGTGCTGATCGATTTTACCATAGCATCAGCAGCAGTCGAAAACGTGAAGATGGCTGCCCGGAACAATGTGGCGCTTGTTGTTGGTACAACAGGATTTACTCCTGAACAGCGTGCCGTCATGGAAAAGGCGATCCATAACAATGTGCCCGCGGTGATATCCAGCAACTTCTCGGTTGGGGTCAATATCTTCTGGCAGCTTGTCAGGGAATCCGGCAAGCTGTTAAAAGATTACGATATTGAGGTATTCGAGGCACACCACCGGAACAAGAAGGATGCACCGAGCGGGACGGCAAAAACTATTCTTCAAATCCTTGAAGAAGAGGTAGGTCCCCGGCAGAAGCAGTACGGGCGCGAGGGTATGACGGAACGGAAAAATGAGATCGGCGTCCATGTTATCCGCGGTGGCGATATTGTCGGTGACCACAAGGTCATGTTCTCAAAGAATTTTGAGACCATTGAACTCTCTCACCATGCGTCCGATCGTTCTGTCTTTGCAAGCGGTGCCCTTCATGCAGCCCGGTGGGTTGTGGGTAAAAAACCCGGTATCTACGGCATGAGCGATGTGCTAAATCTTAAAAAATAATCACTTTTTTGCCGGATTAAACCGGCAGCAATAACGAAACCTATTTTTTGTCTTTTGTAAAACATATACGATGGAGTGAACTAGTTGGTAGCAATAGTTGACAATACAAAGTGTACCGGATGCGAAACCTGTGTAAGTGAATGCCCTGCATCGGCAATTGCAATGGAGAATGACAAGGCCAAAGTGGATAAGGACATGTGCGTAGACTGCCAGACCTGTGTTGATGTCTGCCCGTCAGAAGCTATCCACATGGAATAATTACGTTTTTTTATTACAATCATTTTAGGGTCTTCTTCAACGATGATCCTATAATTTTTTTATCAATTTAACGGGAGTTTTGGTTATAGGCAAGTTACGGTTTTTTTCAGATCGATTTTAAAGTCTGTTATGGTGAAAATTTCCTTATCACATGTTTTTTTACATACACTTGAAAAATAGATTTTTATTGGATTGTTCCGGTAAAATATTAAAAAACAATGTTTTTATTATCACAGGAGAAATGGGATTTTACAACCCGCCATCATCTCAAACGGGGAAAACACACACAAACAGGACCTGATACCTATGATCAATGTTGGAGTGCTCGGAGCAACGGGTGCGGTAGGTCAGCGATTTGTTGAACAACTTGCGGATCATCCCTGGTTCAATCTGTCGACACTCGCCGCATCCGATCGCAGCGCGGGAAAGCCCTATGGAAAGATTGTGAATTGGCGTCTCGATACACCATTTCCCGAAAAGATCGGAAAAATCAAAGTAGTTCCCACTTCGCCTAAAGCGATGAAGGATGTGGATTTAGTATTCTCTGCCCTTCCTGCTGAAATTGCCATTGATGTGGAGAAAGAGTTTGCCGATGCAGGAATTGCAGTCTGCAGTAACGCGAGTTCCTACCGGATGGAAAAAGACATCCCTCTTGTTGTTCCGGAAGTGAACCCGGAGCATCTCGGTCTCATTGATGTCCAGAAGGATGCAGGCAGGGACGGGTTTATTGTAACTAACCCGAACTGTTCTACTATTGTGATGGTGACTGCACTTGCACCCCTTCGCCAGTTCAAATTTACTGATATCCGTGTATCTACGATGCAGGCAATTTCCGGAGCCGGTTTTTCTGGTGTTGCTGCCATGTCCATCTATGATAACGTAATTCCGTATATCGGTAAGGAAGAAGAGAAGATGGAGACCGAGACGCTCAAGATTATGGGAACTCTGAAGGGAAACAAAGTTTCAAACGCCTCATTCAAAGTCAGCGCCAGCTGTCACCGGGTTCCGGTTATTGATGGTCATACTATGGCAGTCTGGGTTGACATCAAAGAGCCGGTTGACAAACTCAAAAAAGCGTACCGTGATTATAAACCCCCTATCAAAGGACTACCAACACAACCCGCGGAATCCGTTCATTTCTTTGATGAGGAACCGGATCGCCCGCAACCCCGGCTCGACAGAATGCGGGGTAAGGGAATGACTGTTTCAGTTGGACGCCTTAGAGAGGGAGTGCGTTTCGTTGCAATGGGACATAACACGATCCGTGGTGCTGCCGGCGCAAGTGTACTGAATGCAGAATTGATCGTAAAGAAGAAGTATCTTTAAAACTTGGGTGAAAACCTATGCAACAGCCGAAAGAGAACACAGTATTCGTCGGGAATAAACCGGTAATGAACTACGTACTTGCCGTAGTTACACAGTTTAACAATGGGGCAGATGAGGTGGCAATCAAAGCCCGTGGCAAGGCAATTTCCCGGGCAGTGGATACTGCAGAGATCTCGTTAAACCGGTTTTTGGTGGGTGTAACTAAAAAGGATATTGTGATTTCCACTGAGGTCATTGATACCGATTCCGGCAAGACCAATGTCTCAAGTATCGAGATTATACTGGTCCATACTACATAAACTCATATTTTTTTTGAATTAGCGTTATTTCAGGCACGAATTCTAAAAAAACGAAGATTGATTGCGTCGAATCACCCAAAACAATATAAGTTGTATTCACGAATTTGTACACCTATGCGAGCCCGTGCTATCGCGCTGCTGATACTCATTTCATTATGCCTTGTCACACCTGCGTTAGCTGCAAATGAAGAGCGTTATGGTTACATCAAGGTTCAGGATGTAACCGTACAGCTTGAAAACGGGACTGCCGCAATTCACGTGAATTATGCAGTAGATGAAGGAACGCGATTCATCTTTTTTTTACTGGGAAAACAGGATCTCAAGAAAAAGTTATTGAAGATTCTCAATTATGAGGATGCACAAATCACCAGAATCGATCTTTCCAGTGCCGATTTCATCGTGGATGATGCTGCATTCGCGTACGGGAATGGGATATACTGGTATCCCTCCCATGAATTTAATGTAGCAATACCGAACCTGACAATCCAGACCCCTCAGGCAACACGGAATTTTACTATGGCAAAAGAGTTCCCCGCAGGTATGGGTTTTTTTGCAATGAACAATACCGGGAAACCATCCCTCCCGGTTCCTGAATCAGACAATTTAAAGATACGATCCCATTAACCGGTTTTTCCGGGAATATTTCTACCAGCACTTTTTAGGTCCATCACCTTTTTACTCGGGTTTCGTATCTATCTAAAAAAAACGAAAACCGGTGCTGATGTTTCACCACTTAAAAAAAATTAGGAATAGCGCCTTTTCAGATAGTACTTCTGTGTGTGGCGGTTTTTGGACTAATATGTTGAAACCACGTTGCCAGCCATGCCTCCTGAAGGCCACGAAGCAAGGAGATCTCACCATGATATTTTTTGAGTCACCATTTTTGTCCTTATGAATTACCATAAAGATTTTTTGGCTCTTTGTCATTTAATATGGATTGAAAAACGAAGGCTCATTGCTATTTTGGATGGGTAACGCATGTATAGGGTAGATTATAAAGATAGGAGCTGATGCCTCCATACCCCCGAACACGATGAACGACGCCGCCCCCGACGGGGCGCTCCCGCGGCGGTTTTAATGAGTAAATGTTAAACCGCCGTGCCTCGGAGAGGCCATGAGGCGAGGAAACATCACATTTATTTTACTGTATTTTACCTACACGAAAAGTCGGAGAGCCGATTTTTTTATTCCGGATATTATGCTCAATAACGATTTTTTCTATCTGAAAAAATTAAGAGATTCGTGTCTCGTTATGAGGTTGATACACCGGTCAGAATTTTATAAAATCGATCCATTCAGGTTAAAATTTTCCGTTTTTTACCTTATAGAAGTGTAATAAAATGTATCTTTCAACGTAATCATCAGCAATTAACTCAGAAAAAATTGTGAGCAGAGCATCCCTAAATGGACGATTACATGACTTCAATGATCTCCTGCTTGTGGAGTTCTGTCATTTTCTTATTTATGAAGTACTGGATTACTACTCCCAGGACCGCAGAAATAATGCCAAATATTGTTGAGTACATGATGTTGCTTTGCGCAACTACGGTATTTAACGGGAAATCAGGGACACTGCTGACAAATACAATGATGTATACGCTGGCCCCGTAGAGAATGAGGCCGAGAGCGGTGACAAAGAACGGAAAAACGATCACTTTTCCGAGTGCTTCACGCTCATTGACGTATACATCGATAATTACTCCAATGGAGGTAACGAGCCCGGCGACAATCAGCCATTCGATAGAACCATAGATGAATGTCATCAGGTACAACAGAATGCCATTACTCGCGTCTGATGTGTAGAACTGGAGTATGTTCATGAACCCAAAGGTAAATCCAATGATGATGAGAAGGATTGTCGTTGAGTAGGTAATAAACGAGAACCTCCCTCGTGAGAGGGACATTCGCAGTGCATCAAGTACACCGTGAACAATTTCATCAAACCCGAATCCTTTGTAGAGCATGTAACAACCGATAACCCCTACGACAATGATGGTGGCAGTTTCGGGATATCCAATCAGGTATGCTGAAGCATACAGCAACATCGCAAGTCCGAGCGGGATGAAGATCATGCGTGAGATCTTTGGATCATCGAATAATTTCTTGAGAATATAGTAAGTGCCTTCGAGATTGGGCATCTGGTTGACAATAACCCGTGTGATGCTGGAAACGGGAATTTTCGACTGGATGATCGGAACTACATATTCATCTTCAGCACCATCCGAAACAAGGATGCAATTAGTTGCCTGTGTTTCCTGCACTACCTGCTCCAGTGCCGTTGCAATCCGTCGATCCCCTTCAATCATATGAAGATGGTTTCCGGCAATCACTGCAATGGCAGTGTCTTCTCCTTTGGCGGTGAGGTCATCGTAAATTTTGACGGCCATGAAGATGGCATTAACATCAGAATCCTCAGGGTCAGCCAGAGCTAATGTGTTAGCTGCTTTTATTGTTGCAGCCCTACCGATGACCGGGCTGTCTATTTTTGCTTTCCAGCCAATATCATCGTCCCGATCAACACTGAGAACCAATGTCCGCCCTTGCGTCATCACTAATATAAAATTGCAGTAAACCTATTAAACAATTACTGACGGAGAAAAAAAGAAAAAAAAGGAATCAGATGAGTTTCGAGCGCTGGAGGAGTAAAATATCGTCGGTGGTAAGTTTTTCTCCGGCCCGGAAATTCTTAAACAGGCTCTCTGCTTCTTTCCTGACCGCTTTTTGCTCTTTTGTAACTTTGACTTTCTTGGTCTTCTTGCGCAGACCCGATATGACCTTATCGTAATCGCGAAGTTCTTTCTGGCAGGCAATAAAGAACTTGTGCTCGGAATCTGCTGATTCCTGTGCCTCAACAAAACTCTTGTGCGCTGCATCGGCAGCTTCACGCGATTTGTCTGCCTTACGATAGGACTCTACCATAAGGTCGTGGTGTTTCTGGGCAAGTTCTGCGACTTCAGTCACCTTTGCATGCAAGTCGGATGCATGCTTTCGAAAATCGCGGGCTTCGGTGATTTTCGTGCGCATCTCCTTGTTCTGCTCAAACTCGGCTTCCTGTTCCCGCACCTGGCCTTTCATCTGCTTGATCTTTTCGATCAGTTCGCGTTCCTTATCGGTAGTAAAGACTTCGGTCTGCTGCCGGTACTCCATTAATTCGATCTGCTTCTGGATCTCTTTGGTGCCCCGGTTTTTGGCAGTACCGTGCTCTTTTTTAAATGATTCAATATCTTCGAAAAGAACGTTTGCCTTATCATTGAAATCGTTGCGCTGGGCCTTGACATCAAGGACGTCCTGGTTATATTTATCCCTGAGATCCTTGTTCTTCTGTGCCTCTTCAACATACTCCCGGGTCTGGTTGTTGAGCGTGTTTCTTTCGCGGGCGGACTTGCTTGCAGCTGCATTAAGTTCATTGCGACGGTTTTTGTGTTCTTCAGACTCGGCAAGAGTCTTCTTTCTCTTTTCCATAAGGTCATTCAACATGCGTTACCACTCCTCATCCGATTCTCCTGTCCGGGAAGTGCATGAAGCGTAAGGAGTATATTGATAAAAAAGAGCAGAACCTCTGGCTCTTTTTTATTACTCAAATACCAACTCTGCATGCAGGATGCAGGGTGAAAAACATCAGAAAATGCAATCAGCGTAGAATTCGCAGAAGACTTCAATACGAAGTCTTTGTTCAACACTCTGTTCATGATGTTCAACTCCCGATACCAGGGTACCACCTTATGTGAAAGTGTAACCCATATCCTCCCAGTGAAGGACCGATCAAATGTACTATATTTTAAAGGATTGAGGAATTATTAAGCGTTTCGCCACTTTATCTGAAGTGATATAGTGTTTGTCCCACAAGCCATGCAAATCGTTGAACCCCCTCACCAATAGACGAGGTTCTTGTAGGCAGAATGTTAAAAGAATCCCAGTTTTTTTATTTCATTATTTCCTATAGTTTTTTTATCTGTGCGCTTTTTTTGTTTTAGATAATACTTGTGCTGGAAAAGTTATTTTCGATCATGTTCATTCAGGCATAGTCATGGGATTTTTGTACTGTGCGAAATGATGCTGGAGATAACCTGACTATTACGCGTAAATGCACCTTGCGACAAAAAATGAACATGTGAAAATAGTACTTATATTCCCTCACGTAAAAACGATTTAATTCCCTCTCTCGTATTTCGCTGCTATTGTAAGGGCCGGGTCATATCCTTTTCTGATATATTCTTTTAACATTCTTTTTGCGGAGAACCGGGGTGCGATGCTACGGATTGTTTCTTTCATTTTTTTCACCCACATATGGGGAATGCCATCGTCAGAAAGTGTATAGTACATCGGAATAACCTCGCGTTCAAGCAGGTCATAGAGCTGTTCGGCATCTTCCCAATCCTGGTTCTGTCCAGGTGGACTGTTTCCAAAAGCCCAACCGTTCTTTCCGTTGTATGCTTCAATCCACCAGCCGTCGAGTACGCTCATGTGCAGGACACCGTTTAACGATGCTTTTATCCCGCTTGTTCCGCAGGCTTCCATGGGGGGAACCGGGTTGTTGAGCCAGACATCAACTCCATGAACCAGGTATTGTGCCATCTGTTCACCATAATCCTCAACAAAGGCAATCCTCCCTCCGAAGTCCTGCTGGTGGGCGTACCGGTATATTTTCTGGATGATCCGTTTTCCATCGTCATCGGCAGGATGAGCTTTACCTGCAAAGATGATCTGCACCGGCATCCACCGGTTGTTCACGATCCTCTTTAGTCGTTCGATATCCTGGAAGATCAGGTCGGCACGTTTATAGGTAGAAAACCTGCGAGCGAACCCAATCGTAAGGGCATAGGGATCGAGCAAGGCTCCACCGGTAATCACATTGACCGGATCCGTTCCTTCACCACTCCATTTACGGCGTTTGAACTCCCGTATCCTGTTCACAAGTTTTCGTTTGAGTGTGGTATGAACCGCCCACAGTTCTTCATCGGGAATCTCGCTAATCATGTCCCATACGAGCGGGCTATCGTTTTCTGCCATCCAGTTCGAGCAGGATGGTGAGAAATATTTGTTTATCAGGAGTGACATTTTGGGATCGAGCCATGTCGGCACATGGACGCCGTTTGTTATATGGTGAATGGGAATTTTTTCTTTGGGGAGATCCGGCCAAAGTGACTGCCACATTTCCCTTGCAACCTCGCCATGCTTTTTACTCACGCCATTTTTAAATGAACACATTTTCAAGGCAAATGCAGTCATATTAAATAAATCCCCGTGATCATGAGAGGAATGTCCCAATTCGAGGAACGTTTGCCGGTCTATGCCAAGAAGGGGAAAATAATGGGAAAAATATTTGTCCATAAGGGAATAAGGAAACGCATCATGCCCGGCTGGCACCGGGGTATGGGTAGTAAAAATGCTCGTATCATGCACCTTTTTTGATGCTTCTGCAAAACTCAACTTGTCAGCAACCTGTTCCCGGATCCGTTCAAGAAGGGCAAATGCCGGGTGCCCTTCATTCAGGTGGACAATAGATGGACGTATGCCAAGAATGTCCAGAACATAACTTCCGCCGATCCCAAGCACAATCTCCTGTCTGAGTCTCAGTTCATTGTCACCCGTATAAAGACGATACGAGATCTTCCGGTTGGATGGATCATTCTCTTTGATATCGGTATCAAGAAGATAGAGAGGAATGTTACCTACATCCACTCTCCATACGGCCACATAGATTGGTGGATCGATAAACGGTACCCGCGCTACAAGCTGCGTATCATGATTATACATGACTCGTTTGATTGGCGCAGCATCCCTGTTCAGGAGCTCATTAATATCCGCCTGCCAGCCATCCGCTCCGATATGCTGGTGAAGATAACCTTCCGAATACATGAACCCGACAGCCACCAAAGGCAAACCGAGATCACTGGACTCTTTTAAATGATCGCCGGCAAGAAAACCGAGACCTCCTGCATAAAACGGAAGGGAGTGCTGGAGACCATACTCTGCAGAAAAATAGGCAATAGAAAGGTGGTGGTTATTTGGGAAATGTTCGGTGAACCAGTTGTTTCTCTGTTCTTTTTCCTGCCGAAAACGAGCCATTACAAGATCGTAATGCCGGAGATACAGGGGATTTTTTGAAGCTGCGATCAGGGTTTCTTCTGGAAGTTCGTGCAGCATTTTTACCGGATTATGGATACTTTCTATCCATGCCTGCGAGTTTAAGTTTTTAAAAACCATTTTTACTGCAGGGTTCCAGCTCCACCAAAGATTGTAGGCAAGGTCAATGAGTCCAGAAATACGATCAGGTACTTTTGGAAAATCCGTATTGATGTTGTCAGCCACAATACCCCTCAATGAATGAGTAGTGGTTTCATCACCTTTAAAAAGTATTGGTGTAGCGGTTGCATGACTTTTTTTAATCATACTTTTTCAATCAGGTGATAACGGAAATTTATCTGCAATTGTGCCAGGATGTATTTTCTCCGACACTAATTGCACAAACGGGTTACTTTTTTGATTTATGCAACCGCTACCTCATAAAAAAAATCATCAAACCTTTTTTGAAAAAATAAACCCGGTAATGATTGAATTGTTTTTGCTGATCCCAAAGAAAAAAGAGGGAATTTCTGCTTGTATGTTTTCCTGAGTTCTGTCAGAGTTAATCCTGCGAAACTGATTTTCTGTTCATGTAATTTTTCACAGATATTCCTCTCCTTATTTTTTCCTGAAGGTTCATCCAAAATACCGTCGTTGTCTGACGAGGGGATCCTTCGATTTGACCCCCAAAACAGGCCTTTCTTTCACTTTTCGCCTACTTTACTCCATCAGGTAAGCGATCGGCCATTTAAACGAGGTTATGGGAGATCTTTTTAAACGATAATTTTCCGTTAGGTTGTCATAAAAACCTCAAATTACTGTTATTTTTAAAACCTGAAATTAAATTCATCAATTTTGGCAATTAACTCATAAACTGATAACAATTTATGGCAAACGGAGCCCAAAACGGGCTCCAAATAGATCATGTCTCTGGCATCAGGATCTGGATGTGGAAAACCCGGATTCGAGGGTTTTTTGATATAATTACCCTGTCTGTTTTTACGAGCACCTCAGTGAAGGGACGTATCGAAAAAAGGCCAGTATGATTGACAAAAAATGTGCATTTCTCATCGGATTACATCATGGAAAATTATGTGACATAATATCCCAATCTTTCCTCACTTTTTTTACCGATGACGATTGCGGTAAAAAACCTCCAGGTTATTTTTCCAATATGCAGGAAGCACACAAATATTTTTCAATGAAACAATTCAAATCGCACAACGCCAAAAAAGCATTTAGGGATACTGTTGCATGGATAGCAGAATATGGAAAAAACTCTACGATAATATCAGTTCCTTACCCTATAGTCCAACAATTGTCGGATTCAATGTAAATCTTGATCGTATCATTACGGTTGATACGGAATTACTCCGGTCTGATCTTTTCAATTTGCCAGTACTCTTGGAACTCCGTTCCCGTCTCCTTCATTCCATGCAGACCTGCACGGCCGAAGAGTGGTTCGTAACCGATCCACTAATGTACCAGCAGTTTACCCATCTGTTTGCAGATTATGGCCATCTCGTCATTGGAGGACAAGCCGGTATTGCTGCGGTTCATCTGTCATCTCTGGGGATCTCCGATGTACTTTGTATTGCTCATTCCGTGGGGCCGGACACAAAAAAAATCCTTGATAATGCGGGGGTCCGTCTGCTGGATCTCAAAAAGGGAAATGGAACTTCTTTCGATACCATCCATCTCATCTTTGAATATCCCCCCGGTCTCGTTCCTGTGGCTGATGGTGTAATCCCAAGAAATAATCGTTTCATTGTATCCCCGGTTCATGCTCCGGAATCGGTTCTTATACCGGGCGATAATCGTCATGCGTTCAGTGCCGGGATATCCCAATACACCCGGGCGTTTCTCTCCGGGTACCAGTACCTTAAGACTGATGAAGAATTCAGGCAGGCGGCAGATTCTATCCTGCTCTTGAAAAAGAATAACGCACTGATGCGGATTCATATCGAATGCGTATCTGTCACTGATGATACGATTATTAAAGGGTTTATCCATCATATTCTGCCCGTGGCTGACAGTATAGGACTTAATGAGCACGAGCTTGTATTACTCCTAAAGGATCTGGACTCACATAACGCAGAGCACGGGATTTTTGAGATATGGTCCCCGGTTCAACTGGTGAAAGGCGCACTGGAAGTTTGTAAAAAAAGTGGACTCAAGCGTCTACACCTTCACACGTTTGGGTATTATGTACTTGTTCTCAGGAGTGATTGTGCACAAGCGGATGTATCGCTCAATGCCCTGCTCTATGCAGCTCAAACTGTTGCCCGGGCTGCACAGGGAACTCACCGGGAAATTTCATCCGCAGGTATCGCTGCTTATGAGGAAGTTGATAAAAAATTCGGTCCGCAGATATTACCGGGAGTTTTTCGTAATGATACCCATACGATTCTTATGATTCCCACGATAATTGCCCGGAATATTACAAAGTCCTCTGGACTTGGGGATATTCTTTCATCCAGTGCCTTTGTTGCGGACTGGTTTTGAAAAAGGCTTCTGTTATCTCTCAAAAATCCGTCAGTCCGTTGGCTAAGGGACTAAATCTGTTTTTCGTTTTCTCACTTTTTTCATGCATTCTTTATCTTTTTAAAATCTTTTCATTTTGCGCAAACGGTAAAAATGTTTATATATTACAATTCGGTATGATGTAATACTTAGGAAAAGAACAATCCGCATATACAGAAAAAAACAATCCTGCTTACATACGGGTTTTTTAAAAGAAACCCGGTAATGACAGGTCCCCTGGGGGTGGTCCAGTTAGTCTGGCACCCGGTGGATTGTCCTCTTTTTCAAAAGTAGGATTTGATTGCCATGCCACCCATCTGTATCGGGTTCGAAGTTCACCAGCCATACCGGCTAAACCGGCAGTTTGAACCTGCCCCAAAGATGAAAAAGAAAGATCTTTTTGATCATTATTTTGATGGCCTGAATAAGGAAATACTCCAGCGGGTAGCAGATAAATGTTACAATCCCGCAACTAAAATTATTCTTGAAAAACTCGATGAAGGTTTTTCCTGTTCATTTTCCTTATCCGGAATAATCATTGAGCAACTGGAAAAGTGGAGCAAGGATACCCTCTCACTCTTCGAACAAGTGGCACGGCATAAAAACAGCGAGATGATTGGGCAGACTTACTATCACAGTATTGCCAGTTGTTTTCATGATAAAACAGAATTCAAAGAACAGATCAAACTGCACTCCGACCTGATGTATGACCAGTTCAAAGTCAGGCCTACAATTTTTGAAAATACTGAATTCACCTTCAATAATGATGTAGCTGCAACTGCAAAAGAAATGGATTTCTCCGGTATCTTTACCGAAGGTGTCGATCGAATACTTGCATGGCGCAGCCCGAATCATCTTTACACGTGTCAGGGTATTCCGGTGATGCTTCGTAACACCCGGTTTTCTGATGATATTGCATTCCGGTTTGGCAACCGCTCGTGGGATATGTACCCGCTGACGGCCGACACCTATGCCCAATGGATCGCCTCATCTATGGGGGATGTCATCAACGTGTTTCTGGATTACGAAACCTTTGGCGAACACTTCTGGAAAGAGACCGGGATATTTGACTTCCTCCATTCCCTGCCGGATGAGCTGACAAAACAGGGTGTTGAATCGATCCTGCCATCGGAATGCGTCTCCCGTTTTTCCCCTGTCGGAGAAATTGATGTCAGGGAGACCATCTCATGGGCGGATCTTGAAAAAGATACCTCCGCATGGATGGGAAACGATCGACAACGGGCAGCGTTTCATGCAGTCCAGCTGGCACAACCCTTTGCTAAAGACAAACCGATCTGGAGATACCTCCAGACGAGCGACCATTTCTACTATATGGCTTCCAAATATGGCACGTGCGGAGAAGTCCATTCCTACTTCAGCCACCACGAAGCCGAGGACGCATTTAAAACTTACATGAAGGTGCTGGCAGACTATGAATTGCGTAATATCCGTGTGATGAAGAACCGGAGATCTGCCAAAACACTCCGGACGCTGGCTCCTGAACAGGCTTTCCATTTCGCCGGACCATCAGGATTCATCGGGCATACCGCTTACAACCTTGACCAGCTTGAAGAATTGTTGTATATCGTACCTAAGGATTCGATCCAGTTTCACCAGGAACGAGGCGATTTTTCCTTATGGATCAAAGATATTCTTGATGATCTGCATCTTGCAGAGAGTATTGCCGGGATAAATGAGCGCCATGATCTCATTCAACTCATAAAAGAACGGAGGGAACTTCTGTGGAGTCACTTAAAATAGCCTTTTTCTGCTGGGAATCAATGTACGCAGAACGGGTTGGCGGGCTTGCCAATGCAGCGACTAATCTTGCAGAAACATTAGTGAAACAGCAGCATGAAGTACATTTTTATACCCGGGGAAAGATTCCCGACCAGATTATCAAAGGTGTCCATTACCACTATTGCGAACCCTCCGGAAAAAATATTGTAGAATATTGCGATGCCATGAGCAGGGCGATGGTAGAGCAGTTCAAAAAATTCGATGCTCCCCATCGGTTTGATTTCCTTCACTTCCATGACTGGCATGTTGTGCAGGCACTCCATTATCTGCAGGGCAGGAATACCATTCTTACGTATCATTCTACGGAATACGGGAGGAATGGTAACCAGTACGGGGACTGGTGGGAATTCAAAGAAATCTCCGGTAAGGAATGGTATGGCGGGTTGATTGCAAAACGGGTGACTGCAGTATCGTTAACCCTGAAAAATGAAGTGATGATGCTATACAATATACCCTTTGACAAATGCGACGTCATCCCTAATGGGGTAATACCGCGAGAATATAAAACAAATATCGATCCGGGAGAAGTGAAACATGCGTATGGGATCCATCCGTATGCTCCTCTTGTCCTGTTTGTTGGCAGGCTTGTCTTCCAGAAAGGCCCGGATTTATTTATTGATGCGATACGGAATGTTTGTAATCACCGCTGGGATGCAAAAGTGATCGTTGCCGGTGATGGGGGAATGCGGCAGCTCCTGCAGGAGCGGGCAAAGGATCTGCCGGTCAATTTTGTGGGCTATATCCCTGACTCAGAGTACATACGTATTCTTAATGCCGCAGATATTGTTGTTATCCCCAGTCGTAATGAGCCGTTTGGCCTTGTACTTCTTGAGGCATGGAGTGCTGAAAAATGTGTTGTAGCCTGTAATGTCGGCGGACTTTCTGAGAATATCGATGCGTTTGTAAACGGTGTAAAAGTTGAAGTGAACCCGGAATCCATTGCATGGGGTATCAATACCATGATCGATGAACCCTGGAACGCAGAGGCTCTGGGAAAACGGGGACGAAAGAAAGTGGATCGGCTTTTCCTTTGGGGCCCGATTGTAAAAGGACTCACTGATACCTACGCACGTACGGTATCGTAGCAAAAGGAATTTTACTATATGCCCTTTCTTTTTTATGTCTTGAGACTATACTTTTCTCATGAGACGCGGGTACTTGAATGATTTCAGATCTTATAACGGGTATTTTGAAGATCCCGTTCATTATCGGAATCCTATCAGAACCTGGAAACTCTAAAAAATCATTTCAACCTCAACAGAAATGCAGGATTGTTTTTCCTGACAGATAGCCATAGAGAAATTGCCCATGCCTCATCCAAACTTTAAAGACACGATTGCTGCATCACCGTATATCTTTACCCTCGGTGTTGCCGGGGACAGCGGTTCGGGAAAGACAACGTTCACCCAGGGTGTGCGAAGCATTTTTGGCAATGATCTTGTCTCAACCATCACTCTCGACGATTATCACAGTCTTGACCGGGACGGGCGAAAAGAACAGGGAATTACTGCCTTAAATCCAAAAGCAAACCGGATTGAGCAGCTCGAGCAGGATTTATTATCACTCCGGCTGGGGGTTCCGGTTGAAAAACCCTCGTATAATCATGCCACGGGTAAATTCGATCCACCAGCAATCTTCCGTCCAAAGAAGATTCTCATCCTCGAAGGACTTCACACGCTGTTCACTCCGACATTACGCAAATATCTTGATTTTACCCTCTTTGTGGATCCGGTAAAACAGGTGAAGTATGACTGGAAGATTTTAAGAGATGTAGACCAGCGGGGTTATTCTCGTGATGCAGTCCTCCAGGAGATCGCGGAACGTGAACCGGAATATGAACAGTATATCGCTCCCCAGAAAGAGTTCGCGGATGCAGTAATCGGTATCGATTATTCCCGTTACGGTCAACAGTTTGGTAAAGAGCGGAACGTGTACAAGGTTACCCTCTCCCAAAACAGGATGAAGCAGAGTATTGAAAATATCGATCTCTCGTTGGATCTGTATTCCATCCTTTCGTTGTCCGAGCGGAATTTCTCGTTAGAATTTGTGACCAGTGAACATGATGGCCACAAGATGGGCGAGCTGATTATTGACGGTGAACTGAGCGAACATGTAGTGAAAAAACTTGAGCGCAGCATCGAAGAACAGACACGGGTTCATCCTATTTCCATTTTCAAAAATCGTTCCTATGTCACAGCCGGGGATCTGGCGCAACTGATTCTCTGCTGGCGTATTATCCACCGCAGGATCTTTTTAGAAACCTGCAGGTAATGCCTTCATTACCATCCTTTGCATACAAAAAGACCATAACCTGTGAATGAGAAGGAAAGAGTAGGAGCGATCTATGAACACAGATGAATCCTTCAGCAATCCGGGTGATGTTCAATTCGATCATTATGCTGGTATGCAGGTACAGGATTCTCTTATTTCCGGAGTTGTAAGAATATGAAAACCATAGGTGTCCTGACCGGGGGTGGTGACTGCCCCGGGCTTAACGCGGTGATACGGGCTGTAGAACGGGCGGGAATAAAGTATAACTTTGAAACTCTGGGTATCCGGAACGGGTGGCAGGGTCTTATCGATGGAGATGTTGAGCCGCTCACCGATTTCTCGGTTTCCGGAATTCTGCCCAAGGGGGGAACAATTCTCGGTACTTCCCGCACAAACCCCTTAAAAAGAACTTCGGATTTCCAGAAAATCAAAGCCAATATAAAAAAATTCGGTATTCATGCACTGGTAGTTATTGGCGGTGACGGGACTCTTTCTGCTGCCCGCGATGTAGCAAAACAGGGAATTCCTATTGTCGGTATTCCCAAAACTATCGATAATGATATCAGCGGAACTGATATGACATTTGGTTTTGATACTGCTGTTGCTACGGTCACTGAAGCGATCGACCGTCTTCATACAACGGCAGAGTCCCATCACCGGATTATCGTTGTTGAAGTAATGGGCAGGAATGTAGGGTGGATCGCAGTCACGGCAGGAATTGCCGGGGGAGCTGACGAGATCCTGATCCCGGAAGTACACTTTACAATGGACGGGGTTTGCAAAAAATTAAAGGATCGGTACGATGCAGGAAAAAAATTTTCCATTGTAGTGATTGCAGAAGGGGCTCACGAGAAAGATCTTGGTTTATCTTCCGTGCCTGAGAATGAACGGGATGAATGCGGCCATGAGAAATTTGTTGGTGTTGGAAACATTCTCGGAAAAGAACTTGAACGTCGGCTGGGTATTGAGACTCGGGTTACGATTCTCGGACATGTCCAGCGCGGAGGGTCGCCAACTGCATTTGACCGAGTCCTCGCTACACGGTTCGGTGTTGCCGCAGTCCAGCTCGTTAATGCCGGAGAATTTGGGAAGATGGTTGCACTGCAGGGTAACAAGATCACCAGTATTTCTCTTGAATCGGCAGTAAACCAGCTAAAAACCGTTGATACAGATTTCTATGAACTGGCTATGACCGTGATCGGTGGTCGGAAATGAACAAAAATCCCCTCCCCCAAAAAACCCAGTCCCCCAATCAAACGTTTTCGGTCTGCTGGAATGGACCGCTGCCAGAGCCTGCTGTCCGAACAGCAGAAGATCTTCGGAGGGTTCTGGCAAACCCCGGATGTTCCTGCACAGGACCGGTATATTTCATGTACCGTGATGTCGCCCGATCATCAGAAGATCGTTCCTGGCTGTCCTCGCAGAATCTGCGATTTGATATAACGGTTATCCCACCCCGTGATCTCTGCGGCGAGTATAATAAAACCAAAGGGCATTATCACCCTACCGATCCTTCCGGAGCCGGCTACCCGGAGATTTACGAAGTCCTTGCCGGTGAGGCACATTACCTGATCCAGAACCATGATTGTTCCGATGTAGTGATGATAGCGGCATGTGCCGGGGATGTCGTTGTGGTCCCTCCGGGATATGGGCATGTGACCATCAATCCTTCTCATTCTAAAATTCTTCAGATGGCAAACATTGTCTCATCGCGGTTTTCCAGCAATTATCTCGGCTATGAAGCGCAGAACGGGGCAGCGTTTTTTGAATGGATAAAGGAAGGGTTTGTAAAGAACCCGGCCTATCGGAATCTTGGACCTCTCCGTCTTGTAAAAGCACAACGACTGGTGGATGTAAAAGATGCGATACCTGACCCGCTCTACAATCTCATTGAAAACCATGCTCCGGTCCTGGAATTTCTCAACCGTCCTGAAAAATTTGCATCTTTATTCCAGGGACTTTACCCATAGAACTTTTTTTAAAAAAAATCAGTGTCGCCATTTTCATATGCCCGTATACACGAGGTAATCGGAATCCTGAGGGTTATAATGCTCTCCCGAAAATTTGCGTGATTTCCGCGAGATTCTTACTCATGGATGGACCAGTCTGGTCTTTTTCCATCTGCCACCTCCAGTTACCTGCATCGGTCCCCGGGCGGTTCATACGGGATGTGCTGCCAAGGCCAAGAATATCCTGCAGGGGAATGATGACCGTGTCGGCAACAGACATCATCGCAAGCCGGATAAATTCTGCGGGTAATTGTTCTGCAGGTATTTCCCGCCCCATGTACGAAAAAAGTCTCTGTTTTTCTTCGGGTGTGGCATCGGATTCGAACCACCCTCGTGTGGTATCATTGTCATGCGTACCGGTATACAATACACAGTTTCGTTTCAGGTTATGCGGGGCATGCGGACTTATTGAAGGATTATCGGTAAATGCAAAGAGAAGGACCCGCATGCCGGGAAGATGAAACCTGTCGATAAGGTCAGTTACATCAGGAGTAATAATTCCAAGATCTTCAGCAATAAGAGGGAGATCGACAAATCGTTTTTTCATAACGGTTAATAATTTTTCACCCGGCGCCGGGACCCATCTCCCGTGTATTGCATTCGGTTCTCCTGCGACTACTTCCCAATATGCAACAAAGCCACGGAAATGATCGATTCTTGTAGAGTCAAACAAGTGTAAATTGTGTTCAATCCGTTTGGTCCACCACGAAAAATCCTCTTTTTCATGTTCTTCCCAGCGATAAAGTGGATTTTTCCAGAGTTGCCCGGTCTTACTGAAATAATCCGGAGGTACGCCTGCTACAACGGATGGCCGGAGTGTTTCATCGAGCTGGAATAATACCGGGTGTGTCCAGACATCGGCACTGTGATAATTAACATAAATCGGGAGATCCCCAATCAGTCTGATACCTTTTTTTCCTGCGTATTTCCTTAGCGCCTGCCACTGGGTAAAAAAAATATACTGGAGAAATTTTTCCCTTTCGATTTTCGTTTTAAGTGACCGTCGCAGTTCATCAAGTGCGGAAGGCACACGATGTTGTATCTGCTGCGGCCAGTCATTCCAGCTGCTGCTCTTAAAGTGCCGGTCTAATGATGAAAAAAGCGAATAATCTTCAAGCCATCTGGCATTATTCCGGCAGAACTCATCATATTCCGGAAGACTGGTTTTTTCTTTGAAACGATCATAAGCAAGAGAAAATATTCGTTCCTTAAACTGAATAACGGCATGATAATCTACAGTTCCGCAGGGAAAGTGAGGAATTCCAGTAACATCCGTTTTTTTTAAAAATCCATCTCTTACCATGCAATCGGGGCTGATGAGATTGGTATTGAAAGCAAAGGCGGATGTACTGAGATACGGGGAATTATCATATTCCGGACTTGTGGGATTTAAGGGAAGTACCTGCCAGTAACTCTGCTGTGCACCTGAAAGAAAATCAACAAACCGGTAGGCCGATGGCCCGAGATCGCCGATGCCGTAGGGTGAATATAAAGAAGAAATATGTAACAGGATTCCGCTGCCTCTTCGTTTCACACACAATTCCCCCGTTATTTCCTCAATGGATATTTAGTAATGATCCGGCAAAAGTCCGTATGTTCAGATAATCGCCTTGATAGATTATCATGAAAATTTCACTCCCAGGTATCCTCCCAACTCTTCAAACAGCCGGGTCCATTGCTTTGCATGAGAATCTCCGGATCCGGAAAGTGCCTGCATTGACGCTGCTTTCTTTTTTCCTATATGGAAATAGTCGTTCTGCGATTCCCATAGATCGTACTTCAGTGCCAGCGGTAACAATATTTTAAAGATATTAACGATCTTTTCTAACAGGATGAGATCGTCCGGGTTTTCATAAAGACGCTGGATGAGGTTGGTTATTGCAATGCTTGCAGTAAAATTGAGAGTTGCAGTATCCGGCTCGAATTTTCCCTTGGTCATTTCATCAACAAGAACGGCAAGTCGTTTTGTATCGAGATTACCATTTGAAAGTACTTTCTTTAAATCAAAATTGATGATATACCAGACCGGATCCTCAAGAACTTTTGGTGGGGCTATCTGCATCTCTTTCATGGCATGGAGAAGCGGGAAGAACTGGTTGTAGATGTGCCGGAATGAAGATTCCATTTCTTCAAGGGTAGTGTTGAGAATTGAGTACAGTACTTTCCTTTGTCCGTCACGGAACAAGTCCCAGAGGGAATAGAATCGACTGCCATAATGGTTTTCAAGGCTAATAATCATCCGGGGGATGTCGCTTTTGGAAAAACCATCCAGTAATTCATCCCGCATGGCAACATAGGTCTTATCATTGGGAAATTCTGTTGCCCCGCCCATGAAATTATGGTTTCCCAAGTGAAGGACGGCAAACATGAGGGTATTTTCTTCCCAGGTGATATCGGAATATAAAAAAACCTTCCCGATGGCCAGTTTGAGATCCCCGGATTCTGTTTTCTGGTACTCCTCATTTTTCAGCGTATAATTTTTGATATGGATCTTTTCCGGGGAATCAACAATTAACGATGATAGTGCATAGTGAAAACCTACCCGTGAAAGATCAACAACTGATGTCTGGACGAAATTCCGGTACACTTGTGCCCCGTCTTTATATTCCGGTACATTACTGGGGGCTTTTTTCAGAATGTAGATAAAGTCCGGTTCCGGATCAACGCCGGCAATTTCCCGCACAAGCTGCATTGCCCGGCAGGCATACCGCAGTACCTGGACCGATTCTATGCCGGAAATATCTTCAAAAAACCATCCGCAGCTCGTGTACATGAGCATTCCATTTCTTTCTATCTCGAGCAGCTTGAGTACTTCGACTTTTTCTTTTTCTGAAAGTGTCCTGATAGCGTGTTTTGAGAAGAATAACTCGATGTTCCGGACAGACCGGTCAAGGATGACATCTATGTAATCATCCCGCGCCTGCCAGGGATCGGTTACAAATGCACTCATCCGGTCATTGAAGAGTGATATCAGTGTCTGGCGGAGCCAGTCCATAGCTTCCCTCAGGGGGGAGCGCCATTTCTGTCGTGAGACAAGTGGACAACTTTTCGCTGTAATCGGTCCATCCTTTGCCGTGGAATTGATGAAGGGATTGTATGTAGTCATCTGGACAATAGAACCTGTTGTACAGCACCCACAGTCTGCTCTCCAGCGTTCTACCCCGTGAGGGCAGCTCCATGATGTATTCTCAATTATCTCTACCTGGTGAGTGGGAGGATTTTCATTCAGGTATTCACCATAGATCGTAATCCGGCCAAGGTTTTTGGATTCTATAAGATAGAGGGCATAGGCAAGCGCCATATCGCCAAACCGGTGGTGATGCCCATACGTCTCGCCATCAGATGCAATCGTTAACAGGCCGGATTGTTTCTGGTACTGGGAGAAATACCGGATCATCCGGTTGGCAAATACTTCCCCATTCTCTAAAAGATTGGAAAATGCAATCTCCTGGGAAATGCCCTCATCATAAAAAAAGATGGCAATCGATTGACCGGATGGCAACCGGCAGAGATAGGGCATAGAAGTATCAATACTCCCACGGCTCACATCGGTCCATTGCGAGTCAATAACCGGTTTTATACGGCTGGCCTGTTTGGGAGAGAGGATGGTAAATTTGATCTTCTGTTCAGCAAGGATCTCTAATGTCTCTATGTCAACTGCGGTTTCGGGCAGCCACATGCCTTCGGGTTCCCGACCGAACCTGGATGTGAAATCTTTAATCCCCCAGATAACCTGAGTTCGTTTGTCCCTGCTGTTTGCAAGGGGCATGATAATATGGTTGTAAACCTGGGCTATAGCTGAACCGTGCCCGGAGAACCGGTTCATGCTCTCTTTATCCGCTTCGAGAATGGCCTGGTATACTTCCTTGTTGTTCTGTTCTAACCAGGCAAGCAACGTGGGGCCGAAATTAAAACTAATCTTCGCATAATTATTGACAATATCGATTATTTTTTTATTCGAATCGAGAATACGGGAAGCCGCATTTGGTGCATAACATTCGGCAGTGATCCGTTCATTCCAGTCATGATAGGGATATGCTGAATCCTCATTCTCAACTTCCTCAAGCCATGGATTTTCACGGGGCGGCTGGTAAAAATGTCCATGTATACAAACAAAACGACTCATGCCTTCATCCCTCTTAAAAAAAATTCCCCGCGAACACTACCTCTTTTGACTATTCACCCATTCTCTCTTTTACCCGATAATAATCTTCCTGACAGGAATTAAAAAATCTCTTTGCTTTTTTATGTGGGTAATGCATGATAGAATGGATTATAAATATTGGAACCGATTCCCTCGACTCCGAAATACAATAGGCCCTGATTTTCCCGCAGGGATTTTTTATGCGGCATTTCAATGGTTGTTTCAATCGATTGAATCAAATGGTTTCTCTGTCATGAATGGCAATGAGTAAAAAACCAGAAATAAAAATGCAGAAAAAACGTAAGTGGTTAAGCGGTTCCTAATAAAAGATTAAAGTTTTTCGACAGTGATCCGGATCCGGTCACCTGCTTTTAAGATGTGGCCTTTTGGGATGTCGATGTTGTACCAGAGCGCGTTAGGTGTCTCCTGCGTTGGGTCCTGTGACATCAGGCAGTCCTTGTGGTCGTTGATATCTGCTACAAATTCGATCTCGGATTCGAACTCCAGAACTTTTGCCATGATAAAAGAGTGTGCTTAAATGGATGGGATTAGCACGCCCGAGGCGTGACCATCCATGTTGTGCTGTTCGAATAGCTCCACCGTTTGATGTCCAGTTCTTTGCAGTTGTCTGCAAGGATCGCCATGTTGGTTCCGACCTCTTTTGGTGATAACCCAAGGTCTTTTGCAATGTATTTCGATTTGAAATAGTGCTTGCCTAAGGTAATACCGGAATTGAGGTACTGGACGATCTTGTGCTGGGTCTCATTATACGTATCACGTAACTTTTTGGTAGTTGACATGTTGTGCCTCAGCATTAGAAACTCATATCATTCAATTGCTATTTATAAGTATCTAAAAATCGGGCGAAAAATCCGGTCTTTTTTTCCTGCAGCCCCATAATTCTGACCAGAAAGAATTTATCAAGCGCTCCGGTCGAGCAGATTTAAAAAATGAAGGTTTCTTGGCTTATTTTTCGTTTTACGGTGAAGATTTTACAAAATTGGCTATCTTTACACCAAAAAAAATTATTGTTGTACTTGTGCATCGGCAATTTTGTCTATCAATGCTTCGATGACAACAGAGCGCATACCTTCAACGAATTTTATACTGCCAACGACCAGGTGCCCGCCACCACTGATACCGCCTCCCGGGATCTCGACACGAAGCTCCCTGACCATTTTTGGTATGTTCATTAAGACACCACGGGACCGGAGCACGGCAAAGTCCGGCCCAAATCCGATAGTTACCACCGGTTTACCAACATTCTGCTGGCAGAGTCGGTCATGCACCTCGCCGGAAGTTTTACCCGGGGGTGGAAAAGTGAACTTGTGGGCATGGATTTCTACATCGAGAAGGAACAAGCGTGCATCGTTTTTCAGCACACGGGGATCCACGTGAGCCATGCAGGCACTCATCTGATCGGCGATCATGGTGTTTGCCCCATCGATTAAGAGGGTCAAGAGTTTCTTGTGCCGCTCGGTATTACCGGTTAAGTTTAAGATATCCTTTACAATTTCCCTGCCATCGTTAAACCGGAGCCAGAACTGCTCGTAATCAAGGGCAAGTGCAATATCCTTGCAGTGCTGTTCGGGGAAATTGTCCCGCACAAGGGCAAGATATAATGCCCGTTCGGGAGCCTCGCTCCTGTCCCCGACTGCTGCCACTGCCGGAAGGTGGCGGATTAACGATTCAACTTTGGGGTTGATCAACCGTGCGACTTCTGTACCGAGCATACCGGCAGTGATACCAAAGTCTCCCCCGACATGGTAAGGGTTGACATGAGCCTGGAGGTATTTGTCGATTGAGGTGTCCGGGTGGTGATGGTCGATCACCACAAACGGAATATCATAAACACTGGCGATCTTATAGGATGGTTCGTCTTCCTCAGTCGATCCATTATCAGTGAGGATCACAAGAGGCATCTTCTGGCCGAACCGGACATGGTCTTTTAATGAAAAGTCAAGGTCCCGGGTGATGTCTTCGATCTCATAGAACGGTGCTTTTGAAGGAGCCCGCTTGAATAAGAAATATTCTGCATCAAAGTCTCCGCCACTCTCGCGGATCAGGGAGACGACCGCCTGCTCGATTGCGACTGCCGAACAGATGCCGTCTGCGTCAGCATGGTGCCGCAGGATAATTGGCTGGGATGTGAAGACCGCTTTTCTGATAATCTTTGCGACCTTTCTCATCTCGGGACGGAGTTTCTCCATGACTTCGCTTGGAACAAGCAGCGGGACATTCTCCGGCTCTGAACGGAGATCCAGTGCTTTTTCGATTCTTACCTTAACGACCGCCGCCTCTTCATCAGTGAGGATGGAAAGACCGTCCACTTCAATCTGGAGCTGGCCGTTTCTCATCATCACTTCACCGATGAGCTTGACCATGTTCCCGAGCTCTGCTTCAGGGTACGCCCGTACACCGGCTTCAATAAATGCGGCACCGTTCTGGGTTCCGGTTTCGTCAACGATCGTAAAGATAGTGGGGCCGCTTGTCTGCTTGATCTGGGCAATTTCGCCTTCGATGGCAACGGTCTTTCCCAGTTTTTGCGGAAGATCGATTATTCTTACGGTTGTGGATTTTCGCTCCACATTTTCTACCTGGTATACCTGGTACTGCACTTCTTCGAGATCGATATTCCCATTTGGCCGGACCTCGCGGACTTTTACCAGGATAGAATCGCGTTCCTTGTGTTCTGCCTTGACATTGCTCTTGTGCACAAGTCCCTTGAGCCGGTCGTTTAACTGTACAAACATACCAAAGGTTGCAAAACCCTGCACCTTTCCCTGGTAGATATTTCCTGCTTCTACATCTGCGAGATCGCAACCGGTACCGAGCCGGTACACGAGCACGTCGTTTGAATCGTTATTTACCATTTACTCTCACCACACACAGCGAAACGGGCATTTTGTTTAACATTTTTTTCGTCAATGCCACGCGATTTGATATTGCTCTGTATATTCATGAATGGGTGGCTGAAGGTTTAATTTACTTGTTATAGACTGCCCTATCCCGAAATCCTTTGGTAACACATCTAAATAACGATGTGAACAAATTATTGAATCGGGATATTGAGAAGCTCATCCGTCAATGAGTGAGAGAAAAGCCAGGTGTTAAGATAGCTCGGTATTTCCAGATTACTCGTCAAAGAGTGTACCCGCTCATCAACCCGTTCAAAGAGACGGGAGAATATCCTGCACTCAAGGGGTCAAGGATAAAACCTCAACCGATCGATGAACAAACAGAAGATCTGATCCTTAAATCCTATCGTGCAAATAACATGGGACCCACGCATCTGGAGAAGAAGATCGAAGAAGCGTACGGGATCCATGTTCCGCATAACCGAATCTATCGGGTATTATTGCACCACGGCTTTGTGGAAATCAACATGAAGAAACGGCAACAGCGGAAGTATATCCGGTATGAACGGGCTCATTCCATGTCGATGTGGCCGGGTGACTGGAAAGAGTTCGAGATTGACAATTCCAAGAAATAGGTAGTTGCATTCATAGATGATTCATCCGGGTTGATCCCTTGGTATGGTGTATTTGATTCTCCTACAACTGAGAACACGATTACCATTCTCAATCAGGTGGTTCGTGAATATGGAACTCCTCGCAAGATCCTAACCGACCATGGTACCCAGTTCGTTTTAGCCAAGGACCGGGAACATGCCCAACACAAGTTCAAAGATTTTTTTAACCAGCATTAGATCAAGCATATCGTTGATCGGGTAAAACACCCCCAGACTAATGGGAAAATCGAACGATTCTTCGGTGAGGTTGAACGAAGATTCAGGAAATTGGGTTCTTTTGATAACATCGTTCACTGGCATAACGTAATCAAACCTCAATGAGTCTCGATTACGATGAATCCTGCAATGTATTCTGGTACCGATTACCCCCAGACAGGATCTAAACTTATGCGCAGAAATGGTTAAACGTGAAATATTAATTGAGTATACTACACTACCCATACTGATCCAATACAATTATATAAACAGATGTTACTTCGAATAGTATGAAGATCCTACTCACGGTTGCACCGGAAAAATTCAGGGATGAAGAACTGGCAGAACCAGTTGCTGCACTCCGTAAGGCGGGTATCGAATTCGATATCGTTTCCACACGCCGTGGACCCTGTACTGGAATGCTGGGGGCAAAAACTACAGCAACCCTTTCGTTTGAAGATATTGATCCCAAAAAATATGATGGTCTGGTGATTGTCGGAGGTGTTGGTTCCCAGACACATCTCTGGGACGATGATCTGCTCATGCCAATTGTTAAAATGTTTCAACAATCAGGAAAGGTTGTTGCAGCAATATGTCTTGCAACGGTAGTTCTTGCCCGTGCAGGTATCCTGAAAGGGAAAAAGGCAACTTATTACGATAGCCCGGTTTCATTCAGGGAAATGAAGGCCGCTGGAGCAGTACTCACGAACGCGCCGGTTGTCAGGGATGCACGGGTAATCACGGCAAACGGCCCGTCTGCCTCAAAAGCATTCGCAGATGAAATCGTCCATGCCCTGACGGCTGTAGAGTGGTAAGCAGGAAAAATTTCATCTTTTTCTTTCGTTTTTTATCCCATTACCGGGAATACGGCAAGGATTACCAAAACAGATTTTTGCAAAAACAACAGGAAAAATCTGAATCAAGAAAAGTGCGAGGGATGGGATTCGAACCCAAGAACTCCTACGAGACTAGGCCCTCAACCTAGCGCCTTTGACCTGGCTTGGCTACCCTCGCTTTTGTGCCATA
>JBAZQT010000096.1:0-8554 GCA_041645055.1 Methanoregula sp. | reverse complement strand
GTTTCTTCAGGAAAGACATCGATGATAACCGATCTCTACTGGGGAGACACCACGGATTCACTTGCACTCACGATCTTTAGTCCTGACGGGACGCTCGGCCCATATTATGATTCATCGGACGGGATTATTGATGGAAGAGTTAATCTCGAAATCAGCAGGATTCCCATGCTTGCTCCGGGTACCTGGAATTTCCGGGTGTATGGGTACTATGTAACAGGGTCGCAAAATTACAATTTTGTAATTTATTGAAATCATACCATAAAAATTATGATGACCCAGAACGGAGAATAATGTATGATTTCTGGCAGGGTGCGATTCGCAGCAATTGCATTCTTCCTTTTTATTTTATTTGTACCAATCACGGTTACCGCTACCGGGGGTTATGACGTAACAACAGGGCCGCATGACCGTGTCCCGGGAACCTCCCACGATCCGGTAGCGATGAGCTTTTGGGATCTTTCACCCCGCGTTATGGCCCTTGCCGTTGTCTTGTCATTTGCCCCGGTTTTCGTCAGCCCGGTCGAACTCTTCTTCTCCCTGAAGTTGACCGTGGCACTCGGGTACCGGAAGGTTGAGCAGTATGCTGTCCGGTATAACGAGAAACGCCAGAAAATCTTCGATTGTATAACTGCAAACCCGGGCGTGAAATTCCATGCACTGGAACGGCAGACCGGCATAAAGGAAGGACCCCTGAAATACCATCTCCTGATCCTCGGGGCGAAGAGGAGGATCGTCTCCTTTGGCACCGGCAGGTCCGTGCGGTATTTTGAGAACAACGGACGGTACAGTGAACTGGAAAAGAGGGTGTTTTTGCACCTCCAGGACCCGACGACGCGCAGGATCCTCGAGATCCTCGCTACCTCCCCCGAGGTCTCCCGTAAGGATATCGCCGGGATCATGGGCATTGCCGGCCCATCGATCTCCTGGCACACGAAGCGGTTGTCCGGCGACGGGATTATCACCACCACGAAAAACGGGAGGGCGGTCCGGTACACGCTCTGTCCTGCTGGTGTGAATATCTTCAAACGGTACCGGGAGCAGGATGCCGCGGCGTGCGGGAATGCGGAGACCGTGAAGGAGACGGGGAAGTGAGGAAGTGGCGCACCACAACCAGCGGGGACTAAGAGCCGGAACCGGGTGGGGTCTCGCGGAGGATATCCTTCAGCCGGGCCATATCCGGTAATTGTTCCCGGAATTCCGGGGGAATTGTGCTTCCGAGAAGGTACGTAGATACGGCCATTGGTTTAGACATGTCCCGCAGGGCATATTCCACGATGACCCGGTTCTTTTCACGACACAAGAGAATCCCGATACTCGGCTTGTCCATCACGGGATCGCGAAGCAGATCATCCGCGGCTGACAGGTAGAAGTTCAGTTTGCCGGCAAACTCTGGCACAAATGCGCCGATCTTCAGCTCGATGATGATATAGCAGTGCAATCGGGTATGGTAAAACAAAAGATCGAGATAAAAATCCTGGTCACAGATTTCAAGATGGTATTCACTGCCGAGAAATGCGAATCCTATACCGAGTTCAACCAGGAAATTTCGGAGTTTTTCAAGGAGTGACTGGTGGAGATTTCGCTCGGAAATTTCCGTACCGGTACTCAGAAAATCGAACAGGTACGGATCTTTAATGATTTCCTGCGCGAGATCTGACTGCTGAAGAGGAAGTGTTGTGGAGAAGTTAGTGATGGACATCCCGACGCGTTTCACCAGTCCGCTCTCAATCTGATGCACAAGTACATTCCGGCTCCAGCCGTGCCGGATTGTCTCGCGTATGTACCATTCCCGTTCATTCTGGTCGGGAACTTTATCAAGAATTACACACTGGTGGAACCAGGGAATTTGTGCAGCAACCTGCTGCACGAACTGCGTGTCGGGCCAGGCTTGTGCAAACCTGCGCATGTACTTCAGGTTCCTGACAGAGAATCCTTTCATATCCGGAAATTCGTGTACCAGGTCCGCGGACAGCCGGTCGATAACCCGGGCTCCCCATCCCTGCCGATCCTGACGGGTCAGGATATCGTTTCCGATCTGCCAGTAGAGAAGGACGAGTTCGCGGTTTACCGAAAGTGATGCTTTAATTCGTGCCGAACGGATCCGGTCTTTCAGAGCGAGAATAAATTCCGGGTAATTTTCGGGAAGATCCGATGCTGGTGATCCGGTTGCGGTCCTGCGTTTCATAGTCGAATCCCGTATTCTTTATTCGGATGTCAGAATTTGCGAGCATAAGGATCGCAGTTGGCAGGGTGAAAGTGAGTGGCCGGAGGAGCGAGCCACGAGAAATGTACATCTTTGGTTAAGCGTGAAGCGGCCGGGCAGATGGTATCGCACCCATTGTCATATTATTCTGAGATATGCCGGGGTAGCTTACGATCATGCGGGGGTATTCGGAGGGGTCTGACGCTCATTGGGGCTTACACCCCAGCCGCGTGGGCTAACCCCAGACAATCAGTAAATCATTCTTGGATTGTTTTTTTATAGGATCTATATGGTCCAAATGAGATACAAATCGGATATATTATTAGTTATACGACAATAACGAATTGATATAACATTTGCCGGAGTGTCGTTACTTCGGCACACTAAAAAATTAATGAGATAAACAGATTATCATATTAATCAATTCCGTAAGATAAAGTTCAGAAGCATTGGAATGAGTAATATTGTACCCCTGAATTAACCTCTGAAACCGAGGGGAGTGAACATTGGCAAGAAACGATGCTGGCAAAGAAGTAATTCCATCTGCTAAACGACTTATTAATTCTTTAAGATCGCTCGGATACGAATTCCCCACAGCAATAGCTGAGCTTGTAGATAATTCAATTGAAGCAGAAGCCACAGAAGTTTTTATAAAAGTTGAATTTGATGGTGAAAACTCTTGGGTAATGATTGCTGACAACGGTAATGGGATGTCAGCTGAAAAATTAAAAGAGTCAATGCGTTTTGGATCAGCCAGCATATATAATGACAGAAGTCTTGGGAAATTTGGTCTCGGTCTGAAAACCGCATCGTTCAGTCAATGCAAACAATGGCTAGTGGCGACGAGATCTGAATCATCTGACAATGAGATTGTTTCTTTCAAATGGGATCTTGATCATGTAAATGAGACAGATCGCTGGGAAATTCTGCCGATCAAGAAAAGAGGTCTTGATCCGGTGATCAATGATTATCTCCGGAATAAAACCGGCACCGTTGTTTTCTGGCAAGGTCTGGATAGGGTTCTTGATTATGATAACCCAAACACAGAACGTGCCCGAAAAAAGATGATCAATCTCTGCAGAGAACTTGAAATGCATCTCGCAATGGTTTTTCATCGGTTTCTTATGGGTGAAGTGCCCGAGAAAAAACTGAAAAAAATATTTCTTAATGATAATGAAATTCGACCTTGGGATCCTTTTGCAAGAGATGAGAAGGCAACCAAGGAACTTGATGTAATCAGAATTCCCATCGAGAATGATGGTACGCACGGGGAATTGGTAATTGAACCATATATTTTACCCCCCATTAAGGCGTTCTCCACACCCCAAGCACACTCAAAAGCCGGAGGTCCGAAAAAATGGAATCAGCAACAGGGATTCTATGTGTATCGGAACGATCGAATGATTCAAAGCGGCGGATGGTGCCGGATCAGAACATATGATGAGCATACCAAACTGGCTCGGTTTGCTATAAATTTTTCATCAAAACTTGACGGGGCATTCAAGATTGATGTCTCGAAAATGTACGTATCACTCCCGCCTCAGATCAGAACTCAGGTCAGTGAACTGACATCCCCCCTTGTGTACCGTGCCAGGGAAATTTATGATAATTCAGAGAAACCACCTGCTGTTACACCATCATTGAATTCATTTACCGCATATGAAAAGCCTTCACAAAATCCGGACAGACTCGGAATCCCCAAACAAAATCAAAAACCAGAAGAAAATTTATTCTCATCTTATTTCCCGGGTCAAATTACAGCAGTAAACAGCATACATGAAAAAACAGTTCGTCCCGTTATTATTGAGGAAGATACACAACCCGATACGGAAAAGATGTGGACCCTTGAAGAAATATTCCGTGAACTCAAAAAGTCGGCAAAATTTTCAGAAATCCCGGTTATTGAACGGGTATTTGAAAGATTCCGCGAACAAATTCAAAAAAATGGCAAATGATTGAGGATTTATGAACTTTGAAGAAGCTCTTGGCCTTGTCCGGAGGTTTATCGACCTGAAAACTTCCCGAGAGGAGGCAATAAATAATCCACTGATCCCTGCTGAATTTCGGTCCCGTATTCTGGAACAACTGGAAAAAGAAAATATTATCACACTCGAACCGGCACATGTCATCGATACCGGGGAAATATCTGACGATTGGCTGAAAGCTGCTGATCGATCAGGATGGTATTACTGGACTTCACTTCGTCAGTTCTGGCTGGACCAGAACAACTGGTCACAGAAGGTCGTCCAGTCAGTTGATGACGCCACTGACAGGATTCTCGAACAACTTCCTCACCCCTCTGCACGCGAATTCAAAAAACAGGGTCTTGTTCTCGGGTACGTTCAGAGCGGAAAAACTGCAAATTATACAGCCCTGATTGCGAAGGCGACGGATGCCGGATACCGGCTGATAATTGTCCTATCCGGAATAGATAATGGTCTGCGACTTCAAACTCAGGTGCGGTTAAAGCGTGAACTTGTCGGATATTCAGGACCCGGACATGATTCGATCCCGCTTCCCCCTACAGGGAAACAATGGATTGAATTTACCCGGGAAGAGCTGAAGGGTGATTTCAAACCCGGATATGCGAATTCAGCGGTTTTACAGGGATCCCAGCCGGTTCTTCTTGTTATCAAAAAGAACGGGACTGTCCTCAGGAGACTGAATGCATGGCTGGATAAAGCTCCGTTCGAATCCCTTCAATCCATCCCGGTCCTTGTTATTGATGATGAAGCAGATCAGGCAAGCATCGATACAAGCGGATCCTATCAGACAGAAGATGATACAGAGGATGGGGAGATTGAAGATCCATCAGCAATCAACAAAAGAATCCGTCAGATTCTTCAGAAATTCAAAAAATCTGCCTATGTTGCCTATACTGCAACACCGTTCGCCAACATTCTGATCCCCCATGATGCCTATCATCCCGAATTGTTGAACGATCTGTATCCAAAGGATTTCATCATCGATTTGCCAAAACCCCATGGCTACTTTGGGGCAGAAGAATTATTCGGAATATCTGAAGGGCCAGCCACTGAACGACAAACGGGACTTGACATTCTCAGACCGGTTTCAGAAGACGATCTCGATATCATTGATCATGGAGAGATTCCGGTTTCACTTCAGAATGCACTTCGGGATTATATTCTCGCAGGGGCTGCCCGTGCTTCCCGGGGTCAGGCTGGAAAACCGGCAACGATGCTCATACATACAAGTCATCGGATCAATGAACAGCGTGCAATCGCAGAAAAGTTCCGACAGACATTCAACGACCTGCGGGATGAATGGCGGTATCAGAGAACCAAGGGACTACGGGATATCCTGAAAGACCGATGGGAGACGGATTTCAGGAAAATCGTTCATTCCAGGTATCCGGATTCTGATGTTCCGTTTGAAGCGATCGAAACGTTCGTTGGTCCGTTCCTTGAATCGGTTCAGGTTAAAACCATCAACAGTGAGACCGGACACGTTCTCGATTACCGGGCAGAACCCGGACTCAAGGCTATTGCAGTAGGGGGTAACAAATTATCCCGGGGTCTGACAATAGAGGGGCTTCTTGTCAGTTATTTCGTCCGCAGCAGTAATATGTATGATACTCTTCTGCAGATGGGACGGTGGTTCGGATTCCGTGAGGGATATGAAGATCTGACAAGGATCTATACAACTCCCGATCTTATGCAGGATTTCAGTGATCTTGCTTTTGTGGAGAGGCAGATCCGCGAAGATATTCAGGTGTATGAAGATGAAAGGTTGACCCCGTTACAGGTAGGTGTACGGATTCGTGCACACCCCACAATGATTGTCACGAGTCGTCTGAAATCACGATTCGCAAAAACCGAGATTATTTCTCAGAGTTATTCGGATAAAAGCACAGAAACTGTAAAATTCCCGTTACGCGACCCGGAACTTCTTAAAAAACAGGAAGAGGCAAATCTCAAAGCACTGAAGAGTTTCCTATCAGGACTTGGTACTCCGAACACAGATGATGACAAGGGGCCAATCTGGTCTGGAATATCTGCTGCAAAAATTCTGTCGTTCATTAAAAATTATCATATTCTGGGTGATCCGGTAGAATTTTCTCCGACACTTATTGCTGCATATATCGAGAAACAACTCGGACATCAGGAATTAAAAGAATGGACTGTTGCAGTAAGGGGGAGAGGGACACCTGACGAAAAACTCGGAACCGCGGAATGGGATATTAAAGGCTGCAAAATAGGGCAGATCAGTCGTACCCGGATTAAACGGACCGATCGTCTCGGAGTCATCAGCGATTCACATGATGAAGCCGCAGGGTTTTCGAAAGAGCAGAAGAAAAAGATGGACGAGGCAATACGCTCAGGAACAAAGAGTCGTAAAGCTGCAAGAGAGCAGCGTTCGAAGGCAGAAGGATTATTATTGCTCTATCCTATAAGCAGATATTCAGGATACGATTTGCTTGATGATGGCGAGGGGAACCGGATACGTCTGTTTGAAAATCCCGGTAGTTCCTGCGATCTTATCGGGGTTGCATTCTCCTTCCCGAAATCAGAATATCCCCAGCCGGTTGAGGAATATATTTCAGGGACCGTTGAAGGAAGATAATCATAATGGTAAAAATTTCCCCAGAACTCTGGGCACTTTTGGAGACAAATCCACCCAAAGGAGAGAATCTTACCGCGAAACCATCAGTACCAGAACTTTCTGTACAGGTATTTTGTGCAATCGATTCGGAAAACCAGCGGCATATTCTGGTACAGATTAGACCCGACGATTCAGCCTGCGAAGACCGGCAGAGCCGGGGGATCCAAGTTGTAACCCGGGAACTGAATGTTCACGGCCAGTCCCCTTCGCGATATATTGATCTCATCTGCATCGATCCAGCCGGGTATTCAGGTTTCGATCTTATCGGCAGTGAAATTATAACCGAAATGCTGAAGGGGATTAGATCCCCGGCAGAAATTATTCATTACGTCCTGGCAAAATGGCGGAGGTTCTGGGGACAGATCCCACAGGATCTTTTGTCCCGGAACGAAGTGATCGGGCTATTTACCGAGATTCGTTATCTGACTGAAAAACTGATCCCTGAAGTTGGACCCGCAGAAGCAGTGAACCGATGGCGGGGACCATTCGGGAGCCGTCACGATTTTGAATGGCCGGGATGTTCTGTTGAGGTGAAGGCAACTACGTCTTCCCGTGGACGAGTTTTTCATATCAATGGAATAGAGCAGCTGGATCCTCCGGAAAACGGAAAATTATTCTTTTTTGGGGTGCGGCTTCGGGAAGAGGGTGGTGCTGAGCTGACGCTTCCTAGAATTATTGAATCCTGTCGGAATCTCCTCGTTAAAGATGGTGACGCTCTTGATAAATTTGAATCAGCACTCGTTCACATCGGGTATTCTCCACACCACAATGAGGAATACGAGAAGATGCGGTTCCGGATTATTGAAGAGGTATTATTTGAGGTGAATGGAGATTTTCCAAGAATTAATGCGAAGAATTTTTCAGCAGGGATTCCCACCGGGATTGAAAGGGTAGAATATGAGATTAACCTGAATGGATATGATCGATTTAAGATCGATTTCACGAATGGGTGAGAAACAAATATGGGGATTAGGTCATTTGGATTAGTAGCTTTAAAAGTGGCTGAAGCTGACTTTTTTCTGGAAAAAATTTCCGGGTCCGGTCCAAATATTTTTGAAGTGAAATGTTATCTCAGTGCATTCGCTGCATCATCAAGAAGTGTAACATTTTCGCTCCAAGCCGTACTTTCAGATATCGTGGGGTTTGATGAATGGTATAAAGTCCATCAAATTCGATTACAAAAAGATCCTCTTTCGAAATTTTTTAATGATTTCCGGAGGGTTACCCAACATGTAGGGAATAATTATGGTATGAAAGGTACCTACCCCGATAATAAAATCTGGATTATACCCACTCGTGATCTCCCTTCAGTACCGGAAGATGACATTGAAACTGCAGGAAGAAAAAATCTGACAGAAATCATTAAGATCGTTTTCGATTGTTATAAAAAATTTGGCCCAATTATTGATTCACAACAGCGATACACCCGGGAATTTTTTACAAGTATCGGAAAAACAATTGAAGATGCTGAAGAAGAATGTGGATTTCCCAGAGGATGGACTGACACTGGCGATGAAAAATATTCAATGCATCGATGGCAGGCATTAAGAGATACACAACCAGGATGTGAGATAAATCATCTCTTTAAGAAATATTTGAAGAAAAAAATTTCCGGGCCGAAGAGGGTTTATTAGAAAAATAGTCACTCTAGAAGCACTATTTTCTGTTTTGCGATTGCAAGGAGTATCAGAAAAACCAAGAGGAAAAGGATAAGGCTACACGATAACT
>JBAZQT010000095.1:0-8614 GCA_041645055.1 Methanoregula sp. | reverse complement strand
CACTTCCTCGTGTTCGGGGACGAGACATTTTCCATTGTCTGGATGATCTGGCTGAGCGGGAGGACGTGGAGATACGGTGGGCGAGGGCGGGTCTGGCCTCCCCCTGCAAGCTCCTTTGCCCGGTCAGACACGCCTTTCTTGATGATCCCGCCATCAGCCGGGCAGCGCCATGCATGACCGATGGCCTGTTCAAGTGAGTATTGGGTGAAGCACCGGGTGCAGGCCGTGCGGTTATATTTCCCTTCCTCCGGAAAGAATCCCACATTCATTTCGATTGCCCCTTTCCTGATACTCGCCAGCACATCTTGAGAAGTTCCGTGTTCGAGCCGGATGCGGTTGAACTCCCGGCCGAGTTTGTCCGGGTAGGGGCTGTGGGCATCGGAGTTGGTGAGAAACGGGACCTCGTAGAGTTCCGGAATCGCTGCACCATAGGAGCTATCCGCAGAAAGGCCAAGTTCGAGGAAATCGATCTTCTCGTTCCCATAACAGGAGGAAACGCTGTCAAAATAAGCGTACATCGCTGTCCACGGGGTGAATGCATGTGCAGGACCGATAAGAGCACCAACCTCATGGGCAAATGCGGCGATCTCTTCCCCGCTCAGGTATACGTGTGGTCGCCCGCTCGTTGCAAAACTCTTGCATTTCCCTTCCAGCAGGTCGCGGAGCTGGCTGAATTGATCGAGGTCTTCTGCAAGGATCACATGGTGAACGCGTTTTATATCTTCGATCTCTCCCTGAGGTACAATGACAATGCCGGCTTCGTTTTCCAGGAATGGCTTCCAGCCGTTCTGCCAGTCCGGCTGGAGTGCGTCGCCAGTGCCCAGTACATTGATGCCCTTTGTCACGCATCCTGCGAGCAGATGCTCCGGCTGCATGAAGCGGGAGACTGCTATCGAGTACGGGGAGTGTATATGGAGGTCGGCCGTAGCGAGCATAGGTTCTTCCATGATCGATTGCACGTTTCTGGATATAATCTGGCATGTCAGGATCCGGTGTAAACCCGGATACCTGTTCCCGCATATGGAAGCTTCTCCCTTTTTTGTGTAAGCTATCAGGCTGAGCAGGTTGCCATGAACATTCACGGCGCTAAAAAGTAATTTGGACAAGTTTATGACCCCGCAGTACAGACATTACGAAATCGGGATGTAATCTTCTGTAATGTAGTTTCACATCCAGAATGAGGATTATTCATGCAGTTGCCGAAAAAACCGGGTTTCAGGATACCCCTTCTCCTTGCGGTCATCCTACTCCTGACCACAGCTCTTGGGGGATTTGTGGCAGCAGAAACTTCAGCGAACCATGCCAAGACCCAGGTGCTCCTGTACCTGGTTGGAAGCGATCTGGAAACAAAATCCGCAACCGGAACATTCGATCTCAACGATATTGTCACTTCGTATGGTGACACCAATGCCAAAGATCTCGATGTTATAGTCGCGTTCGGTGGAGCGAATAAAGCCGGGTGGAAAGGGATGAATATTGCCACCATAGAACAACTCAAGGCCGATGCAAAAGATGAAAAATTCGGCAACGGGCAATACCTGTATTCCGATACGAGTGCAGACATGGGATCCGGAAAGAGCCTGAAAAAATTCTTAACCGAGGTCGAAAAGGTACGGACTGCAGACAAGTCAATCTTCATCATATCCGACCACGGCAATTCCTACGATGGAATTGGAACTGATGATATCTCCAAGAACACGCTCAAGATGGGAGAGATCAGTGACGCATTCCATGAATCAGGACTCTCAAACCCACCTTTCATATTCGACGCATGTCTCATGTCTTCTGTTGAAGTAGGAAAAACTGTCCAGCCACACACCCGCCTGATGCTGGGGTCAGAAGAGATGCAGCGGGGCAGTTACAGTTACAAAAATGTCATAAAACCGCTGACCGAAACCCCTACCCTGGATCCCAAGACACTCATGACGAAGATTGCTGATGCATATATTGACGATAAAGATCCTGCAAAAGCTAAGACTGCATCGATCATTGATGTTACAAAAATCAAGACAGTCAGGGATAGTCTCGAAATCCTTGGAGTAGAACTCGATACCATATCAGATACGAAAGAAGGCCTTCACGATCTTAAAGGTGCTTATAATGGTGCCGTTCGTCTCGGGGTTTCGAACGGTGGAGAACCAACATCGGTCGATCTCGTTTCGCTTCTTGAGAATATTGAAAAAAAGCGGCCGGAATTAAAAACTGATGTCCAGACCGCTATCCTTGCTGTGAAAGATGCCGTTGTCTACGAACGGCATAACAGCTACAGCCCGACCGTAGCCGGCCTGTCAATTGCGTCGCCGGATGCAATGACACTCGACCAGTACAATAAATACGGTGATGTGGTCAAGGTCGGCTTCTATTGGGACAAATTTTTCAAAAAGATGATCGTAGCATCCCATTCGAGTTCATCTGAAGATTCTGATGTAGCGGCACCGTCAGCGACAACAAAAAGCGTAAGCGAGACCGCCACAACAACTGCCCAGCCACACGATGCAGTGACAACAAAACCTGAAGAAAAAACTGAAACACCATCACCGACAACCGCAACATCCGAGCACCAGACTACAACAACAACTACCCAGCCGCACGATGAAGTGACAGCAAAACCTGAAGATAAAACCGAAATACCGTCACTGACCACTACAACGTCCGAACACCAGACTACAGCAACCGCCACATCTGAACATCCGACTACGACAACGACTACCCAGCCACACGATGAAGTGACAGCAAAACCTGAAGATAAAACCGATACCCCTGCACAGCACCAGACTGTGAAGGTCACCCCCACAATAGAGAAGGAGACGGATAAGGAAGATTCAACCACACTTCAGGTAAAACATCCGGTGCCGGACAAGAAATCTACGCTTGGAAGCCCCCGTTTTATCAGCAGGGGAAACGGAACGTATGAACTCAATGATCCGTATCGCGATGCGAGTGTGTATGAATCCTTTTACCTGGTCAACGGTTCCCATGCCCTGTCGATTGGTACCCGGCCAATCCTTCCCGGTTCTGATGGTCTCTACCAGCTCCCCGCGTGGGACGGCAGGTGGTATTACTTCCCGGACCATGCAACAAGCAGGGGATCCATATGGGACCAGATAGTATTGTTCTTTGCGAGCCCCGGGAGCAAGCCGCAACCTCTCCTTGTTGATATGGATTACGAGGAAGTTACCTCCGGAGGGTATACCGAATATAGTTCCTGGATCTCGATTCAGGACAAATACGGGAGCACCGACGCGACGCTCATCACCTATGTCAATTCCAGCAATAACAAATGCGAAATACTGATTGTCCCATACACTCAGACAAAGGACGGAGGTGCAGTCTTCGGCGGGGACATGGACCAGTTCAGAACGGGTTCGCGGCTCACCAGTTATACCAGTGGATTTGATGTGAAGACTCAGAAACAGGGTGAATATACCCTTTCACAAGGATCGGCGGGGCCGGCCACGGCAATAGAATACGCCATGTTACCGGACGGTACCTATGCAGCAGGCATCCAGGCATATTATGATAATGATGATGTAGCACTGACCGACCAGTTCCGGATCATTACCATCAGGAATGGTGCCGTGACAAGCTCAACGGTAGGACAACTTCCGCAAAACCAAATAAACCGGTAAGAAAAGCCACAACATTCCCTTTTTTCCCATCGCAGATTGTATAAGTTATCAGTCTGAAAAATGTCATGATGCGGCCCATGAATTCACTTCGGGCGAGTTTTTGTTTTCACGGAATTAAACCGAGGGGGAATTATAGCATGATCTCCGTAACGATTGACTACGGGATTTCTGTGGGGTATAACAATGGGAGTAGATAGTAACTGGAATATCAGGAAAGTGGGATTCATAACAGCCTTTGCCCTCATTATGACGGCCTTTTTGTGTATCGGGTGCACAGCGGCGGATATTACCCGTAATCAGGCCAAGACCCAGGTACTCGTCTACCTCGTTGGTAGTGATCTGGAATCTGGTAGCAATGCCGCTACTGATGATATCAACAATATGGTCAACACCTATAAGGATATCGATGTGAAAAAACTCGATATCATAGTTGCGTTTGGTGGGGCGGATAAAGACGGGTGGCGGGGGATGAAGATCGCCACGATCGAGCAACTGAAGGATGATGCAAAAGACGGGAAATTCGGAAACGGCCAATATTTATACTCAGATCCTGGTGCGGATATGGGTTCTGGACCAAGCCTGTTAAAATTTTTACGCACCGCACAAGAGTTACGGACGGCAAACAGGACAATTCTTATCATATCCGATCATGGCGCTTCCTACGATGGTATTGGCGTTGATGAGATCACGTCTAATTCACTCCACATGAATGATATCGATACCGCACTTAAGGAGACCGGTATTACCTATGATCCGATTCTGTTTGATGCCTGTCTCATGTCATCTCTTGAGGTAGGAAAGACCGTCCAGCCGTATACTCACCTGATGCTGGGATCCGAGGAAATCCAGTGGGGCAGTTACGATTATGAGATATTTTTAGAAGCGCTCACCTCAAGCCCGGAGATGGATTCCCTGGCACTCTCACAAAAGATTGCCGATTCATACACCTCACAGACATCGGATTCCCAAATAGTCCTGACCATGTCGATAATCAATGTGAAGCAGGTTCCCGCGATCCGGGAAAGTCTTGATGTTCTTGGTGCAAAACTGGTCCCGCTCTGTGACGATCCGCAGGGACTCCACGACCTGAAAAGTGCTTATAACGATGCAATCAGTCTTGGTGTATCCGATGGGAGCGCACCAACATCCGTGGATCTCGTTTCGCTTCTCGAAAATATCAAAAAGAAGCGACCGGAACTATCTGCGGATATTGACAGGACGATAGGACTCGTCAAGCAAGCCGTTGTCTTTGAGCGACATAATAGTTACAGCAAGGCTGTAGCCGGGATCTCGATTGCCTCACCGGATGCAATGGACCCGGCAAAATATAAGCAGTATGGCGAAGGTGTGAAGATCGCACCAAACTGGGATACGTTCTTCCAGAAGATCCTAGCCGAGTCCTCACGGACCAGCGCTGTTCATATCTCTCCTTCCATGGATCAGGATACAGTGACGGCAGCAGAGGCAGATGCAGGATTGGTCTCCCGTAGTAAAGCCACCCTCTCAAGACCCCTGTTTATCGGCAAAGGTAATGGGGCTTTTGAATTACGTGATCCCTACAATGCTGCTCGTGTATTCAAGACGTATTACAAGATCAACGGTTCAACGATCCTATCAATAGGGAGCCAGCCAATCAGTCCTGGTCCCAATGGTTTGTACCAATTACCCACATGGGATGGCAGGTGGTATTATTTCGCAGATCAAAAAGCCGGCACGGTTTCCTTCTTAGGCACACTCACCCGGTTCCTTTACAGCCAGCAGCGAAAAACCCAGCCGCTCCTTGTTGATATGAATTATGATGATGTTACGGTTGGTGGATCCGACATTTACTATTCCTGGGTTTCATTCCATGACAAGACGTATAGTACCAATGCCACACTCATTACCTATGTCAATACAACGAGAAACCAGAATACTGTCGTGATTATTCCTTATACTGTTACGGAAACCGGCGATGCCTTATTCGGTGATGGCATGAAGAAGTTCCCGGCCGGCTCGCTTGTGACGAGCTGGACAGGTGGTTTTGATGTAAAGACGGGGAATGTTGATGAGTACACACTTTCCCATACAACCGCTGTCCCGGAGATGAACATGGAGTACACCCTGTTGCCGGACGGAACTTACGCGGTGGGTCTCATGGCTTATTATGATAATGATGATGAAGTGCTTGCAAACCAGTTCAGGACTATCACCATTAAGAACGGTGTTCTGGTCAGTTCAACCATAGGACCGCTTCCACAGGTGGGATAAATGGAGCGTGTCCGACACCCGGCCGGTACCAGACTTCTACATCGTCCTCGTAATGATCGGTGAGTCGTTCATGGGATGGGACGAACTGGAACTTTTTTAAGATATGCTGCATGATGGGCCTTGGCATCACCACCCGGACATCGTAGCCTTCCGATAACCATCTCTGGAGCAGGGCTTGGGTATGACCCTCATTTCGATCCCGTGAAATGATATAATGGAGATAGAGCCGGTTGTCTTCATACATCTCCAGCCATCCGGAGAAAAGTCGTTCTGAAAATCCCAGTATATCGCTTGCTTGTGTACCGGTCTCAATTCGTTGGGCAGTCATATGGATCAGTTCCTTAGGAATCTGACCATTGGAATGATGGGGATATAATCCAAAGGAGAGGGTGTTGTGAAAGTGAAAACAGTGCTGGTTTGAAGGGACCGATACATGGCATATCTGCCTGCTGTGTTAGAACTACCTGCCGAAAAGTGCTCGTTTCGCAATATCCTTAACCTTATCAGCCTATAATCCGCATGAGGGTTGAGGAAATGATAAGGGTGAATATGCAAGTCGTTAAGTGGTGCGTTGATCTCGCTTTAGGGATTGTCTTCCTGTTCAGTTTTGTGACCGGGTTCTTCAAGTTCATGGTTCTTATGCGGGCATTCGGACTTGTGGATATCGTGCTGCCATTAGCGCTTATGAGCAACATTCACGACTGGGCAGGAGTAACCCTTTGTTTCCTGGTCGCCATTCACCTCTTCCTGAACCGTGCATGGATCCTGTCGATGACACGAAAGATGATTACCGGTACGATCGATATACAATAAAACCGGGATATAATCCCTATAATGAGATCGCACCGTTGTCGCTAGGAATAGTAACTCTTGTCAAGATCCCCGGTATTGGAATATCCCCGCTGTTCCCAGTATCCTTTGTAGCTGGGATCATCAGTCAATTCAATCTTCTCGATCCACTTCACCCATTTGAATCCCCATTTGTCTTCTGCCACCAGCTCGAAAGGAAACCCTCGTTCCGCGGGTAGGGTGACATTGTTCATGCTGTAGGCCATGATAATATCCCGGTTCATCAGGTAATCAAGCGGAAATGACGTGGTGTATCCATCGTGTGCAGTAAAGACTACGGTATTTGCACGGGGATCCGGACCGGCATTCCGGATGATATCCCGCACCTGTATCCCTTCCCACAGTATAGTTGCATCCCAGCCTTCAACACAATGGAGGGTGACGAGCTTGGTATAATGCGGGTATCGACCCAGCACATCGGTATAGGTATAGATATCAGTCTTATTGGTCAATCCTGTGACGGTCAGACGATAATCGGATGCATTGATATGCTGGGGCCCCTTAATGGAATTCTCGTGGAATGCAGTGATCGATGACAGATCTTTTCCCTGGTAGGACCTGACTTCAACTGCAGGAAGAGAGGTTGGTCCAGTATGTGACGGATTGGCGGGAAATGACGGGTTGTTGAGAAGAACAATCGCACCGCCAACAATAATGATAAGACCGAATGCAAGGAGAACGACCAGCTTTGCGTTCATCAGCAGATACCTGATCGTAGGATCTTATTAATTGTCGTAAGATGGCAAACGAGAACGTTTGATAAAAAAGTTCTTGGAATTATATCCCATGTTTGACAATGCGTGAGAGCACGAGGCCGGCTCTCATTCCATATTGGTAAGCCGTCCTTTCAGTTCCTTTGCATCCTCCTTTTTAGCTTCCATCAGTGCAGAGATGACCGCATCAGAAAAGACCAGTGCGAGTGTCTCAAATAATGTCCCCAACGGTGCGAATACGGACGAAACTGACCGGTACTGTCCTGTCATCTGCCGGACCTCAAACGACGTGTGGTCGCCACGGTAATAGCCGGTGAGATCCCCCAGATTTACAATATGATCTGCTATCCTGCTTATCTTCGAATTCGGAGATGCCGTGATGAGGCAGATAGTGCCCCCGAGTCCTTTGACCGTTGAACAAAATGTAGCCATTGATACGGTTTCGCCCGATCCCGAGAAGACCACCATCGTATCGCCGGGTTCCAGTGCCGGAGTCACGGTCTCACCGACCACGTAAACCTCATAACCAAGGTGGAGCAGTCGCATGGCAAACGCCCGGGCGATCAACCCGGAGCGGCCAGCCCCTGCCACATACACCCGTTTTGCCTTTAACATCAGGTCAAAGAATGCTGATGTCTCAACATTGTCTAACAGAACGGCGGTCTTTTTTATCGACTCTGCCATCTGCTCCATAAATACCGGTATATCAGAAAATTCGTCAGTCATTGTCCTACAGGCATATTTTGTACCGGGCGATATGAGGGTATCGGTATGGCGTGTGAGCAGGGGGACTAAGGATAGCGGAAAAATATACTTCCTGCAATCGATGAGTAACCTTTACATTCAGGCATTTCCATCATCTGGACAATGATACGGATCACGGCAGTTGCACGCGGTGAAGTGCAGGGTGTGGGATACCGGTATTTTGTTACGGGTTGTGCACGGGCGGCAGGTGTGACCGGGTATGTGAAGAATATGCCGGACAATTCGGTACTAATGGTGGCGGAAGGTGAACGGGTAGCACTGGATGTGTTTGTGCGGATGGTAAAGGCAGAGGGAGATGCAGTTATCCGCGTGGATAATCTTGCGGTGACCATGGGAGACGCAAGCGGGGAATTTTCGGGTTTTGGAGTGAAGTGGTAGTGTTCGGAGGATATCTATCAGGTTAATGGG
>JBAZQT010000017.1:0-47086 GCA_041645055.1 Methanoregula sp. | reverse complement strand
ACCCCGGATCGAAACCGGGCTTAAAAATTCCCTGAAGTCTTTAGGAATCAGAACTGCTGCTGATATCACGCGAAATGCTTTACATGTTATTCCCCATCTCGATAACACTCTCACAAACGAGCTTCTCGCATGGCGGGAAAAGATGGAGAGAAATTTCCTCTTTGATCCCACACAAGGAATCGATAAATCAGATATCCAGATCTTCATCCACAAGTACCAACCGATGATAAGACCCGTTGAACGGGATCTTTTGCATGGGACCCTGAAACTGCGCAGGATACAGGAAGATATCCTAAAGAAACGGATCACGCTCCGTCCCGCAGTTGAAAAACGGGCACGGGAGCTCGCACAGGCTGAGGCAGATTTCGAAGTCTTCAGCCGAACCCCGGAAGAATTGATCAAGCGGGAGATCATAGGGATTTTTCATCCACGGAAAGATTCACGGTAAAAAATTTCATCGTGAGGAAATTTTTTGTTTGGCATAACCAGATGCAATTAGAGACAAAAGCGAATACGAAGAAAAGCGATCGATATTTTTTTGGATATTTCGTCATTCTGAACGTTTGCCATATGCTATCAATGTCATTACGATAAACCACCAGAAATTTTCAAGAGTATTTCATCCGGAATAAAATCGATATTCTTTTCAAGTAAGCTATCGACAATTACTTTGCCATGCTATATCATAGCATAGGGGATTTGAAATGAAATACCAGGTTCTCTTCATCGCGGCCCTCCTTCTCGTGGCCGCACTAATCGCTGGCTGTACCCAGCAGGCGGCTACACAGCAGACTACGTCGGCACCTCAGGGTGTAATCAAAGTCGGTGTTATCGTGTCTCAGACCGGCCCGGCAAGCAATGTTGGCAATAATATGTGGCAGTCGGCTCAGGTCGCTGCCGATAAGATCAATGCCAATGGAGGCGTGACCTTAAAAGACGGGTCGAAGGCCCAGATCAAGCTGATCGTAGGGGACGATGAGTCCACTCAAGCGGGCGGCCAGAAAGCCGCAACCAAGCTGATCACTGATGATAAGGTGGACATCCTTGTCGGCGGATACTCAAGCGCCGTAACCTCCGCGTACGAACAGACTATCGCGGAGTATAAAGTACCGTACATCGTGACCGGTGCATCAAGCCCCATCATCACCCACCGCACCGACATTGACACAAGTTATATTTTCCACCACTGCCCGACCACTGACACTTACGGTCAGTACACAACGGCATTCATTGATCAGGTTCTCCGGTCGGCGATTGCAAAGAAGTCCGGTTTTGCCGCGGACCGACCGCTCCGTCTCGCGTTGCTGTACCAGGATACTGCATTTGGTAAAGGTGTGCAGACTGCGGTGAACAACACGATCACAAAGGATAAACTCAATATCCAGCTCGTCTCACAGCAGAGCTTCAAGATGGGGGAGAGTGACTTTAGGACCCCGCTGACTGCAATTAAAGCAGCAAACCCTGATGCAGTTTACCTAGCGGCGTTCCCCAACGAAGGTGCCCCGATTATTACACAGGCACGCAGGGATATCGGCCTGAACACGATCTTCCTTAACGTTGAGAACAATGACAACTCCCAGTTCTACAAGGATCTCGGGCAGTATGGTGAAGGGGCCATCATCGAGAGCAGGTTCTCACCTTATACGGCACCGGCTGGTGCAGTCGCGGATGGCCAGAGCGGTTATAAGCAGGCGTACTTCACCCGGTTTGGCACCTACCCTGACATGATGGGTGCTTCAACCTACGAAGGTGTGTTCATAGCAGCAAAGGCAATCGGCAATGCAGGAACCACGGATAAGGCAACTGTCAGGCAGGCACTTGTAAATCTGAAGATGCCCCAAGTCATCGAAGCGATGAAGGACCAGACCATCTCGTTCTCACCCGATTTCCGGGAGTCAAACTTTGATCTCTGGATGGAACAGCTCGCATATAACGCGACAATTGGAGAGACACGGCCCGCAATTGTCTGGCCTGATAACCTTAAGACAACGGACTTCACTCTGCCTTCCTGGTACACAGCCGGAAGTGCTTGAAATCCGGTACCATTCCTTTTTTATCACAGGCAGTATGATTTTTACACAAAAACAAAGAACAAACAGGTGACGATGGACAACATTGGGATTTTTTTACAGATAATGTTCTGGGGACTCTATGCCGGTTGTATCTATATCCTGCTTGCCACCGGCCTCAACCTCATCTTCGGGGTAATGAAGATCGTCAACTTCGCGCATGGGGAGTTCCTCATGATCGGTGCGTACATCACTGCAACGGTCTTTCTTTTGACCGGCATCAATCCCTATGTAATCCTCTTATTGTCCATGCTCGCTCTTGTCGGCATAGGTGCAGTTATCGAACGGCTCTGTTTCCGTCCAATCCTTGGCACCGGTAAACTCAATGAGATCTTTCTCTCTATTGGGCTCATTTATATTTTCCAGAACGGGGCCGCAATGATATGGGGAGACGCATGGCAGAGCGTTAAAAGTCCCTATGACGGCATCACGGTCCCGGTAGGTTCACTCAACGTCCCCGTCGACTACATTATCATCATTGCGTTTACTGCTGCGATCCTCATTGCCCTTTTCCTCTTCCTTAAAAAGACAAGGATTGGTATGGAGATGCGGGCAACAAGCCAGAACCGGAAAGGGGCGAAGCTTATTGGCATCAATGTTGAACGGATAGACATCATCAGCTTCGGTATCGGGTGTGCACTCGCGGCTGCTGCAGGGACGCTCTGGGTGGTGAGCGGACAGGTTTTCAACCCGTACATGGGATCGATTCCCGCCGTGAAGGCTTTTGCCATCATTATCCTCGGCGGGCTCGGCAGCATTCCGGGAGCAATCATTGGCGGACTCTTAATGGGTATCGCTGAGAACAGCGCAGCGTACTATCTTGGCGGGATCTGGAAAGACGCTATCTCGTTTATTATCCTGATTATTGTACTCGTAATACGCCCAACCGGGTTATTCGGGGAGAAGGGAGAGTGAGATAATGGAATTTAAACGGGATGATCTGATAAAATACGGGCTCGTTGCAATACTCGCTATAACAGCAGCATTCCCGTTCATTTCGGACAGTGTATTCCTCTTGAACCTCTTTGTCCTGATGCTCATATCCATCATTTTTGCATCGGCATGGAACCTGCTTGCATATTCCGGGCAGGGTTCACTTGGCCACGCAGCATTTTTAGGCATCGGGGCATATGCTTCAACCCTGATTGCGATACAAAGTGGGATCTCGCCGTTCATTACCATATTTCTTGGGGCCACCGTTGCCGCGTTCATCGGCGTCCTCATTGGGCTTACTTGCGTCAGACTTAAGGAGTGGTTCCTTGCAATGGTTACTTTCGGGTTTGCCATCATCGTCCAGGCTCTTACTGTCAGTATACTCGCACCGATGACTGGGGGTTGGGATGGGATTGCATCGCCCCGGCTCGTTAGCCCGTCCATTCCTGGATACCAGCTCATCGAATATTACGCAATCCTCGTTATTACGATCGCTTCTCTGATCGCAATCTGGTATATTATGAAATCCCGTATCGGCCTTGCGTTCCTCGCGATCCGTGAGAATGAACTTGAAGCCCGCGCTGCCGGTGTAGATCCTGTACGCTACCGGCTCATCGCATTTGCCATGAGTTCTTACCTTGCCGGTGTTGCCGGGGCGTTGCAGATCCACCATATCGGGTACATTACACCGGAATTGTATGGCGTCGACAATTCGTTCTGGCCAATTACTTTTGTAATACTCGGAGGTCTTGGCACCCTTGCAGGACCGGTTATCGGGACGATTGTGCTCACGATCATCTGGGAAGGGTTAAAAGCAACTGGACTTACCTTCGGGAGATACGTTATCATCGGATTCATTCTCATCCTCACGATTATCTTCCTGCCCAAGGGACTGGTGAACTTACCGGAACGGTTGCAGGTATGGTGGAAAGGACGTGGAAGGAAAGGGATTAGGGCAGTACCACAAAAGGAATAATTTACGGAATCTTCTAAAAACCGGTTCATACTTTTTTATGTGTAACGTTCTGACGGATACTGCACCTTGAAAAAGAATATCGATAAACAATGTTGGTTTCTCAAACACCAACATCTATAATATCAATGATATAGAGTGGTGACACCTATGGTAAAACTTGTGGGCGAACCACTTGTTATTCTCCTGGTTGAAGATAATGACGCTCATGCAGAACTTGTTTTAAGAAGTATGAAAGATCACAGAGTGGCAAATATTATCTACCATGCCAATGATGACGAGAAAGCGCTAAACTTCCTGTTTCACCGTGACCAGTACAAGGAAATGAAAACAAGCCCTCGTCCTAACCTTATCCTTTTAGATCTACGTCTCCCAAGAGTGGATGGACTGCAAGTTCTTAAAACCATAAAAGAAACACCTCACCTTAAGGAAATCCCCGTCGTTGTGCTTACAAGTTCTGATGCGGAAAAAGATGTAATCAGCTCGTATGGCTATAATGCAAATGGATATGTTGTCAAACCTCTTGACTTAAAAAATTCCTCCAGTTAATGCAAGATATCGGAGGCTACTGGCTAGGGTGGAATACTGTTCCTATTCACGATTTGGATAAGGAATTTCCCACCACTGAAATTAAAATGACGGCCCCTCCCGTAATAAAACTTTAAAAGATTTTGATCGGATAAAAGGGTTGCAAATTTTTTCCCTTTTTTACATTCAATTCTGATTTGTAAAAAAGAACTTGAGTAACCACGACCAGTCATTAAAAACCGAGATACGCTTTCTGAATGTGCGGATCGCGTTTGAGCTCTTTTGCCTTCCCCTCTTTGATGATTCTCCCATTCTCAAGAACATACCCGCGATGACACATATCGAGCGCGTGGCGGACGTTCTGTTCAAGCAGGAGGATTGTCATCCCTTCCCTGCCGAGCTGTTCAAGAGACCTGAAAACCTGTCCGACAAGAAGGGGTGATAGTCCTGTAGAAGGTTCGTCAAGGATAAGGAGCCGGGGTCTCGACATAAGTGCCCTGCCAATCGCGAGCATCTGCTGCTCACCGCCACTTAAGGTTCCGGCCTTCTGGTTTTCCCGCTCCTGCAGGATAGGGAAAATCTGGTAGATATGGGCTAGGGTCTTTTCGGTTTCATTCTGTCCGATCCTCCCGAGAAGAAGATTTTCTACGACCGGCATTTTTGGAAATATCTCGCGTTTCTCCGGCACGAGCGCAAGCCCTTTCCGGAAAAGATCGTAGGGCTGACGACCGATGATCTCCTCACCTTCGAAGACGACAGAACCTGAGGCTTTCCGGTTGAGACCGATGATGGTCTCGACGGTTGTCGTCTTCCCGGCTCCGTTTGGCCCGATCAGTGTCACGAGTTCGCCTTTCCCGACATGGAAGCTTAGATCCCAGACGACCTGAAGATTCCCGTGAAAGACATTGAGGCCGGTCACTTCAAGCATTTTATCCCCTACTTAGAACGCGTTAAAGTCACCGAGATAAGTATCGATGACCTGCTGGTTATTCACGACCTCATACGGTCGGCCGTCTGCGATCTTCTCGCCATGATCGAGCACAACGATGCGATCAGAGACTCCCATGATGACACTCATGACATGCTCAATGATGAGGATGGAGGTTCCCTTGTCCCGGATATTCCGGATCAATTCCACGGCTTCTTTGCTCTCCTTCGGGTTGAGACCCGTGGTAAGTTCATCGAGAAGCAGGAGTTTCGGGTTGGATGCAAGGGCACGGGCAAGCTGCAGGCGCTTGAGCTCTACGACATTTAAGTTCCTGTTGAGGGTTTCGGCTTTCTCAAGGGGGAAATTTACCTCAGCAAGTATTGATAGCGCCTGGGACTGTGCCTCTTTCATAGATGGTGCTGTGTCATTACCAAAGAGAACACCAATCATCACGCACTCTTTTGCGGTTAAGTCAGGGAAGGATTCAGCGATCTGAAACGTCTTAGCGATCCCCTTCCGGCAGATTCGGTCCGGTTTCATACCGGTGATGTCTTCACCACAAAATGAGACTTTCCCGGCAGTTGGGGGAGTAATACCGGAGATGATATTTAAGAGCGTTGTCTTTCCGGCACCGTTTGGTCCCACAAGGCCGACGATCTGGTCGTTTCCTATCTCAAGATCAACCTTATTCACTGCGGTAAGGCCACCGATCTGTTTAGTCACTGCCGAGAGACTGAGCGTGCTGACATACCCCCATCAGATGCCGGTTTAATTTACTGTGCTATAGTTTCGCACGGTTGAGTATTAAACATATTTTAATGAACTGATCATCAGTCTGGTTTTCTTGCAAGCGGATTGATATTGTGGTATTTCGAAATTGAAAAAAAATGAACTTCATCATCCCTGACATTACGCCGAACAATTTCGATTATGTTAAATGTTAGCATGCCACAAATTAGCAGGGTACTATGTTTGGATTACCAGATATCACAATCTTGGTTTTTGGTGCGGTGACTCTCATCGCCATTGCAGCGCTTGTTTACTGGGGAATAACATTTAAGGGGCATGACTAAAATGGCAGATTTTATCACCATCGCTGTCGTTTCTCTTTATTTCATTGCCATGCTTGGGATCGGATTCTGGGCTTCAAAGAAAATAAAAAGCACCGAGGATTACCTCGTTGCCGGACGTTCATTAGGATTCTGGATGTTTATTCTCCTGATGATCGGCACGGTCTGTTCGGGAATGTCCCTTCTCGGAGTTTCCGGGCTGGGATATAAAATGGGTTGGCCGACCATGTGGGAACAGGTCTTTGTTCCTCTGTCGATCGCATTCTGTATAATATTCTTCGGCGTGAAACTCCACAATGTTGCTAAAACTGCGGGTTATGTCACAGTCCAGGATTATCTCGCACATCGTTACGAAAGCCCGACTGCACTCCGGACACTCGCGGCAGTTGCCGGTATCATCGTCTCGCTGATTTACCTTGTGGGCCAGTATACTGCAATTGCAATTGTTCTCATCTGGCTCTTCCAAATCCCGCTATGGTTGGCCCTTCTGATCGCAACGGTAGTGACTATGGTATATACCGCAATTGGCGGACTCTACGCGGTCGCATGGGCATCACTCATCCAGTCCATTATCCTGATTGTCGGCGTGCTTGTTATGGCACCCATAATTATTTTCTATGCGGGAGGATTTACCCATGTCAATGAATACATCGCATCAGTTAACCCGGCACTTGCCATGCCGTGGATGCCAAGCGGTGCATTTGCCATACCCTACATCTTCTCGTTTGCAATTCTCCTGATGGTCGGGCTTGCGTGCGCACCGCACGTTATCAACAATGTGCTGGCAATCAAGGATGTCAAGTACTTTAAGTGGGCGCCCCTCGTAGCGTTTCTCATCTACTTCATTGCCATGTTCCTGCTGAAATTCACCGGGTTTGCCGGGCTCGCCATGGTAAAAGAAGGTGTGTTCACCCTCCCGAATGTCCCGAATGCCGGGGATTTTGTTATTCTCTACGGAATCCAGTATGCATTGCCCATCATCGCGCTCTGGGCAATCTTTGCAGTGATCGTTCTTGCAGCTGTCATGTCAACGACCGACCGGCTGATGTTAACTATCGGTGCGATGTTCTCATGGGATATATACAAGAAAGTGTTAAAACCTGATGCAGATGACAAAACCGTACTCCTGCTATCAAAAATTGTCGTAGTGCTTTCCGCTTTCGGCACCATGCTCCTTGCGATCAGTCCGCCCGAGATGCTGGCAAGTCTCATCTGGATGGGTATCGGCGTCATGCTCGCTACGTTTGCCGTCCCGCTCCTGGCCGGTCTTTATTGGCGGGGTGCAACTCGGGAAGGTGCACTTGCAGCAATGTCACTGGGATTGATATCGTCGCTTGTCATCGGCTTCCTGAATTATTTCAAAACCGTTGCGATGGGTATTCAATTTGCAACAATTCCCCTGCACTTCTCATTCTACGCATTTGTTATCGCCATTCTTGCGATGATCATTGTAAGCCTGCTGACAAAAAAGACAGCAGAGAAAGTGCTTAATGAAACCCAGACCGGCTGGTATTTCTCAAAATAATTTTTTCTTTAAGGCATTACTAAATAAAAAGAATTTACATCAACGAAAAATTCTGTGAGCATTTTTTTAGAAAGATAGAACCGTACACTTTTTTTCTAGCGTAAGAAAATTTTCCAGTTTTCTATCCGGACAATCACTACCCACAAAACAAAATCTTTCCTGACAGGTCAAAAACCCTCACAATCCCTGCCAAAAACATTTTTTCTCCGACGTGATTGTGATAGTTGGCAACCAAGGGCATTTTCCGGCAGCTTCTGCCAAAAAACACCCAGAGACAAGTGTCAAAATTCGATGCCCGTAAAAGCCCGTTAATTTAACACGTTTTATTCTGTTAAAATCGCCTATTTTTCGAAAATGAGCGATTTAATCCATCTTTTTTAGAGAGGTTGACATTCTACAAAATGGATCACATTTTTTGGATCCAAAAACTACAATCGGGGGTCAAATTGTGCTCGGAATACATCAGGTCCAAGACATCTGCATCAAAATGCACTATCCGGAATTTGAGGGGGGCACAGATTAACCTGAAACCCATGTAAGGACAAACACACCGGGTGTCGGTATTTTAAAAAAAAATGAGATTTCACCTAAAAAACCAAAAAAGGTTTTTACTCTTCTTCCCAAGTAATTGCCAATGGATAATCTCTTCACATCGCCGGAATTCCAGATGAGCTTGCTTTTGTTCGTGGCTCTCGGCGGATACCTCATCGCTTCGCGTATCAATCAGTCAGCCGTTATAGGCCTTATCCTTGTAGGTCTCCTTGTCGGTCCAAGCGCACTCGGGCTCATAACCTATACTGATTTTGTCCGTGGTCTCGCCCATCTCGGTGCAGTCATCCTGCTCTTTGTAATCGGTCTTGAGTTTAATGTAAGGGAGATCCTATCGTTTCGAAACGGAGTGATTGCTGCCGTTGGTGTAATTGTACCATGGATCGGGGGATACTGGCTTTCGCTCGCCTTTGGGTTTGATACTCCAAGCGCAATCTTCATTGGGACCGCCCTGACTGCGACAAGCATCGCGATTACGGCAAACGTACTCCGGGAGATGGGAAAACTCCAGACCGACGCAGCGAAAGCCATCATCGGCGCCGCGGTCATCGATGATGTGCTCAGCCTTTTGGCCCTTGCGATTAGTACCGATGTTGTGAGTGGGACGGTCTCAGCAGGGGGAATCGCTATTGTCGCGATCAAGGCAGTCGCGTTTATCGTCATTGGCGGAGCCTTCGGTATCTTTGTTGTCAGTAAGTATGTCAGTAAACTCGATGCAACAGGGTTCTGTAAAAAATTCCCTGAGTTTATTTTCATTTTCGCTATGATGGTCGCATTCCTCTACGCAATGTGTGCGGAAGCGGTCGGGCTTTCTGCGATTGTCGGGGCATTTATTGCGGGTGTCTCCTTTGAGAGCGTGATATTGTCCAATAGCAAAAACTTCAAGGAAGGAGCAGAATACCTCCAGATTATCTTCGCCTCTATCTTCTTTGTCTCGCTTGGGATCCTTGCAGATATCCGGGCTATCACACCGGAGATCGCCTTATTCCTCATTGTCCTGACAGTTGTCGCGATTATAACAAAAGTTATCGGTTGTGGAATTCCTGCCCGGCTGATGGGGCTGTGCAATAAGGACGCACTTATTGTCGGATTTGGCATGGCTCCCCGTGGAGAAGTTGCAATGATCGTGGCTCTCATTGGACTTGAAGCCGGAATTATCAACCAGGGTGTCTATGTCGTACTCGTGCTCATGAGCCTGCTGACAACGATTATCACGCCAATTGTATACCGGAACTGGTTCTTTAAAGGAGAGAACTGCAAATATAATGCAAGCGGAATCGATATTGATGAGGTAAAATAAACCGGACCTTCACAACCGTTATCAGAGGAGTTGCCGCCGGCGTATCGCCCAAAGGATAATCGATGCGCTGATGAAGAATAGGAAAAAAGTGAACCGGTAAAGAATTGCCTGAGACACTGCAATCCCCTGTGGGGATACGAGAAAACCGCCGATCAGAAAGAACAAGGTTACGATGCAGACCGTGGGAATTGCATACGACCTCTCCGACCAGTATGACAGGATAAGGGGAATAAAATAAAGGAGCCAAACCGGTTCTCCCAACGGAGTAATGGAATCGATTAGGTAGACTGCAAGAAGAACTATAGCGACACTAATGACGATACCGAGATCCGATGAAAGAACGTTGAGTATCCTTTTCATCGGTGATTGGTTATGGGGTCTGGAAGGGGACATATAATTCTCCATCTGTAGCGGGAACAGGCATTTTAAATTATTATATATTTATGATTTTTGAACTAGGAATTCACGTGTCGGTCTTTAAATTAAAACTGGTTTTGAAACCGCGTAAAGCTTTTGGATTTCCTGTCCATCTGTCCCTCATGTGATCGGCTTTGTTAAAAGGAGTATAAAAAAACAATTTCAGATAATATGCAGGACATAGCGGAGAATCAGAAAGATCAGTGCAATCGCGCAGATAATTCCTCCTCCTACCTGAAGAACCTGCAGAAAATCCATGCCTTGTTTATCACTGCCGGGTTCCACGATTGAATCCCTATCAGATTTCCTAACAGAATCACTACCGGGTTTCATGACAGGTTATTGGAGTGAATTCCATATCTCTTTTCTGACCGGGCACGGCTGTAAACCTCTTCTTTTTTGCACGTTTTCCCCCTTTTTATCCCCTCCGAAAAAACGACCTTCACATTCCCGTTCTGACTGGCGTTATGGAGTCTGAATGGGGTAAACTAAGTGGTAAAAACAACCTCGATTAAATGGCCTTTGGCGGGCTTTAGGAGAGGGGCATTCCTACCGTTTTTTGAGGATTAGAGCGAAATTTAGACGTATTCTCCACAGGAACCAAAAAGGAAGGATTTGCGGGATTTTCCGGAATGATTTTCTTAAAACGGAGCCCTGTTTGGGCGTATTTCACCCCATCCCAACAACAGTCGAATGAGAGATCTTTTCCCAATAATAAATGAACAAAAAAGAAGGGCAATCTTTCGAGTAACATAATCCCGGCCATCTACTCCCATTCACATTAGATTGTATCCCCACGCCACCCATCCCCAACAATAAAAAACAAGGAGCGGGATATACTTCATCAGGATAACCCTATGGAAGCACGGAGCGAGAGAAAGGACGGGGTGGTGATCGTTTGTGTATCGGGACGGCTCGATGCATTCGGGGCTCAGCAGCTGGAAACTTGGGCACGTGACGCACTCTACGATGACGACAAGGAACTTGTTGTGGATATGGCGGGTACGGGATATTTGAGTAGTGGGGGATTGCGGGTATTTAACAGCCTTAAAAAGGAGATGAAACGCAGGAACGGACGGTTTGCGCTTGCTACTGTCGGGGAGTACCCGAAAAAAGTACTTGACATGGCCGGATTCTCATCGGTCTTTGATATGTTCCCCTCAGTAGATCTCGCAGTTGCTGATATTATCCATAAGCGAAAGAACCTGACACTCTTCAATGAAATTTTTTACAAAAAAATTATGGGCGAAGGTGTGCAGCTTACCGTTGAACCGGGCTGGTTGACCACGCCACCCGTACTGCGGATTTTAGGGGATCTGAATAAAGTACTCTATGCAAAAATTACCGAAGCCGATATTAAAACGAAGAAATTTTCGGAGATCACCTACTCGCTGGGTCTTGGAGCTCTCGGTGCCAATATAAAAGAGGCAATGCCCCTGATGGGTGAGATGATCACGCTCTACGGATCAATGGTCTGGCTCCCGACCGACGGAAATAATACACCTGATTTCTTAACCCCATTGGATCATGACAGTGATGTTACGGTTTATACCGGGTTCAATGTCACACTTGACGGACCGTTTAACGAATATTTCACACTCGAAACAAACCGGCCTGACGGTATAAGTATCAGCGATATCTACAAGACAATATTTTCATCTTCAAAGGAACGGGTAAAGAGTTATCATGGGGTTGTTGCGGTCACGATCTGGGGAGTGCTCACCGGGCTTTCAAGTTCAGGTCTTAAAAAATCCCCGGTTGCAGAAGCAGCACCTCCCAATGGGGTATCAATCATGGACCCCTCGCAGATTCACCAGTGGATCGCATCCGATACCGGCACATCGCACAAAGGCGATACGCTCGTAAGCTTCGGCATCGGCGTTGATCTGTCCACAGACCTCTCGTATTTCCCAGCAGAAAAACTTTCATCGCTCTATTACACCAACCCATTGAACAAAGGAGCGGGAAAACAGATGTACCTGCACAATCACGGGGTAGTCTTCAAAAACATCCCTTACGATGCATCGCTTGATTTAAACACGCAGGTAAAAAAGATCGTAACCGATGGAGAGTTTTCCGATATGCGGCACCTGCTGGACAGCACCCGTCTGAGCAAGGCCAAGATCGGGATTGCCTATATCCAGGACATCGTTAAGGATGCCTGAATAATTCCCTTACATCTTCTTCTTTTTTACCATTACAAGGATATTTTTCCCGGCTTCATAACGGTAGATAATATCGTCCATGACCTGCCGGATCAAAAAAACACCCAGACCTCCAATCTTCCGGTCTTCAATATCCTCAGTAATATCCGGTTCCGGTATCGACAGGGGATTGAATGGTTGGGCTGTATCTTCGATCTGCACCTCCGCAAGACCATGGGTAACGCGGCAGGTGATCACAATCTTTCCTTTGACTTGATCATATCCGTGCAGGATTACGTTGGTTATTGCTTCCTCAACCGCAAGCTGGATATCGAGAATCTCCTCATCAGAGAACGCATTTACCCTCAATACCTGATCGAGCGCAAGGGATACCTTGGGGATTTCAAGAATATCAGAATCGATCGTACAGTTAAGGAATTTCTCCATGAATCATTCCACCCGTTTAACCATCAGTGATCGGAGGTTTGTCGTATCCATGAATTCTCAAATATGTTATTGTGCACCAGCTCTTTTAATGGTCACTCCTTATCGAGTTCAAAAAAAAGTGCCGGTATTTACCGGGATAGGATCATCACGGAATCCAGCATCCATTTTGCGGTTAAAGAGGGAGAATATCTGAACGAAGCAGGATGATGGGGGAATAGCATTATCTTTTGAAAACGCCAAAAAAGTATAAGAATTAATTTTATCTCAAGAACAAAAATCTGGGGGAAATACAATGGAGATTACATCTGCAACCCGTGACGGCGCAACAATACTATCTGTTGCCGGGCGAATTGATACTGCCACCGCACCAGCACTTGAACAGGCGATCAACAAGGAAATCGAAAGCGGAAACAGGAAGATCCTGCTCAATTTCTCCGCAGTCACCTATATCAGCAGCGGTGGACTGCGGGTACTGCTGGCAACTGCAAAGAAATTAAAAAATCCCGGTGACAAGTATGCACTCTGTGCTTTAGCGGCAGAAGTACACAAGATCTTAAAACTCGCCGGGTTCACATCAATCTTCTCCATCTATCCTTCCGAGGGCGAAGCGCTTGCCGGGTGGTGAAACCCCACTCCTTTCCCTGTCGTGGCAGCCGGTACCGGGTGCCCCCGGGGCGCAGATTTACCCGCTTATACGTAAGATCGATACCACCTCTTCTAATTCATACCTGATCCAGACCGATGATGTCATTCTCTTAATCGATCCCGGTGGACTAGCAGAGCAGGCAGAACAGCTGGCCCGGGTAATCGAAGAAATCCGCGAGGAACATGACCGACCGGTATTTGTCTTTCTCACGCATGCCCACCTCGATCATTTTATCGGCACGCAATGCACTCCTGCATTTGCACACCCGGAAACAGCAGTCTTTGCAGTCCAGGAAGCAGGCGCCTCTGCCCTTGAACGCGGGGATGGGAAACTGACCCAGGCAGAACTTCTGGGCCAGACGATCTCTCCTGTCAGGATCGGGCTGCACCTTATCACCGACAATCGGTCCTCATGCAAAGTCCCCATCTCACTGGCATTCTCAAACGGCGCCACGGTTTCAATTACCCGAGGACAGACTCGTGCGGGTCTTCTTCAGGAAATAATCCAGTTCGGTGCCGGTCCCTCTCTTGAAATATATCACACACCCGGCCACAGCCCGGACAGCATCTGCATTCGGATGGGCGGATTGTTATGTATCGGTGATATCCTTTTTGCCGCTAACCCGGGTATTGCTGGCCTGTGTGGATGGGATCAGCTGGCACTCATCCGTTCTCTCGATGGTATTGAAGATCTCGTTGCTGATGGAGGGATTGATTTCATCCTGCCGGGCCACGGACGGGTGATAACAGCTGCCGATGCAAAACGAATGTTTACCGCCATCCGTTCAGATGCACGGGCACTTGAAAATATTGCAGAACTGAACAATGAGCGGGCGATCGAGACCGCCGCATTTGCCGAAGACTGCATGGAACAGGTCAATGAGCTCTTCACCATCATGGCAGGTCGGCTTTACTATGTCTCGTACGTCATGGAGGAACTCGGCGAAGAGGATGTGGCAGCAGAAGTTGAACTCTTAATAAAAGGAGACGTAATTGACGAACTGCTCGAAGCGTTCCGTTCCTTTGCCGACGAGCATCATAAGAGAAAGGGTATTTCCATTCACCTCGCACTCAAGGCAGGCCAGGTTATTGCCAAGCTCGAACGATCTTTTAACGGTGCAGAGCTTGCGCACATCATCGACCCGGCACTTGCCCGAAGAGCGGCACGGCTGCTTTCGGATTACACCACCATGCTCCGCGGGTTTTGTCCACCCAGTGAACTGGCTGAATGTGACCTTGTCCGGGATATCGGGGCACTCGTGACCGGCCTGTCAGTTCCTTCCTGTTCAGATGACGATCTCCTCTCGTCAGATGACGACGATTCAACGTTCATTAAGTTACTGTTGAGACGAATCGGCATGCAGCCACTCCTTTCGGAAGTTGAGTTTACATTCTCTGCGGCAGAAAAACACCTTGAAGTTGCGGTCGATCGTGATGATCTTACGGATCTGGTCACGTACATTCTTGAGGATCTCGTTGGCACCGGATCTGATGCAATCACCCTTCAGATATACTGTAACAATAACAACGCCATCATTACCCTCCGGGGATCCGGGTGTACAGCTTCAGATGAAATGAAAACCGGCAGAGGCTTTCTTCAACGACTCTGCAATCGAATGGGAGGAACGCTTTCCTATATGACCGATGACAAAATGCGGGAATATACAATCAGCCTTGGCGGACTTATCTAAAAAAGCAGATGATGCTGATGATACCAGTCCCCTAACAATCTTCCTCATTAAAAAATATCTCTGGTAATGTCACTTTCAGGAATTCCCGGCAATGACAAAAAAGCTCTCCCATAAAAATATCCGCAATCCTCCACTCCTTGAATTTCGGAACGTGACGGTAATAAAAGGGGAAAAGAATGTTCTCAAATCCCTCTCGGTTACTATTCATGAAGGGGAGCACATTGCTATTCTCGGTCCCAATGGCGCAGGCAAATCCTCGTTCATCAAAACCGTGAACCGGGAATACTACCCCCGGCTCCATGAGAATGTAGTGTTTAGGATCCGTAACGAAGAAGTGTGGGATGTCTTTGCCATGCGATCCTTCATTGGAATCGTCTCCAACGAATTGCAATATAATTACACGAGAGATGTTTCGGGAAGGGATGTAATACTATCCGGGTTCTTCTCAAGCATCGGGCTTTTCAACCACACGGTTATCCCGGCTATGGAGATGAGAACTGATGAAATCCTGAAATTTTTAGAGATCGGGCACCTGCAGGATCGCCCGATGACTGAAATGTCATCCGGTGAAGCCCGGCGGTTCCTGATCGGAAGAGCACTCGTGCATCGCCCGGCAGCGCTTATTCTTGATGAGCCCACCAACAGCCTTGACCTGCACGCCCTTCATACATTCCGGAACCTGATAAGAAAGATCGCGCAATCCGGTACCGGTATTATCCTTGTGACCCACAACCTGCATGACATCATTCCGGAGATCACCCGCATCATTCTTATGAATGACGGGAAATTTGTTGACGATGGCAAAAAGGAAGAGATGCTGACTGATGAAAAAATAGGCAGGCTTTTCAACGTACCCGTCCGTGTCCGGGTAGAAGGCGGATGGTATTATGCTACAGGGTACTGAGTGATAACTCCTTCAGAATTATTTAATAAAAAAATTTCCAAAATCGAGAATTAACATCATACAAATAACAAAACCAAAAAAAATGAGTGTTGTTCCTTTTTGTCAACTAACACAGATCCTGTTTTACCCTGCTACCATATGACACATTATATCTCTTCACTTGTGCAGATGCTGTCCTCGTTTCCCTGCGGGCATTTATCTTACATGGGAAATCAGTCCTTAAAATTGCCGGTCTTCAACTGCACTGGCTAAAAAGCATATTGCCACGGACAGTACAACCTATACGTACCTGATTGAGGTATCATGGGCGACTCGTACTTATCCAGCGATGAATCTCTCATCCTGTCCACACAAAATATTCGCATAGATGGCAGGTCCCGGGACCTGATGCTTACAAGCCGGCGTCTCATTCTTATCGATAATTCAGTCACCCCCTTCCACCTCCGGACAATCCCTCTCGATATGATCATCACCGTAATAGCGGGAATGGATGTGAAAGGAGATCCGATCATCACCCTGTCTCACATGGATCCCTCCGGTGCTGGCGCCCCGCACCCGGTGGACTTCATCTTTACCCGGCAAAAAGGTGAACAGAGAACAAAGGAATGCAATGAGTGGGCAGCAACTCTCAATATTTATGCTGCCGAAGCCCGGAAAGGGTCGCTTTCTTCCGGTACCCTTCCGTATGATCCGGTAAAAGTCATCCAGCCACGGATGTCTGCCATTTACGGCATTGAGACTTTCAGTCCCCGTAAACCGGTCATGGACGCACAAACGATGAAGGGTGAACCGGTCACAACTCCAGTGCTTTCAAAAACTCTTAAAGAAGATAAAATCCCCACAGGGATCGATGAACCAGCTCATGTAAAAAATGCGGAAATAGTTGAATCTTTTGACTCCAACTGGATTCCAACCCTAGAACTGGACGAAACGGAGTTTCCTGTTACAAAAGAACCTGAATCTTCCCCACAGGTTACTCCTATCGAACCAGATCAAAATCTGGAAATTACTGTTGCTGAAGAATCTGTATCTTCTCCACAGGTTACTCCTATCGAACCAGATCAAAATCTGGAAATTACTATTGCTGAAGAATCTGTATCTCCTCCGCTTGTAACTCCTATCGAACCGGATCAAAATCTGGAAATTACTATTGCTGAAGAATCTGAATCTCCTCCACAGGTTACTCCTATCGAGCCTGATACAAAACAGGAAATTACCGATTCAGCACAGATTTGGGCAGATGCCGTCCGAACGGTAACAACTCCTTCATCGGCTATTCCTCCGATCCTGCAGGATCATGCTGATGATGAACTTAAAAGACCATCAGCTACCAAAGCAGCCCCTGTTCCGGTTCCAACATCTCCATCGGTCCCAAAAGATTTGAAGCAATCACCACCAACAATTTTGATTGCTGCTATTATCGTTATCATCCTTGTTGTGCTTGGTGTAGCGGTCATCAGTTCACTTAACCTGCGGAACACTGGAGATACACCCCCGCCACTTGTTGTTTCATTTGTCACGTTTCAGCCCACTCCCACACCCATCCCGACACTGGTACCTTCTAACGGGGTTTGGGTGCGCATAGTATATCCAGGAACATTTATTGGCGAGGTGGGCAACACTGAATTTATTCGTCCCGTCTCCGGCTCCGGTGTCCAGATCTACAAAATACTCTGGAGCGATCGCGTAGTCCAGGTAGCAGCGCAGAAACAGGATAACTCGGGAGATACGCTCCTGATTGAAGTCTACAATAACGGAACGCTGATCAAAAGCAGCTCTACCCGCAAACCAATGGGAAGTATAAATTTCCTTATTGATCCCATCACCGCTCAACCTCCTGGTATAAATCGTGGGGATATTCCGTAGATGCCATGACCCACGAGGCAAAGTTTTCAGCGGGTTCATTGGTTTCACGGTTCCCCGTGCCAGATGCGATCCCGGTAAGCGGTGCTCTTTTTGTAATAGTCAGTAAAAACGATGTTGCAGTAAAGAGCGGGGATAAACCGACCATTTTCTTTCAGACAAATCCCGCTGGTTCCTGCACGGTTATGCGAGTCCAGTATCTTGGACACCGTGATGCAGTTGTTTGTTACGCAGTCGAAGTCGCTTCAGGTACAGCACTCCCTGCCGGCTGGCAGTTTTCCGCAGTCAGGGAACTGTTCGGGAAGATCCCGGATGATGAACTGGCCATCGCTGCTCTTGCAGTCCAGATCATAGACTTCGACCGCACTACGCAGTTTTGCGGGCGGTGTGGTGCAAAAACCCGACTGCTGCGGACCGAACGGGCGAAATTCTGTACGGACTGCAACCAGATCACCTATCCACGGCTTTCACCGGCCATCATAGTGCTGGTGCAAAAAGAAGATCAGATTCTCCTCGCCCGCTCTCCCGGGTTCCCGCCCGGTCTCCACAGCGTTATCGCCGGCTTTGTTGAGCCGGGCGAAAATCTCGAACATGCCGTTCACCGGGAAGTTAAAGAGGAAGTGGGAATTACGGTAAAAAATATCCGCTATTTCGGTAGTGAGCCGTGGCCGTTTCCTCACTCGTTCATGATCGGGTTTGTGGCAGATTATGCGGGAGGAGAGATCACTATCGACAACAAAGAGATAGTCTCTGCGGGATGGTTTGACCGCGATAATCTTCCCCTTATCCCCTCTCCGCTGAGCATCTCACGGGCACTCATTGACGGGTGGATTAAAAAAAAGTGAGGTCGCGTCCATATTGTATTCATACTATTTTAACCCGTCACGATAATCTGGTGATCATTAAAGAAAAAATTCGTGATCACAATAATTTTCTTAAAACCTTTCCCTGCGGCAGACTGCGGCACCCTATATCGTTTCAGGGAATAGACATTAAGGTAACAATGGCAATCGACCAGATCCCCATAGGCAGGTTCTCGCTTATTACCCGACTGAGCCAGAAAGCGCTTCGTCTCTATGATGAGCGGGGACTGCTTGTGCCACAGGTAAAAGACACATTCACCCGGTACCGGTATTATACGGGCTCCCAGATCGCACGCGGTGTTTCGATCAAGACGTTATGTGAGCTGGGGTTCCCGCTCACGGAGATCGAAACGCTCCTGTTGGCAAAAGACAAAAATGACACCGAAACAATCCGGGAGCTTTTTGCAAAGCGCAAGAATGAGATCCGGTCTGAAGTCATGAGGTTACAGGAGATCGAGGCAATTCTCAGAAACCGGGATGCCTCGTTAGAGTTGATCTATATGTCACAAAATGAACCTGTTGTAAAGGAGATAGCGCCGGTACGTATTGTTGGAAACCGGGGTTCAGGCACCTACAGCGAAACCATTACCCGGCTCATGACCGGACTTTGCAGCCAGCTCTTCTCAGAAGAAAACCAGAGAAACGGGTTGAAGGTTGCCGGACCGTTTATGACACTGTATTATGATTGCGAATACAAGGAAAAAGAGGCAGATATGGAATGCGTTGTACCGATCACCGGCAGGTGCTCTGTCAGTGATCCATCAATGGAGATCCGGACGCTTGCGGGGGGCAAGGTCTTAACTCTCATCCACAAAGGGCCGTACACCGGACTTCACGAAGCCTGGGCCCGGGTTGGTGCCTATGCTGAGGAACGCGATTTTGTCGCCATCGGTCCCCACCGCGAGATGTATCTCAACGACCCCAATGTGGTTGCGGAAAGCGAACTTTTGACTGAACTCCAGATCCCCATTGATCCGGCCCTGCACAGTTCGTGTTCCTAAAATCCCTTCCTTTTTTGTGATTTTTGCTTGGTTTTGCCGCAATTAAAGCCCGGTCTTTCGCTATTCGACCAGAAGTGCTATAATACAGTATATAAAATCATATATTCAGGCATATAGTACTGTGAGAGTTTAACCGTGCGAGAGATTGCAATGAATAATCCTCTATCAGATGGTAACGAAAATGTCATTGATATTTTCGTTTTGGGTCGGAGTGAAACAGGGACACTGCAGCTCATGGAACAGCTTGAGCATCAGGATTACCGGGTAACCCTCTTTACTGAGGGGACACAGCTCATTGACACCCTCCACCATTCAGGAAAACCCAACCTGATTATCTGCGACACTACCTCCTTTGGCGAAGAAGCGTATGACTACTGCCGACAGATAAAGGCAAATGAGTACCACTGGATGATTCCGGTCATAATCCTGACACGCGCATCCTCTTTGGCAGATTTGTTATACGTCCTTGATTGCAATGCAGACAATTTCATCGCACAACCCTTTGACTCTCCCTACCTGATCTCAATGATCGAAGGTATGCTCCAGACACCTGTTGAACGGCAAACCCCGGAACAGATTAAAACACAGTTCAAAATCCAGCATGACGACCAGATGTTTGTTGTCACTGCTGACCGCAGGAAACTTTTGGAATTCCTTCTCTCAGCATTTGAGATCACCGTCAAGAATTCTGAAGATCTCTCATCCGCTCATTCAAAAATAAAAACACTCTCCTCACGGTTAAAAACACTTGAAGATACTGGCATTGAGAACGCACGGGTTATCGAGATTCTTAGCGCCAGTGTAAAGAAAAAAGAGATGGATGAGCGCACACTCCAAAAAGATCTCGAAGAAACCGTGCAGGCCCTTGATGAAAAAACTGCTGAAGCTGTGCAACTCTCACGGGCATTGGGAGATACTAAAACACTCCTGACTTCTTCTGAAGAACATATCCGTATCCTATTAGAAGATAAAGAAAAAGCCGCGGACTCTCACCAATCGGAAACTTCTGTTTTAACCGAACAAGTATCGAACCTTTCTCAGGAAATCGATGCAAAAACAAAAGAGCTGGATGCAGAAAAACTGGCGCGGGAAGAAAAAACCACCCTTTCTGCCCGGCTCGATATCGCATTAAACGAAGCAAATGTGCAGAACGAACAACTCAAAGCTTCGCTTCAGACTCTCACCATCAATAACGAACGACTTGTTTCAGAATTATCCTCAGAGAAAAAACGGGCTCATGCTGCAGAAGAAGAGATACGATCGTTGCAAAAGGCAAAAGCACAGTCTGAGCAGGATCTGACCATTCTTGTTAATGAGCTAAAGGATATAACCCGGCAGCAGGATGAGGAAATTCTCCGCTTAAAAACCGAGCTTGATGTCAAGAACGCCCGGTGCACAGCGATAGAAACGGAACAAGAAACACTCAGGTATGAGCTGGAACAATTACAAAAAACTCACACTGCTGCTGATAAGCTGCAAAAACAGCAGTTCGATGATCTCCAGACACGGTTTGACTCAGCTGCTGGAACGATGTTTTCGCAGGAACGGGAATTAAAAATCCTCAAAGATGAGCTGTTAGTGGCCCGTGATACTATTAAAAAATCAGCAGTATCTGCGGCATCGGTGACTTCTGCATTCAATGAAACGAGAAAAGAGATCGAAGAGCGTGAATGGAAGATCCAAACCCTTGAAAAGCAGATTGCTGACATTGGCATGCTCAAAGAAAAAAGCGATGAAAAAGTCCGTAACCTCACAGCATCGCTCGAAAGTGTCCAATCTGCATTAAACGCTGAAAAAGAACAGCATGCTGCTGCTGAAGAACGGTTACAAGCTGCAATTCGCGAACGGGATGATAACCTGCAATCAGTTCTCGGTGCGCATGATACCGTAAAAACCGATCTCGATCAGCATAAAAATGATATCTCAAGGCTGAACCGCGATCTTGAGACTGCAGCGTTGCTCCGGTCAACACTTCAGAGTGATATCGCAACAGCATCCTCACGGATCAAAGAGCTGGAACATGAACTGAAATCCACCGTGCAGGTAAAGGACCAGTCCGTCGAACAGGTCCGTTCACTGGCAGAAGAACTGGGTGCGATAAAATCAGCGTTCAAGGAAGCACGGTCTGCACTCGATAGCGAGAGAGAACTGCGTACTGCAACTGAAGAACGGTTAAATGCGGCGATCCGGGAGCGTGATGAAAACCTGCAATCGGTTCGCGGTGCACATGACCAGACCAAATCCGATCTTGAGGTTCACCGTAGTGATCTCATGCGGCTGAACCGGGATCTTGAAGCTGCCACCCAGCTCACTTCTGTCCTTTTAGCAGATTTCAATGCTGCATCCTCACGGATCAATGAACTGGAACACGAGCTGAACTCGGTAGTCCAGGGTAAAGAACAGACTGGTCAGCAGGCCCGGTCGCTTTCTGATGAACTAGAACGGATAAAAGCCGAACTTGAGACCGAGCGGAGAATCCGTCGCACTGCAGAGGTGGACCTGCAGAAATCTGCACAGCTCAACAGCAGGCTCGAAGGAGACATTGCCCGATCTACGGCGGAACGAGAAAGATTAAAAGCAGCTCTTGAACAGCAGAGTATCCTCGAACAGAAGGTAAAGGCACTTGAGTCAGACAAGGCTGCAGCAGAAGCACGAGCTGATGCACTATCTGATGAAATCCAGCAGGCGCGGACTGCTCTTGCCGACGAGTGGGAAGATCACATGAATGATGAGGAGCGACTTGCTGCTTCTCAAAAGAAAGTAGCTTCTGAACAGGAGAGTCTGCTCGAACAGAAGGTAAAGGTACTTGAGTCAGACAAGGCTGCAGCAGAAGCACGAGCTGATGCACTATCTGATGAAATCCAGCAGGCGCGGACTGCTCTTGCCGATGAGTGGGAAGACCATATGAATGATGAGGAGCGACTTGCTGCTACTGAAAAGAAAGTAGCTCAGATGACGCAGTCTCCCTCAGGTAATGTAAAAACTGAATCAGATCGAGAACGTAAATGGGCGGTTGTTGTCAAACAGACCGAGCTGCCTGCCGAGATCAGATCCCCGCCAAAAGCAGTGGTTGTTACCAAACCTCCAGAAATGTCTGCAGAGCCGGTGGATTCTCACAATAACCAGGAAGGATCCTTATCTCCCGGAATTGAGGATTTGTTTGAGGATGATACACCAGATCCGGGAGCAGGAGATAAAATACAAGAAATTCCTGATAACTCCGTTGCAGAACCGGCAGCAGATACTCAGGATGTAATTACTGATGAGGACCCTGTTGAAGAGATTGAGACGGTTGATGAACAAGAAGATGAGCAGGCATCTGACGAGTCTGGTGATGATGAAAAATCCCTGGACGATTTTGTGAAAAAACCCTCCAGTTACGGCATCTCTTTTAATCGCCTGATGTGGTTCGATCTTCTCAAATGGTCGCACCACTCAGGAGCACTCTCCCAGGAACAGCGCATGCAGATCGTCCGGATGGGACGGTTGATCCAGAAAGGCCGCAAGCTGACAAAGAAGCAGGAAGACCAGGTGCGGGAAATGATCGTGCTCGTCCAGAATCTCGGTTACCAGTTCCACTAACTTTTTTAATTGAAGATGAAAGTGGCTATTTTCATGTGCCTGAATACTTGTGGCTATGAGAATCGTATGATAGTAAAAAATCCAGTATGCTTATCAGTCAGGAAATCCCACCTGCTTTCACTTAATTATGCCCGGACGCTCTCCCAAACGTAAAGATATAACTCCAAGGAAAAGCATATGATAGTCGAGAAAGACACAAAGACCGGTTCGGATTACCGGCTGGTTATCGTTATTGGGGCAGCGCTGATTCTTGCGATCGCGATCATCGTTGCGATCATGTGGACCACCCCATAATATACTGGCATAATTTTTTTTTAGTATGCTCTGCCCGAACTTGTTTCAGTTATACGGAAATTAAATCCATCCTTTTGCCTGAACATAGTATCCTGCACCGGTATAGGCACATCCTGCGATAAGGAGTGCAAGAAAACTGTAAAGAATGTTACTATAATTTCCGGCAGCCGCAGCACCCACTAGCCATAAGAAAAAAAAGAGCACGGCAAGAAGACCGACAATGATGACTGCAAAAAATGCGATGAGTGCAAGGGTCCCGGTCAGCACCAGATCATCCATGGATCAAAGATGTGTTGTCGATCTATTTGAACCGTGACAGGGTGACACTGGTTATTCGAGATAGTCTGCCAGCAGATCATTATAGAGCCTGCGGACATTTGCTTCGGTGGATGGCATGTCAGGGAACCCGGAATATTCTAATGCTGCCCGGACATCAGCTGCAAGATTGAGCCTGTACTGGCTCTGTGAGCGGAACCATCCCTGCTCCTGGTAATACCATGAGAGGTATTCCTGTTCGGTCTGCCCGGGAGTAGGAATGAAAAGGCCTTTTTTCTTGTGCAGCTCGGCAAGTTCCATCATCGTTGTATATCCAGAACGGCAGATAACAAATTTCGCACGGTTCATGAGCTGCACCTTCTCATCGTTGGACACATATCCTTTCACTGTGCAGGTATCCGTTCCTGTAATCTCGGTCTTCCTTTTCGGGCTCCCAAGGATTACCATACGATTACCGTCAAGTTCATGGATGGATGGGAGGAGTAGCTCTTCGAGTTTTGTCCGCTGGGGTTCAGGTCCCGAGATCATGACAAGATAATCAAGATCCTCGGCAATGTCCTGTTTTTGTATGCTGGTAAGAATGCCGGAGAAAAATGTCCGTGATTGTGTATCAGCGGATCCGGGACGGGAGAGTTTTCCCGCAAGAGACTGGGGACCCGGTGGATTATCCGGTACAACAATCCGGTCATATTTCCGGTGGAGGTATGTATTGATGCGGAGTGCGAACAGCTCAACCGGCCAGAGGGCAAAGGGCATGTGGTAGTGTAGTTGATGGGTGATGAAGATTGAGGGAACTTCTGAGGAATACGCCCCGAGCCGGTTGTCGCTGATGATGAGATCATAGCGATCCTTTGCCAGGATTTTTGAAAGTTGTTGTCGTTCGTTTGAGACTGCCTTGAGCAGGATGGGTAGATACAAAAAGAATTTCGGGAGGAAAAGACTGCCCGAGCTGTATGGCGAAGGGTAATCCTCAAACTCGATGAACCGGCACTGGGGAAATTCCTGCTTGAGAGCGTTGAGGGCATTACCACATGCAGCAATCGTGACTTCGTGATCGTGTGCAAGGAGTGTTTTTATTATGGGGATATCTCTCATTGCATGACCGAGTCCCCAGCTCAGTGGTGAGAGTAAAACTTTTGCCATTTTTTTAAATTCCTCGTATCAGTGTATAGGTATTGTTTCTCAAAAAGTATTGAATTGTTCCAAGGTCCCTTTTGATTTTTTCCATCCGGTCATTGTATTGCAGGGCCATTGTTCTGATCTAAAAAATTTGGTACATATTTTTTGCTGGAAATTTTTTCTGCTGATAGTATCGGTCCATTCGAAATTATCAGAGAGGTAATGCAAAGCACAATATTACTTTCAAATGGCCATTTTCCCCTCCAAAAAAATGGAGTTAACTCCGATAACGAAAACCCCTAATCCGGGCATTATACGGGCTTTGATTTCTGTATCTCTCCAAAATGGGCTGCAATTATGTGAAAATGACCCCCTGTTCGATCGAAAACTCCTGGATTATTTGTATGAACAGGGGGTCCGGTGCATGTCAGACAAATCCAGATCCGCAGTGTTTTTCCTCTCAAAAAGATGATCTATTCTGAGCCATTTACAGGCTCCGATTGACATTTTTCTGATCGGATTCCTAGATTTTTTGGAAACGTTGTCCACCGCTATAAAGAATACCGTTTAATGGGGTCATTTTCCCAAAATAACCCATTTAATCGCAATTTGAGCCTGCAATTTGGCGGGCTTCTGTAGGTCACTTATTTTGGCACATAATTTACCAGGTTTTATGAGATATATGCCGCAGAATGCCCTGCTGTTGCCCGCTATTGCGTTCACGTCGGAGAAATGGGCAATTTTTGAGGGTTTACCGGGTTTTTTGTGAGTGGAAAATAATTCTTTTTTACCGTGGAGTAAGTGAAATTTTTTCCAAAAAGGTTTCCCGGTTTTTTTTGCACGCTCAAAAAAAATCTTCCCTTTTTTTGTGAACCGCGAAAACATTTTGGATTTTTTCTGAAAATTTGCGAGCGTAAAAAAACCAAGCCGAAAAAATTTTAAAATCGAAATCTCGTAACAGGTTTGCCAGAATTCCATCCAGTCAGAATCAATAAATTCTATCCAATCCACATCATTACCAGCGTTTAAACAATTAAGGAGAGATCTTTATCTATCACCCATTGAAACGACTCATACGATTTGAAGCTTATGGCATCCTCTTTGTGATAGCCGGTATTTTTGGCGCGCTTCTTGCTGCGGGTCGGTTCGATCTCTCGCTTCCTATCCTCCTTGTCTTTATCGCGGCATCCTCTGCATTTGGATTTGTCATCAACGATATCTCGGATATGGCACTGGACGCCAGATCACAAAAACCCAGAAATCCGCTGGCTGATGGTTCCATGACCTGCAGGACTGCCAAAATAGTCAGTGCAGTTCTGCTCGCAATCTCTCTCATCTGCATGGCACTTCTGCCCTCTTCCCTCCTTTTTGTAGAACTGGCAGTCCTGTTCATTTTTATAACTTACTCATTCTGGATCGAAGTAAAAAATATCGCCGGGCTTGATCTGGTATACCATGCCCTCTTCCCCGCGCTCTACGGGTTACTCGGGTATGTCCTGTATCACCCGCTGGATCTAACCGGAATTGTGTATGTCGTTCTGCTCGGGATATTCGGAGCAGTCGGGGAACTGGGTAATGAGATCCGGGATCTGGAGAAAGACCGGACCGAGCGGAAAAATACCGTTGTGATTATCGGGGAACGTGCAGCATTTTTCTTAACCATCGCGTTCATGACCTGCGCATTCTGTATCATCGCTGTCTTTGCCGTCATCGAGCCGGGCTTTTTCTGGCTCCTGCCGTTTGTGCCATTCGGACTGTTCCTTGCCCACCCGGTTGTAAAGGCCATGATGAATCCGGAATACAAAATGCGGTTTGTGGATGCGATCAACAACCGGGCGATCATTCTTGCCGCAGCCATGCTTATTGTGTATGGTTTGATGCGATTTACTTCTGTATTTCACGGATAAAAAAGATCAGTTTTTCTGGATTAAATCATAAACAATTGCTAAGGTTTCGCTGTGACGCACGACAATAACCCGGAAACTAATGCCCACGAAAAAGGCAGTCAGAAGGCAGGGAGTAAACAGGAACAATCATTTTTTAGCAAAAGTACTCTCGTTGCCATAATCGGCATCGCCGCAGTAATCGTAATCCTGCTTGTCGCCGGACTTATGCAAAATATGCCGGGCCAGGGAACGGTTATACCCTCACAGACCTGCGCTGAAAAAACCCTCACGTATATCAATAACAACATGGTCTCTCCCGGAACATCAGCCTCGCTCACTTCAGTTATAGAAAACCGGGGAATGTATGAGATGAAGATCAATTATCTGGGCAGGGACATGAATATCTATACCAGCCGGGACTGCTCGTCCCTGTTTACCACAAGAATTGATATGAACGCAGCAGCAGGAAGCGGAACAGCTCCGGCACAAACTGCGGCCCCACCGGTAAAAACAGAACGCCCGGTTGTTGATCTTTACGTCATGTCCTTCTGCCCGGGTGGCACCTATGCCGGAAATGTGATGAAGCCGGTCGCTGCCCTGCTCGGTTCAAAAGCGGATATTCGTGTGAGGTATCTTACAACCATCACCGGTACAACGGTTGCTTCCATCCAGTCATTGCATGGACCATCTGAGGTAAAAGAAGACCTGCGCCAGGTCTGCATCCTTAAAAAGAACCCGGAAAAATTCTGGGAATATTTAGGAAAGTTCAATGATGCGTGTTATCCGCAATACCAGAATGCAGCTCTGCTGGATTCCTGCCGGGGAAATATCACGGCCGCAATCGGCATTGATGACAAGAGTATTGAAACCTGTGCCAGCGGTGAAGAAGGACTTGCCCTGCTCAAAGCAGATGATGCACTCTCGAATAAAGACGGGGCATATTCATCTCCAACACTCATCATCAATGGTCAGGAGTATCTTGGAACGCGGACTCCGGATGCCTATAAACAGGCAATATGCGATCGATTTATAACTCCCCCAGCGGAATGCTCCACCACACTTCCCCCGTTAACAGGAGCTGTGACAAGTGGCGGGTGCGGATAATATAAAAAGAATTTTCCTCCCGTTCGTTCCACATTTTTTTAAAAGAAAATTTCAGGAAAACCCTGCAATCTATACTTATTTGACGTGAGACGATCCATGTTTCAGAACAATGGCAGTCGAGCCCGAATTCCGATATAAACAATGTCTCATCATCAGAAATGACGTCAAGATGAGCTGCGGCAAACGATGCGCCCAGGCAGCACATGCATCTATCGGTGCGTACAATAACGCAGATAAGGCACTCTCAAAAGCATGGATCTCGGAAGGGCAGAAGAAAGTTGTGCTCAAGGCCAATGACGAGAGAACCCTGCACGAGCTCAGGGTTATCGCGGAACGGGCCGGTATCTCACACTCACTCATCCAGGACGCAGGTATGACCGAGATCCCACCCGGGACGATCACGGCACTTGGGCTTGGGCCAGCCAAGAGCGAAGACCTCGATAAGATTACCGGTAATCTCACTCTCCTATGAAACAGAGCACGTATCCTCTCGAACGCGATCTCGGCATGCGCTACTATGCGAGCGATGCCGAAGGAATCGGGGGAAAGCTCCGGACATCACCGGAGGATTTCCTTGTTGATGAGATGCCACTTCCTGAAAAAGGTGGTACTGCCGGCCCGTATCTCATCTGCCTGCTTACAAAAAAGAACTGGGAACTCCAGCATGCCGTCAAGGAAATTGCAAAACGGCTGGGCATCAGTCACCGACGCATCGGGTGGGCGGGCACAAAAGACCGGAATGCAATTACCAGGCAGTGGATTTCGATCTATAATGTGACTGCAGAGCAGGTGGCAGCAATTCATCTTAAGGATATTACCTTAGAGCCTATCCGGCAATCCAATGAATCGTTATCGCTGGGCCAGCTATTGGGAAACCGGTTTGATCTGGTAATCCGGGATACCCTGTTCTCTGATCTTGCCCAACAGGTACAAACCCTGAACAAAACCGCATCCGAAGGGGTCCCTAATTATTTCGGGCTCCAGCGATTCGGAGCGATACGGCCAGTTACCCACCGGGTAGGGGAATGGATTTTACGGGGAGATTTTGAAAAGGCCGTAGTTACCTACGTGGGCCAGGAATTCCCCGGTGAAATGGATCCGGTCAAAACTATACGGGCAGAATTTTTAGCCACCCGGGACCCGGAACCTGCGCTGCGCAATCTTCCGTTGTATATGGCGTTTGAACGCTCGATGCTCCACCATCTCTACACGCATCCGGAAGACTACAACGGTGCCCTCAAGGAGTTGCCACCAAAACTCCTGTCACTGTTTGTGTCTGCCTTCCAGTCATACCTGTTCAATTGTGCACTCAGTCAGCGGTTCGATAACGAGGGCACGCTTAATGACCCGGTTCCTGGTGACAGGTTAATCTTTGCAAACGGGCGCACGGATACGGTCACGGCAACAAATGCCAATGCGGTCTCGATCCACATAAAACGCGGCCGCTGTACTATAGCGCTGTTCATGCCCGGTAAAACAAAAACGGAAGCAACTACGCTGGGGGAGCGAATCATGGAATCGCTTATGCTGAAACATCACATTACAGCGGAAGATTTCGAACGGGCATCAGCGTTTGTCAGCACAAAATTTGATGGTGCATGGCGCCCGATCACGCTAAAAACGGATATTGAGTCCTCAATAGAAAATACCGATGTGCGCCTGAAGTTTACGCTGCCACCCGGCCATTATGCAACAACGGTCTGCCGTGAATTTATGAAAGCAGACCCATTACAGATGATATAATCATACGTTAGTTACGCAACTTGGCTATCTTCTTTGCACCACTTATCGCATCATTTAAGTTGCCCAGTTCATCGACAACATTGATTTTTATTGCATCAGCGCCCCGGATCACCCTGCCATCGTCAATGTCGGACCGCAGGATCATGCGCTGTGATGTGACATCGGAAATGAATGTCTCGAAACTGTCATCCACTATCTTCTGGGCATAGGTTTCCTCATCCATACTGAGCGGGCGGGCGGTAGAGCCCATATCCTTCTTGGCCCCGGATTTGACTACACTTAAATTGTAACCTTCTCTCTCCATCCAGCGGCTGATATCGGAAAATCTCCATACAACGCCAACACCGGAAGTGAACGTATCCGGATTGGCATAAATCCTGTCAGCATGGGCACTCACGTAGTAGGCAGCCGACGTTCCCATGTCGCCCATGGAAACAACGACCGGCTTTTTCGATTTTGCATATTCGAGATCGCCGATGATTTCCTGCGCGGCAGATGGAGTACCCCCGGGACTGTTAACCCGCAACACAATCGCTTCTACCATCGGGTCATCGGCAGCCTGCCGTAACTCTCTTCCCACAACTTCGCTTCCGATGCTTTCAGCATCAGACACCTCACCGGTCACCATGGTGCCTTCCATACGCACGACCGTGACGCCCATCTGATCAGAATGGGTAAAGTAGAATGCAGCTACCATGCACCCGATTACAACGATAAGCCCGAAGACGATAAGTAAAAACCATTTCAGTCCCGAATTGGACGGAGGTTTTACAGAACCAGAAGGAACGAGAGTATAGGTACCGTCCATGTATTACTCCGTTGAGTAGAGGACATCAAACTCTGACACGAGATTGCTGCCACACATATAATATTTCTTTAAATTGAGCCGGATCATCTCGTCCTCGGAATTGATATGCATGCCCCCAACCAGTGAAGGTGTATCTGCACCCCCGACAATAAACGGCAGGTGTATCAGGCGGATCTCATCTACAAGCCGGTCGTGGAGCATATGCCAGTTGAGCGTGGGTCCGCCTTCGATCATCAGCTTGTTTATGCCGAATTTTTCCTTGAGAATTTTTAAGAGCAGCGGGAGTTCGACATGGGATTTCCCCGCTACTACCACATGCGCTCCTTTCTTTTTTATTGCTTCAATGCGCTCCTTTGGAGCCGCCTCACAGACGGCTATTGCCGTGGGTGCATCAGTCCCCAATACGTTGGCATCGAGCGGAATATCCGCCATGCTGCACGGGATTACCCGCAGGGGACTCTTTCCCTCGACATAGCGAACCGTGAGAAACGAGTTATCAATCCGGATTGTATTAGCCCCGACCATGATTGCATCATATTCTGCCCGGGTATTGTGGAGCAACAGTTCGGTCTCGTGAGACATATATTTCATCAGGATCTTTGAAGACGCACCCTTTTTTAATGTCAGTTTACCATCAGCGGTTATCTCCGACATCATCAGTACATGCGGGCGATCGATTGGTGAGATCATTACTACTCAGCTCTCCGGTAACATTGGGCGGGTGATATAAATAAAGTGATGATGGGACTACTTTTTTAACTTTCGTCGGTATAGAGTAATTATTAAACGTTTACGTTCCTATGATTTGAGCTATGAACATTACTGCACTCCGCCCAAGATTTACCAAGTATCTTGAGCCGGTCGCAGAAGTATTTGTCAGAATCGGTATCACCCCCAACCAGATTTCACTGCTTGCGCTTCTTGCCGGTATTGCGTGTGCGGTCCTGTTTTTTCAGCGGCAGTTCGTATTAGGAGCTCTTTTTCTTCTGCTCTCTGCGATCTTTGATCTTGTTGACGGGAGTGTAGCCAGAAAGACCAATGCCCATACGGATTTTGGCGCAGTCTTTGACTGGATTGTGGACAAATATGTAGATGCCCTTGCCCTGCTTGGCATAGGATTGAGCGGCATTGCTATTGTCAGCCAGTACTTCCCTGTTCCCCCCTTAGCGGATTTTGCCGTGGTAACATTTGCCATCATCGGCTCTCTGATGAACACGTTCATCAAACCGGTTGTCTACGCAGAGATCGGTTATCATAAAAAAGTGGAGGGAAAGATTGACGATCCGCTTGAAGGTGTGGGTTTTTTTGGACGGCCCGAAACCATCCTTGTGCTGATCCTTGGCGGCGTTTCAGGTTTTATCTGGGTGTCGGTGATCATCATCGCGATCTGTACAAATCTTTCTGCAATCCAGCGGATTATCTATCTCTATAAAACATTGTCATAATCTCACCATAATAGCGCTGATAAAAGTTAACGGTACTCGGAGGAAGGTATTATCAAATCGAGAATATGTACAGAGAACGGCTATGACAAAAAGTGAATGGAAGATTGACAAAACGCTTGAAGGAGTGGGTTTTTGACCGGTAAAAAATCGGGTTCTGATCTTTAGCAGCGTCTAAGGATTTATCCGGGGGTCAGTGATTATCAATGCGGCCTTCACAAACTTTTCTGTAATCCAGCGGATCATTTATCCTTAAAAAACGCTTTCTTAACCTCGCCATAATACAGCTGATAGAGATCGTCAGCAAATCTGCCGAGTTTAGGAATGATCGTAAAGAGTCCGTACGCAATCATGACCAGGCAGACGAGAGCCAGTATTTCTGCGATCACATTGTGTGCCCAGAAAAAACTCTCGTATCCCAGTTCACCGTTACTGGCAATTTCAGGGTAATAAGGATACATCTGATCGGTATAGGCAATGATGACAAACACATTTCTTAAAAGATTTAAGATATAGATTGTCGGGGCGATGATAAGGAAGGCATAGCATTTCTGTTTGAGTGTTGTCGGCACCGCTGCGGCTACTCCGAGCATAATCGCAATGCTCTGGATGCCGGTGCACCCTAATATGATCTCTACTCTAAAACCATTCCGGGCAATAATATTCCAGTCGGTATTGGTTACATTGAACTGGAACAGGTCAAGTATCCAGATCACTTGTCCTACTACAACTGCGATCAGCCAGTCCCCAAGCAGAGGAACGTACTCAAACGGTGCATAAATGATAAAAGCAACCGCAGCTGCACGTGACAGGTGCATCACCCGATCATCCTCTGCAATAAGATATTTGGCAGTGATCACGAGAAATGGCACAGAAAGGGCAGCAATCACCGGATACATAAAATTATTTTCTGAAAAATATTCCGGTAGTTTAACAAACAGTGCCAGAACAATAAAGGTCCAGCCTATAATTGCTGCATATTTCCGGTGCCGACCCGGGAGGAGGAACGCAAGAAATCCAATACAGGAAATCAGCACCAGATACTCGATCATTACACAATTATTCACTCCTTAACAAAAAAAGGATTCTGAAGTTGCACTCTTTTTTCTATTGTCGTAAATCGGAAAAAGGCGATCCGTATAGATTAATAATGCATTTAACTCTGTAATATCTCTTAAACCGCCGGTCAACTCCAGTGTCCCTGACAAGAGGGTTAATCTCCTTTGATCACTCATACAATACCGATGTTCTGTCCTGAATGTAAGACGATGATGATATCTTCTGGTGGTCAGCTTAAATGCCGTAAATGCGGGTATATCCGTAAGATTGAAGCCGCAGACCAGATGAAAACCCAGAGGATGCGCACGGAAAATGAGATCACGATTGTGGATGATGAAGATACAAAAATCAAAACTATGCCAACCATTCAGATAAAATGCCCAAAATGCGAGCATAATCTTGCTTTCTGGTGGCTCCGCCAATTACGGGCTGCAGATGAAAGCGAGGTGCGGTTCTTCCGTTGCACAGAATGCGGACACACGTGGCGCCAGTACGATTAACACATATTATCCATCCCAATCTGTTTTTAATTTCATCAGGTAATACGATTCTTTCTGTCCGATATCTCTTGTTTTTTATTTTGACAACGCCATAAATTTTTATGTACTCTACTTTTTCTGGCAAATGACAACCTTTTATTGAATATACCCATTATTAGTAATGTAGAATCGGGGTTTTTTATGGCCGAAGATTTTAACGTTAAATTCACCGACAAACAGTATCTGCCGGATCCTTTTGTAAAAAAGAACAGCTGGATCGGAGATTACCAGAAAGCGTACGATGCGTTTTTAAAAGATCCCGATGGCTTCTGGGACAAGATCGCATCAGAACTCCACTGGTTCTCCCCTTATAGCCGGGTAAAGGAATGGACCTTTCCCCACGCCCGGTGGTTTCTTGGTGGCAAGACCAATATCACTTACAACTGCCTCGACCGTCATGTGCAGAATGCCCGGCGTAACAAGGTTGCCCTCATCTGGAAAGGTGAGGATGATACCGAAAGAATCTACACATACCGGCAGCTTTTCCGGGAAGTGATGCGGGTAGCTAACGGGTTAAAGAAACTCGGCGTTGTAAAAGGAGACCGTGTCTGCATTTACATGCCGATGGTCCCAGAACAAATCATATCAATGCTTGCCTGCGCACGAATTGGGGCAGTGCACAGTGTGGTCTTTGGAGGATTTGGTGCTGCGGCACTTCACAGCCGGATTACGGGCGCTGAGGCAAAAGTAGTCATCACTGCCGATGTCACGTTCCGGCGTGGTAAATCCATCCCGCTCAAACACGTGATTGAAGAGGCAATTATTGACGCACCCAGCGTGGAACACGTGGTCGTACTAAGGCGCGAACTTCACCAGCCTGTCGAGATCCACCACGAAATGGAAGTTGACTTTTACGATCTGATCAAGGATATCAGCCCGGACTGTGAGCCGGAAGTAATGGATGCAGAAGACCCGCTTTTTATTCTCTACACGAGCGGGTCAACTGGTGCGCCAAAAGGTATTGTCCATACGTGCGGCGGGTATATGGTCGGTGCCTACTATACAACGAAAAATGTCTTTGATATAAAAGATAATGACGTATACTGGTGCACTGCCGATCCAGGGTGGATTACCGGGCACTCCTATGTAGTCTATGGCCCGCTCTCAAACGGCGCAACCATCATCATTACTGAAGGTACTCCGGATTATCCTGATGCCGGTGCATACTGGCGAATGGTTGAGGATTTTGGGGTAACCATCCTCTACACCGCTCCGACAGCCATCCGCATGTTCATGAAGATGGGAGAAGACTGGCCTAACAAGAGCAACTTAAGTTCTCTTCGAATCCTTGGATCAGTCGGCGAACCACTCAACCCGGAAGCCTTTAAGTGGTATTACCGCGTTATCGGGAAAAACCGTTGCCCGGTTGTCGATACCTGGTGGCAGACCGAGACTGGCATGCATATGATCACTACGATGGTTGGCGAACCCATGTACCCGGGCTTTGCCGGTAAGCCCATCCCGGGTGTGGTTGCAGATGTCGTTGATAAGGAAGGAAAGCCAGTCCCTCCCGGTACCGGCGGTTTCCTTGTCTTAAAAGAACCCTGGCCATCAATGTTCCGCGCAGTATTCAAAGACCCGGAGCGGTATCAGAAATACTGGGATACCATTCCCGGCTGTTATGCTGTCGGGGATCTTGCAGTAAAAAACAAACAGGGTTATATCATGGTGCTCGGGAGATCCGATGACCTGATCGTTGTTGCAGGGCATAACATAGGTACTGCAGAAGTCGAGAGCGCGCTGGTTTCACACAAGGCTGTAGCAGAATCAGCAGTCATTGGAAAACCTGATGACGTGAAAGGCAACGTAATCAAGGCTTTTGTGATCCTGCGTATCGGTCATGAACCCTCTGACAGATTGAAAAACGAACTCCTGTATCATGTCCGTATCACGTTAGGGCCGATTGCCATGCCATCAGAAATCGAGTTCGTCACTTCCCTGCCAAAGACACGAAGCGGTAAGATCATGCGACGGGTGTTAAAAGCAAAAGAGATGGGCATGGACCCGGGCGATATTTCAACAATTGAAGATTGATCTACTCAAGATCATACCCAACTTTTTAAATACTGTTTTATATCATTTATAAATATGAAGGTCAGACCAGAAGACTCCCTCAAGATCGAAAACATTGTTGCCTCAGCTAAGGTAACCGATTATCTGGATCTACCCGATATTGCATCCAAGATCCCGGGCGCAGAATACAACAAGAAACGTTTCCCGGGTGTTGTCCTACGGATGCAGGATCCCAAGATCGCAGCGCTTGTCTTTGGTTCGGGAAAAGTGGTATTAACAGGAGCAAAGAGTGTTGACAGCCTGAGTAAAGGTCTCAATATCCTTGGAGGGCTCCTGCGAAAACTGGGAATCGACATTCCAAAGAAACTGGATTACAAGATCCAGAATATTGTCACTTCAGCAGATCTTGCTACTCCTATCAATCTCAATAAGATCGCTGTCGGTTTCAATCTCGACCGGATTGAGTATGAGCCTGAGCAGTTCCCGGGTCTTGTGTACCGTCTCGAAGTCCCCAAAGTTGTCGTGCTCCTGTTTGGTTCGGGCAAGCTCATCATAACCGGGGGTAAGGAACCAGAGGATGCAAAGAAAGCAGTGGTCAAGATTATTTCAGATCTTCGCAGTATTGGTTTGATCTGACCCATTTTCCCTTAAATCATTTTTAATTTCATTACGAGAGGAATTTTCTAACCCTCTTTTAATATGAAATATTCTAATTGAATACAATATATAAAATGAACTACCATTGCACTGCAATACGAGACCATATATATCAATAATTAGATAATTTTTTATGGTAATCTTTTAAAAAATAGTGTGGATGTGATGCATGAGAACTGAAAACGTAATGTATTTCACGGAAAAAGAAGAGGAGTTTGCAAACCTCCTCATTGAGATCGGAACCAAGAGAAATGTAGCAAAGGTCCTCGTATTTCTTGCAAATACTCCTGAAGCGACATCACGGGCGATTGAGCGGGGAACCGATCTCCGCCAGCCTGAAGTCAGTATCGCGATGCGCTATCTGCTCGAACAGAACTGGATCACCAACAGAGAGAGCAAAGCAGAGAGCAAGGGTCGCCCGGTAAAGATCTACGAGCTGGCAAAGCCAATCAATCAGATCATGGACAGCATCGAGAAAGAGAAGAAGAAAGAGGCAAATAACCAGCTCGCTCTTGTCCACAAATTACGGGATTATATCAGTTAAGGTATAATCCTGCATTTTTTTTCGCCACCGACAATGACGGTGGTCTTTTGGGTGAATCCACAGAAGAGCCCGCTCTCAACGACACCAGGGATGAGGCCAATAGAGGCTTCGAGTTTTTCAGGTTTTGTGATCTTTTTGAATTTTGCATCGATGATGAAATTTCCATTATCAGTAATGACAGGACCATCTTTCTTTACGCCCTCCCGGAGAACTGGTGTACAGTCCATGGCCTGCAATTGATCCATGACGGGTCGCAGGGCAAACGGAACAATCTCCACAGGTACCAGTCCATCAAGACAGGGCACCATTTTCTGTTCATCAACGACAACAATGAGCCGTTTCGCAGCTGCAGCAACACATTTCTCCCGGGTATGTGCAGCACCCCTGCCTTTAATCAACCGTAATTGCGGGTCTACTTCATCTGCTCCATCAATCGCAAGATCGATTATCGGGTGATCATCAAGGGTCGTTAATGGTATGCCATATTCACGCGCCCGCATCGCCGTCTGAAAGGATGTTGGAATACCGGAGATAGTCAGTCCTTTTTTTATACGCTGGGATAAACGCTCCATGGTATACATAACCGTAGAACCCGTGCCAAGGCCGATGACCATGCCCTCTTTCACCATCTCTGCTGCTTTGTAGCCTGCTGCACGTTTGGCCGCTGCGGGATCGCTAGTCGTTGAGTCCATTAAAGGCATATATTTCAGTACAGGAATTATTAAAACTGGTGATGTGATGGCGGGGGTTATAGTATGTCAGCCTATGCCATATGAGAAAAAGGACATTTTCTAAAAAAGATTGGCTTGATCAGATCCAAACCAAAAATGAAGTACATCCCAACACCGATTTTTATAATTATTTCAAATTGATCTCAACAGATTCAACCAAAAAAAGAGTTAAATCCCAATCAAAGCGAGTTTTAAGCGCGATAAAAATGATAGACTTGGTTTAAAGTCTTAATCCCCAATCCAGTTCCATAGCGGCGATTCCAGTTTAGGGTTCAAGTGAATGTTTATATAGAACTACAATACAACAGATATTAGAAAAACGTAATGGATGCACTATGAATGATGCAGAACACAGTGAAGAACAGAACGGCGAAGAATGTTCCGGCATTTCGGATACTGCCTCTTTGAGCAACCAGCCGGATTCTTCCGAACTGGATGAGCAGAAAAAGGCTTTTGCCGAACTCAATGATCGATTCTTACGTCTGGCTGCGGATTTTGAAAATTTCAAAAAACGCACAGCCCGTGACCGGGAGATGATCACCAACATGGCAAACGAACGATTTGCAATCGACATTATTGAAGTTCTCGACAACTTTGAGCGGGCTGTCAAATCAGATGATGCGCACCTGCGCGAAGGTATCGTGCAGATCCGTAACCTGCTGTCTTCACAATTGCAGCGCCACGGCATAACGCCATTGGATGCTCTCAACAAACCATTCAACCCTGCAGAGCATGAAGCAATTGCGCATGTACCTTCTGAAGAAAATGAAGGAATCGTTGTCGATGAAGTGGCACGCGGGTATCGTATGCATGACAAGGTAATCCGGTATGCAAAAGTTGCAGTATCGAAAGGAAATCACTAAAAGGAGGTAAAAAATATGGCAAATGATAAAGTTCTGGGAATCGATTTGGGAACAACATATTCCTGTATGTCCATCATGGAGGCAGGAAAACCCATTGTGATTCCGAATTCAGAAGGCGGGCGAACAACTGCATCAGTTGTTGCCTTTACCAAGGAAGGAGAGCGGCTTGTCGGCAGTCTCGCAAAGCGGCAGGCTGTGACCAACCCACAGAGGACTATCCAGTCCATCAAGCGGAAGATGGGCACTTCTGAAAAGATCAAGATTGATGACAAGAATTACACTCCGCAGGAGATCTCGTCAATGATCCTGCAGAAACTAAAAGTTGATGCAGAGGCATTTCTTGGAGAGAAAATCACGCGAGCGGTGGTGACGGTACCTGCCTATTTCAATGATGCCCAGCGTCAGGCAACTAAGGATGCCGGCAAGATTGCAGGGTTAGATGTAATGCGTATCATCAATGAGCCAACCGCAAGCGCTCTCGCATATGGAATTGACAAGGAACAGGATGCAACAGTGCTTGTCTATGACCTTGGCGGCGGCACGTTCGATGTCTCAATCCTCACACTTGGCGATGGTGTCTTCGAAGTAAAATCCACTGCAGGTAACAATCATCTTGGTGGCGACGACTTCGACCAGCGGGTTACTGATTACTTAGTCGAGGAATTCAAGAAGAAAGAAGGTATTGACCTGCGGTCAGACCCCTATGCCATGCAGCGGCTGCGCGATGCTTCGGAGAATGCAAAGATCGAGCTCTCGCAGCGCCAGAGCACCAACATCAACCTGCCCTACATCACGCAGGACAAGAGCGGCCCTAAGTTCCTGAACATTGATCTCACCAAGGCAAAACTTGAACAACTGATCGGAGATCTGGTTGAATCCACCGTAGGACCGGTCAAGCAGGCACTCAGTGATGCGAAACTTGAGGCAAAGGATATCGATCATGTCCTGCTTGTTGGCGGATCAACCCGTGTCCCGCTTGTGCAGGATACCGTCAAAAAGCTTCTCGGCAAAGAACCGGACAAGGGACTAAACCCGGATGAATGTGTGGCACTCGGTGCCGGTATCCAGGGCGCTGTCCTGACCGGAGAGACAAAAGATATTGTCCTGTTGGACGTCACTCCGCTCACTCTTGGTATCGAGACCCTTGGGGGCATAGCAACCAAACTTATCGAACGCAACACGACAATTCCTACACGGAAAAGCCAGATCTTCTCAACAGCAGCGGATGGCCAGACCAGTGTTGAAATCCACGTAGTCCAGGGTGAGCGTGCACTGGCAAAAGATAACTTCACCCTGGGTAAATTCCAGTTGACCGGCATTCCCCCGGCTCCACGCGGTATCCCGCAGGTTGAAGTTACGTTCGATATCGATTCGAACGGTATCATCCATGTATCAGCAAAGGATCTCGGCACCGGCAACCAGCAGAACATCTCCATCAAAGGCGACAAGAAACTCTCTGACGAAGATATCAAGAAGATGATGGATGCCGCAAAGACGTTTGAGAACGAAGACAAACAAAAACGTGACGAGATCGAGTTGCATAACCAGGCAGATACTGCTGTCTTCACTGCTGAAAAGATGCTCAAAGAGAGTGGTGACAAACTCGAACCTGAAGACAAAACAAAGGTTGAAGAGAACGTTGCAGCGGTGAAAAAAGCGCTGGCCGATGATAATCTCGATGAGATTAAAAAGTCCATGGAAGCACTGACCGAAGCAGTATATGCTGTGACTACAAAGATCTATCAGAAAGTTCAGGCCGAGCAAGCTGCACAACAGCAGGCTTCCGGTTCCGGTCCTCAACCAAACCCGGACACCCCAAAAGACGATGACAATGTCGTCAATGCCGATTACAAGGTAAAAGAAGAGTGAATTAAACTATGGGCGCAGGAGACTATTACGACATACTCGGCATACCTCGTAATGCCGATGACAAGGAAGTAAAGAAAGCATACCGCAACCTCGCCCGTAAATATCACCCGGATGTCTGCAAAGAGCCAGGGGCTGAAGAAAAGTTCAAGAAGATCAATGAAGCCTACAGTGTCCTTTCCGACGAACAGAAGAAAGGCCAGTATGATAACATGGGCCACGAGACATATACCAATGCATCAAAAGGCTCCTACACCGGAGGAGGGCAACAGGGAGGAGGATTCTCTTCCGACTTCTCTGGTTTTGGAGATATTTTTGATTTCTTTGGCGGGGGCCAGCGGCGCTCAGATCCCCAGCCCGGCGCAGATCTTCTCATGCGCATCCAGATCCGTCTTGAGGATGCCGTTTCCGGCATGGATCGCGAGATAGAGGTGATGCACACTGAGCCGTGCGCCACCTGCAGTGGATCCGGCAGCGAAACAAAACGCCTTAACACGTGTCCCCGCTGCGGGGGAAGCGGACAGATGCGACAAACTGCTAACTCAGCATTTGGCCAGTTTGTCCGCATGACACCGTGCACCCAGTGTGGTGGACGGGGTAAAATCCCTGATAAGACTTGTAAAGACTGTCGGGGTTCCGGCCATACGCGCGTGAAGAGAAAAGTGTCTGTTCATATTCCGGCAGGCATTGACAATGGCATGCGGCTTCGTATGGAAGGGTATGGAGAAGCTGGCGATTACGGTGCAGCAAATGGCGACTTGTTCATCGAAGTATATGTACAGTCACATGCCCGCTTTGTAAGGGTTGGCGATAACCTTGAGACCATCATTGAGATCAGTCCGGCGCAGGCAGCCTTGGGAACATCTGTAGAGATCGAAACCATCGACAAACGTCATATCGATCTCAAAGTTCCTGCAGGAATACAGTATAATTCTGCATTAAAACTTGCAGGTGAAGGAGTAAAACGCCGCGGGCATCCCGGTGATCTGCTTGTACGGGTAAAAATTATTACACCAAAATCTATGAGCGGCGAACAAAGAGAGCTGTACCAGAAACTTGCTGACCTGGAAGGAAGTTCTAACGCAGGCGGGGGATTTTTCTCCGGCATCATGGGAAAGAAAAAAGGGAAAAAGTAAAGGATTTTCCCTTCTCCCGGGTCCTATCTTTTTTACGTATATCTTTTTAGTTCCTGCATGTAATGGGATAAGGATGAAGCTGCTCTTTGAGCTTTCTGGCGAAAACCCGACACTGCCCTTTGCAGAACTTGCCTGTGTCGGCACTATTCTTGAAGAGCGTCTGCAGGTTGCTGTTGTAAATTGTCCTCATCCCGAAAATGCACAACGACTTGCCATGACACAGGTAGTGCTCGAATATCTTGGTGAAAGTGAACCCAGTATTCCGGCATTCAAAAACTTACTCAAAGAACTGGCGATTACAACAACCAGCACATTTGCCGGCAGGGCAAAAAAAGTCCATGGAGGGTGCCATGAACACAATCCCTCATCGCAACAGGAGTTTGAACGGGTAATTGGTGATATGATATCAGGTCCGGTATCGTTAAACAACCCGGTAACTGAATACCGTGCGATTCTCTCTGAAGACAAATGTTATTTTGGCAAAGTCCTCTTCTCAATCAACCGTTCTGGGTATGATGCAAGAAATCCCGGAAAACGTGACTTTTTTCACCCGGGTGTAATGATGCCAAGAATGGCGCGGACACTCGCAAATATTGCAGGAGTACAAAACGGATATCGGGTTCTTGATCCATTCTGCGGAACGGGGGGAATTCTTATTGAAGCAGAGTTGTTGGGGGCTACGCCAATTGGCAGTGATTTCGATCCATTGATGGTAAAGGGAAGCCGGCAGAATGTCATGCAATCTTCACTGATGCTTGCTGATGCCACATGTTTACCATTCCAGGATCATTCGATCGATTCCGTTGTCACCGATCTGCCTTACGGCCAATCGGTTTGTATTAAAAAAGCAGACACTATGGATAATCTCTATGCAGATGCACTGGATGAGATAGGTCGCGTCTTAAAAAGAGGAAGACGCGCTGTTGTTGTAACCCACCGGGATATTTCCGGTATTGCCCGGCAACACATGACGGTACTTCAGCAGCACGAACAGCGTGTGCACAAGAGTCTCACACGGCGCGTTCTGGTTCTCGGCCATTAATCCACCAAATGTTTTAAAGAATTATTTATGATGGATTCATGCCAGATATGATAGAGTTGTTATGAACGTAAAAAAAATAATGTACACGGGATTTTTAGCTCTCCTTCTCGTAATTCTTTGCACACTTCCTGTATTGGCATATTCTCCTGAGGCTACTGATTGGTATTCACAGGGAAACATGCTTATGAAAAATAAAAATTATACCCAGGCAATTGGTGCTTATGAACAAGCGATTTCTCTGGCCCCGAATTATTATGAAGCCTGGAATGGCAAAGCAGATGCCTTAAACCGGGCCCAGCGGTTCGAAGACGCTCTCGCAGCATCGGATAAGGCACTGTCTTTGAATCCTGAATATGTACCGGGATGGATCAACCGAGGCTATATCATTTACAATCTAGGCAGGTATGATGACGAACTCAAAGCCTATGAAATGGCCATCTCCCTTGATCCTTCAAATCCTGAAGCATGGTTCAATAAAGGGTACTCCCTTGCAGGAATGAAACGGTATGACGAAGCCATCACGGTCTTTGATAAAGTCAAGTCACTCGATCCTAATTATCCGAATCTTGCCGCAAACCGGCGTATCGCAGAACAGAGTCGCGATGCAGCTACACCGTGGTATGTTAAAAACGCTCTCACCATAGGAATTATCGCCCTTTTTGCCGTTGGGGCAATCGCGTGGTTCATTTTCGTAAGGAAAGAGTATTAATTTTTTTCTTCCCAACCCATCTCATGTCTAAGAAAAGAGACGGGGATCCATATAAAAAAGAGAATTCCTGGCAGAACCGGATTACCGGGATTTGTCATAGCAGATCTGTGCTTCTTCAATCTTGCCGATTGTTTCCAGTATCCCGCCAATATCCTTCCAGATCTCTTTTCTGGAGGCATCCAGTTCAAGCGCATGTTTGAATGCAGTCAAGGCATCCTGGTATTTTTCCAGCTCTTTTAAGGATCGTCCTTTGTGGATCCATGCATCTACAAATTCCGGCTGGATAGTGATCATATCACTGTATGCTTCCACAGCCTCATCGTATCGTCCGAGAGCATCAAGTGCACTGCCCTTTGTGAAGTGGGCTATAGAAAATGTTGGATCGATCGCGATCGCACGGTCGTATGACTCTAGTGCAGATTTATCTTTATTCTGACCAGCAAGTGACATCCCATGACGGGTCCAGCCAACTACATTTTCAGGATCGAGTTCCAGGCCGTGTTCATATGCAGATTGCGCTTCTTTAAACTTCCCCAAGTCATAAAAGGCGTTACCTTTGCCGATCCACGCATCTGCGAGTGTCTCGTCCTGCTCCAGTGCCCGGTTAAAAGCATCGATGGCATCGCGTGGCATACCCAGTTCAGCAAGGGCAACACCTTTGTGAACGAATGTTGTAGCTGCATGATCAATCTCAAGTGCCCGGTCATAGGACTTGATTGCATCCCGGTACTGCTCAAGTGCAGCATATGCAATACCACGGCAGGCAAATATTTCAGCAGAGCGGGGTTTGTTCTCAAGCGCACGGTTGTACGCGGTGATGGCAGCATCAACATTACCGAGCTCAACATATGCTCTTCCCATCCAGAAGAATGCAAGAGAACAGGTAGGAGTGATCTCGATTGCATGTTCGAATGCAGAAATGGCCAATTCATAATTACCCAGAGAGAAATACGCCCTTCCTTTCTCATAAAGTGCATCGGCAAATCCGGGATTTATTACCAGTAAGCGATCGAATGCGGCAATAGCATCCTTGAGATTCTTGTTGTGTACCAGGGCACGACCTTTCTCGTACAGCGCCTCTTCAGAATCAGGTTTTATAGCTAGCGCTGCATCAAATGCCGCGATTGCATCTTCATATCGTTTAATCCGGGCAAGGGCAATGCCCTTGTACTGGAATGCCTCACAATACCGGGTATTGAGAGCAAGTGCTTTTTCAAACAAGGCAATTGCATCATCATATTGTTCCCGGTGAGTCAGGGCAACACCCTTGTGATAAAACGCCTCGGGATAGGCAGGCTGGTATTCCAATGCCAGATCAAACGCATCGACAGCCTCGGAATACCGTTTCAGCTGAATCAATGCAATACCACGATATAAGTAGGGAACAGCGTAGGCGGGATTAATTGCAATCGCACGATCATAGCAGTCCAGTGCTGTATCGTAACTACCCAGATTTGTCTCTGCAATCCCCCGATAGAGCCATGAATCAGCAAAAGTCCCATTGTGTGCGAGTGCTTTATCAAAAGCGCTGATGGCCTCGTGATACATTGAAAGACCTGATAGTGCCTGCCCTTTCTGGAAATATGCTTCAGCGCATTTAGGTCGGAAAGACAGAGCAGCATCCAGGTTCCTGATCGCTTCCTGGTACCTGCCCAGACGGATGTTGGAGATACCGAGATTGTAATGTGCCTGTGCATCCCGGCTATCGATACCAAGTGCTTTGTTATAGCAGGTGATTGCCTCTTTATCTTTTGACAGCGCGGAAAGAGCGATACCTTTTCCGGTCCAGATCATAGCAGCAGTCGGGCGAATGCGCAGTGCGGGATCAAATGCCGCAATTGCATCTTCATACTGTCCTAGTCGTATAAGTGCCCGCCCTTTCTGGTACAGGGCATCAATATTTTTCGGTTCTATTGAGATAGCATTTTCAAACGATAGTGATGCCTCTTTATACATCCCCAATTGGAAGAGCGAACGACCCTTGTCGAAGAAAGCCAGTGTATAATCGGGACGTATCTCCAGTGCCCGGGCGAACGCTTCAATGGCATCTTCGTATCCTCCGAGCGCATAGAGTGCACTACCTTTCAGGTACCATGCCTCAGCATTGGACCGGTCGATTTCTAATGTCCGGACGTAGGCTTCAATGGCTTCATTATATCGTGTAAGATCAGCAAGAGCCCGCCCGCGATGCAGCCACCCGTCGATTGATTGTGGATCGAGCTGGAGCATGCGGTCGAATGCTTCAATTGCATCATTCTGCCGTCCGGTGGCAGCAAGGGATAATCCTTTGTTGTAATACGATAGAGCATTGCCTGCATCGAGATCAATGTTCTTGTTGAATGCGATAATGGCATCTTCGTGTCGCCCGAGATGCGCGAGTGCAAGACCTTTATCATAATATACAGCAGCGTAATTTTTTTCAATTGTTAATGCTTTATCGAATGTTTTTACTGCCTCGCGATACATGCCCATGGATGCCAGTGATCGGCCCTTGTCATAAAACGCTTCATAAAATGCTGGATCGATTTCCAGTGCCAGGTCATACTCTTTTGCGGCTTCTTCAAACCTGCCGAGATGATAGAGGGCCAGTCCTTTGAAATGATGTGTCTGTGCATGTGCAGGATCGAGAGCGAGGGCCTGATTGTATACCGGGATCGCTTCTTTTGTCCGGTTGAGAAGATCCAGAGAACGGGCTTTGCCATAGACCGCTGAGAAAATATCTGACTGAAGACTCAGGCATTTATCGAATGCCACAATGGCTTTTTCATGCCGGTTGATCTTTGCAAGGATAAGTCCCTGTTCCAGCCATGCAGCCGGATTCTCCGGAGTAAGTGAAAGCAGTTGTTCATAAGATTCTGCAGACTGGGCATAATCTCCTGCCTCGGCTAATGCTGCAGATCGATAATAAAGAGCAGATGCATTATCCGGACCTGCCGCAAGAGATTCATCCAGTACCCTGACAGATTCCGCAAACTTTTTAAGATGGAACAGGGCAAGACCTTTTTCATACAGGGCACTTGCATCTCCCGGTTTTAGTAAGATGGCGTTATCAAATGCAGATATAGCGTTTTCCATCCTCCCAAGAAGCGAATACGCCATGCCCTGTTCAATGTATGCCCGGTAAGAGTCCACGGCGTTATGCGTAATGGCATTGGTAAACGCTTCGATTGCCTCACCATAACGCTTGAGATGCAGGAGTACTGAACCTTTCTCTACCCAGATATCTGGATTTGTGTCATTAAGACGGAGCGCTGCATCAAAAGCAACTCCTGCTTCTTCGTACCTGCCAAGGATTACCAATGAGAGTCCCTGTTCATAGGCAGGTTCAAAACGCCGGGGTAGATTCGCTGCTGCGGCACCAAGAATTTCTGCGGACTCTGCATACCTTTCAAGACGGGCAAGCGCACATCCTTTTTCGAAGAGTACATCGCCATTATCCGGCTCACGCCCAAGCGCGATGTCGAGGATATGAATAGAATCTTCATATTTTCCCAGCCGGGCTAATGATCTTCCCTCTAAAAACAGGAGGGAGATATTGTAAGGGTCACCGGCACGAGCCTGCTCAAAAGCTTCAACTGCCTTGTTATCCTGACTCAGATGCTCATATGCAATACCGGTATGGTACCATGCACCAGCATGTTCAGGTTCATGCGAGAGCATCCCTGCCAGTGCAGTTATCTCTTCATTGTATTTCCCAAGTTCTTCGAGCGCCAGTGCCTTTGCCAGATACGCTTTAGTAAAACCGTGATCGCAGTCAATTGTCCGGTCAAATGAGTGGGTGGCATCTTCGTACCGGTGTAAAGCCACATACGCACGACCTATG
>JBAZQT010000094.1:0-8684 GCA_041645055.1 Methanoregula sp. | reverse complement strand
GTCCTCGGGAACTATATCAAGCTGCTATCACCTTTCCTTCTTACACGGTATCTTGTTCTTATGAAATTTTCACTGACGAGCGAAGCCTTTCGTTAAATTATCATTCTGGAACAGCACAAGGCTCACGACCTGAATAATCGTTTCCTGAGGCAATAACCCATTCTTTTTCTCTCTTTCTCCCACATTCTGATCCATTATTTTCACCCCGCCCGGCTTCTCCTTTAAGCCAGGGAAAGAATCATTTTTAGCAGGGATTTTTATTATGTTGCCTAAAGTTATCCTGCATACAGCCATAAGTCTTGACGGTCGCATAACCGGATTTCCGGCAGATCTCGAACTCTATTATTCTCTCGCTGCACAGTGGAACCCGGATGCCATACTCTTTGGCAGCGAAACGATCCTTGCAGCGGTCCGTGACAATCCGGCGCTGGAAGTCCCCTCAGAGCATGTGGAGATATTCACACCCCCGGAGGATGTAAAGGAAGACCCCCGCCCACTGCTGGTCATTGCCGACAGCCGGGGGAGGGTGCGTTGCTGGAATACCCTGCGAACCTGGCCCTATATGAGAGACCTTGTTGCGCTCTGCTCCCAGTCAACTCCGGAAGAGTACCTGAATTATCTTAAAGAATATCGTGTAGGTACGATTATCACCGGTAATGATCAGGTCGACATTCGTGCAGCCCTTGACGCACTGAACCGGCAGTTCGGTGTTAAAGTTGTCCGGGTCGATAGTGGCGGGACGCTCAATGGCGTACTCCTGCATTACGGTGTCGTCGATGAAGTAAGTGTTCTTATCCATCCCTGCCTGGCCGGTGGCAGGGCAGATCCAACCATGTTTGATCCCCTGAAGGCAGGTATTCAGGATCTGCAGGTGCAACTGGTACTCCGGCATACCGAAGTGCTCGAAAATGGTATCATATGGGCCCAGTATGCAGTGAACAATTCTCCATGAAAAGTACGGCCTCCATTATTACGGAGAATTTTTAACATCATTTTTACAAAGGTGAAGTGATGAAGCACCAGTATCTTTTGTTAGTTATTCTGGGGATGACAGCACTCCTCTGCTTCCCTCCGGCATCTGCTGAGGAGGTCAGCGGTGATCAAGGATGGTACGTGATCCACTGTGATGTATACGGGGCGAATGTCTATCTCGATGACAAATTTATTGGCACTGTACCGCAGGGTCCCATGACCATACCGGTAAACATCACCAGTCCATATAAGAAACTCACCGTTAAGAAAACCGGGTATTCAACATTTGTCGATTCCATCACAAAAGTTCCCGTCAAGGGAGATATGGTTGACCTGTATGCAACCTTAAGGGAGCTGCCTTCGGCAACCCCGGCTGCAATTATCGGGGATGTGGGATGGTATGTTGTCCATTGCAATGTCGATGGTGCAACGGTAGTGTTCGATGCGACGGAAAAGGGCGAGATCTCACAAGGTGTTGTCTATGTGCCAGTATATTCGACTACCTCTCCGTTTCATTCTTATACGGTAAAAAAGGATGGTTATACTTCCTTTACGGGAACTATCGAACGTGTCCCCCTGAGAGGAGAAAGTGTTGATCTCTATGGATCCATCAACCCTGCTGATGCATCAACAGCAACTCCGATAATTGATGGCGGCGATATCGGGTGGTACAAAATCCACGCCAATGTTGACGGAGCAACAGTGACATTTGACAAAGATGTTAAGGGTAAAATTGCCAAAGGAGTCCTCAGTGTCCAAGTGTTTGTTACTGGTACTCCCTACCGGGCATTTACAGTCTCAAAAGCCGGTTTTGAACCCTATACCGGTACTATCGCACGATACCCGGCAAAAGGACAGACAGTCGATCTATACGCAACCCTGAATGCGAACCCTGAAATAACAACTTCTGTTCCAATCACAAAAGCCTCATTACCCCCGGCAATCGCCGTAGTGGCGCTCATCTTTGTGGGAGTAGGTATCGGGATATCGGCAAGAATCCGGAAATAATATTTTTTAGTACGAAATTTCCTGTCCGGAATCAGGGTTTATCCTGTGATTGCACAGGATGCACCCCCTTACTTTATTTCCCTGTCTCACCAAATCCAGAGATAATGATCGTTGATCCAATCGGAGATCTCCTCTCCGCACTCAAAGCGGGTATCCCGGACCCCAAAATACTGCCTAGCCGGGCACGAGAGGAGTTCTCTGCTTTGTATGTGGAGTTTCAGGAAATAGAACAGCCGAAACTGGAACGCGTGGTAATCCGTGACGGGTTGGACGGGTTCTGGATCACCGTTCCTGAATCCCTGCCGGAACGCACCATACTCTTTTTCCATGGCGGGGGATTTTCCGTGGGTTCGACCCGCGATCATATCGGCATCTGCACGAATCTTGCCCGCGCCTGCTGCGCACAGGTATTCTCGGTGGACTACCGGCTTGCCCCTGAACATGTGTTTCCAGCAGCAGCTGATGATGCACTGTGTGCTTATAAGTACCTGATCGCTCACGGGGTCTTGCCTCACCATATCGTCCCGATAGGTATCTCATCCGGAGGGACTCTCGTGCTCGATCTCTTAATCTCTGCTCGAGATGAAAAGCTTGCCCTTCCCATTGCAGCAGTCTGCCTGTCACCCTTGACCGATATGCAGTTTTCCGGAGAATCAGTGGAGAGAAATGCGGGACTTGACTGGATCACCCCGGCCCGGTTCCATGCAATCCGCACAGTGTACCTTGCGGGAAAAGATCCAAGCGATCCCCTCGCATCACCGGTACATGCAAAACTGCAAAGGCTCCCCCGGCTCTATATTCAGATTGGGACGCACGAGCTCTTACTCTCGGATGTGGCAGCGTTTGTCCAGAAAGCGCGCTGGGCTGGATCACCGGTCCAGCTGGAACTCTGGGAAGGCATGTTCCACTGCTGGCAGGTATTTTCCCGCGATGTGCCGGAAGCCAGACGGGCAATCGAGCATATCGGATCATTCGTGCAGGACGCACTAAACCGGTAACCTGCGAAACTAAACGAAACATCTTTCTTTTTTTCCGGCAGACACCCCTTGGTTGAACTGTATGATCCACAGAATTATCCTTCTCTCTCTTGCTATGGCTCTGGTCCTGGTTCTCGTCACTCCAGCGGCAGCGACCTACACTCTCACCGATGTCTCCTACAATCCCAACCCCCCCTTGGTGAGCGGTGCGCAGCAGCAGGTAACCGCGACATTCTACATCGGGCCCTCGGGTTCAACTACGTTTATCAAAAACCACGAGCTCCAGATGCAGACTGATCTTGTAAATGCACGGTGGAACATCCAGGTCATTCAGAATGGCCGGAATGCCGCTCAGCAGAGTGCATCGGGCTCGGCTGCGTTTGTAAACGGCGCACTCCTCTCCTACCCCAACAACAACGATGTCTCTCTTCAGGTCACCGTTACTGGTGTCGTCCCGCAGACGCAGAGTGGTCAGGTGATGGTGCTCCATGTAGAAGAGATCGACAATTCCGGCAATGTGGTCCCGGGCAGCGTGATCACCCTCAGCCAGCCGGTGGCAGGACAACCGGTGACTGCTGTACAGTCTGCGCTTCCCACCCTTACACCCCCGCTTGTCACTCCGCCTACTCCGACAAAATCATCAGGTTTTACCCTGATTGCGGGGATTTTAGCCTTTAGTCTTGCAATAATTGTCATGGTAAGGCGCGACAGCTAACCGGACTGGTATCAACATCCCCTTTCTCTCTTTTTTTCCATCTCCATCTCATAACATTCATCATATGAAACGTCCCACCTTTCGATCCTATGTTTGAAAGTATTGGCAGAAGTTTTGCGCTCGTGAAAACGAGCTGGAACATTCTCATGGATGACAAGAAGCTCCTTATATTTCCCGTTCTCTCGGGTATCGTGTCGCTGATTGTCCTTCTCACCTTTGCGCTTCCGCTCCTGTTTACGGACAGTTTCATGAGCAACAGCGAGGTTGGCCCGATTATGTTCTACGGGCTCCTGTTTGTCTTCTATGTGGTCAGCTATTTTGTGGTGATCTTCTTTAATACTGCCCTGATCACCTGCGTCAGTGCACGGCTGAACGGGAAGGAAGCAACGATTGGCGATGGTCTCTCGAACGCCATGCGGCACTTCGGTTCGATCCTTGCATGGGCTCTTATCTCTGCAACTGTCGGACTTATCCTCCAGGCTCTTGAGGAGAAGTTTGGTTTTATCGGCCAGATTGCAGGAGCACTGGTTGGCGGTGCATGGGGACTTGTCACGTTTTTTGTAATCCCGATTCTCATCCTTGAAGACAAAGGTGTTGTCGACTCGGTAAAAGACTCAGTTTCCTTGATCAAGAAGACCTGGGGCGAGAGTATCGTAGGCGGCGGTTCAATCTTCCTTGTCTTTTTAGCGATTGGGATTGTTGCCTGTATTGGTATCTTTGTAATCTGGATGATCAGTTCAAGTGCTCTTCTTGCTGCCGCACTGTTAGTCATTGTTGTTGCCATCCTCGCCATTGTGGCATCGGCCATGCAGGGCATCTTTATTACTGCGCTCTACACCTACGCACGGACGGGCACGGTCCCTTCATCCTTTAACAAAGACCTCATAGCAAATGCATTCACCCCAAAGCTGGGATCACAGCAGGGGAATATCTGAACCGGGATATCCCGGTTCATACCCCACGTATCGCAGAATGTATAATAGTAAACGATCAATTAACGGAGTGATATATCATGGCAGATGAATTCACAAAAACCAAAGGCGAGAAGAAATGGTGGTACCAGATAGCCGTCATGCTCATGTTCTGTATCTTTTTTGTCGCCATTGACGTCTACCAGAACGGAAAAATTACCTGGTCGGTCTGGCCGGTTGCAGCAGTCTTGTTCTTTGGCGTCGGCTTCTCCCTGCTCAACAAATTTGGCAGAGAATAATTCTTTTTTTTAATGCGTCCCTATCCATAGCTTTACACCTGTCGCCCACCCACCATTTTTATGGAAAAGATGAAAGCATGGTCCGCCCTCAGTGGGTCTTCACCTGCAGAAAAACTGGGATCCCTTGGTATAACTGAAGGAAGGACCCTCGATGTCCGCTTTCTCGACGAGATTGCCCGGACCTATGGGGTTACCGTTATCCTTTTTTTCGAAGAAGATCTTGCCCGCACCCGCACTTTTGAGTCGGTTGTGCAGGAATTTTCTCCTGTGGGGGAATTTGAGCGACCGTATATTGCCATTGGGAGTTTTTTGAAGTTTACCCGGGAGAACGATCCCTCGTTTGAACAGACGATGCGTGAATTTCCCCTGATGATCGAAATAGTAACCGTGGGAGAAACCCGCATGAAAGAAGGTGGGAAAACCGTACCGTATATTGCCGGGCTGATGCCATTTCTGGATGAACTGGATGTGGATGCCCCGCCTCCGCAGTCTGGTTTTCAATAATACTACTCCCTTTCTTCTGACCGCAGGGAGACCGGCACAGGAAAACAGCGAGCCTGTTTCATAGTACAAAAGTCTGACATCAAACACGGGGTCCGTTCACACAGCCTTGCTTAAATTCACAGCAAAATTCCCCCCCCTCCTTTATAAAACACTATAAATTTCAGGAAAACCTATGCATAAAGACATGAGCCTCCTTCCTAAGAAGCATCTGTTCAGTGCAGTTGATTCAATACTGCCAAGCAGGCACCTTCTCAAATTCCGTAAATTCGTTTTTTTTGAACCCTTTATGGGAAACGATATCGCAAACCGGGGCAGGTTCTCTCACTATGGATGTTCAGATCGCAAAGAATTTGCACAAATTCTAAAGAAGATCCGTTCTGAAACAGAACTGCTGTTAGAAGACATCGAGGCATTTCATATCTATATGTCCGTGAAACGGACGAAGAAAGTACCGGGCGATATTGCGGAAGTCGGGGTGTTCAAAGGCGGTTCGGCAAAGATCATCTGCTCGGCAAAGGGCGATAAATCCCTTCACCTCTTTGATACGTTCGAAGGATTGCCAAAAGTAGAAGACATCGATATGGTCTGGCCGTTTTACGAAGGAAAATTTGCCGCTTCTTACGATTCAGTAAAAGACTATCTTAAAGACTACAATAATGTGTTTTTCTATAAGGGGATCTTCCCCGGCACATCAGAACCGGTGAAAGATAAGACCTTCTCGATGGTGAATCTTGACGTTGACACATACGAGAGCACAAAGATGTGTCTTGAGTTCTTCCACTCCCGTATGACCCCGGGGGGAATCATCCTCTCCCATGACTATGTCACTGCACCCGGTGTGAAAAAGGCATTTGATGACTTTTTTGAAGATAAGAGAGAGCCGGTGCTTGAAACTGCCGGTTCACAATGCCTTGTTGTCAAGGTCTAAAAAAGAAATTTTTTGTTCTCTTTTAAAAGCAGTATTTTCTTATCAGTCCTTGACGATCAGGATGCCGAAGATAACCAGCATGAGTCCTATACAGACGGCTGCAATCCCGATCAACCCTTGTACGGCGATAATGACCTGAGGAAGGAACGCCCAGATTCCATAACATCCCAGTGCACACAGAACAATTCCAATGATTAATGCAATAATACCTGTCTTGTCCATAGTAAATCCTCAATTATCTCATTTTCCATCTGACTTTATAATTATACTGGCTTTCATTGCAGCGTTGTGTTCATACGTGCGTGCCGGAGCGTCTTCCACGGGTACGGGAGCACGCACATCAGGAGAATGGCCCCGGCAATCGGGATGGGAATTGTCCCGAGCGCTGCAGCAAGCGAGTAATGGTCGGCGATGATACCGTTGACAGCGACTCCCAGTCCTCCGAACCCTATCGCAAGCCCGAGCATGATGCCGGATGCCAGCCCAACGTTTCCGGGAAGGAGTTCGTGGGACATGGCGACAGCGACTGCAAAGGTGGACCAGAGAAAGAATCCGAAAAGGAGCAGGCCAATGATCGACAGGATCCCGCTGGTGAGCATGAAGAAGCAGAACGGGGGAATTGAGAGTATAAGCCCGAAGATCATGAACTCTTTTCTCCCGTACCGGTCCGAGAAATGTCCTCCGACAACCTGCCCGGCTACACCCGTGAGCAGCATCAGGGTGACTATCATGCTTGCCATAACTAAGTCATACCCCTGGGAGACCAGGTACATTGGCAGGAACGTGATGGCGGCAAAGATTGCCCATGCCCGGAGGATGGATGCGATCATCAGGATAATGAACGGTTTTTTTGACGTGACCGGATGTTGAGTTTCAACCGCTCCGGTCTTGGATGCACAGGCTCGTGTGATCCCCCCGGGCAAGATGTACTTTAAGGCAAATACCATGGCGATTGCGGGCAGGACCAAAAGGAGGAGTCCGGGCAGTCCCAGCCACCAGACAATGCCTCCGGCCAGCACCGGGCCAATGGCGTACCCCAGATTTCCCCCGACTACAAAAAAAGATGTGAGCTTGCCCCGGTTTTCACGGGTGCAGAGCCTGCTCACCATGCTGAGCGCTGATGGGTGGAAACAGGCATGCCCGAGTGCAGCGAGCACGGCTAAGAGCATGATGAGGTAATAATTCTGGGCAATACCCATCAGCCCGACAAATACCGCCGACATGAGCAGGCTGATGCTGATATTGATCGTTAAGCCTTTGGTGTCGGATAGCCAGCCGATCACCGGCTGGGTGAATGACGATGTGACATTGTAAGCCGTGATTAAGAGACCCGCGGTAAAATACGAGTACCCGTTGTTTAAGATGAGCAGGGGAAGTATTGCAGGCAGTACCGGCATGTAGATGTCGGTGACCATATGTGCGGCGGCAAGTCCGGTGATGGTCTTTGTTGCACTGCGGGGCGGGGTTATTGTTTCCGAATCAGTCGTAGGATCTCGACCTCGAACTCCAGCACGTCCCGGGTGTGGAAGGCAAAGGTGCGTTTGATGGCAAATGCACTGCCGACCTGTTCGGCAACTTCGGCCCGTTTACGGATGAAGGCTTTTACAAATTGGGTGGAACCCGCATTAAATATACTGTAAACCACGGGGGCGGTCCTGACCGCGAGGTCGATGAATGGGCGATCTGCATGGACCTTCTGCGCCCCGAACGGCGGATTCATGACAATGGTATCGCAGGAGCCGATCTTCTCCGGCAGCGTTGTGTCAAGGATATCTGCGGTGATAAACTCCACGTCTGCTCCAAAGAGTGCTGCGTTCTCCTTTGCAACGGCCACGGCGTTGGGATCTTTTTCCACCCCTTTTACCGATTCGGCGCCCAAGAGTGCAGCACCAATCGCCAACACCCCGGTACCACTCCCGAGGTCGCAGACGTTTTTCCCCTCGATATCGCCTTTCATGAGCGCATGGTAGAGCATGCGGGCGGCAAGTGGTGCGGGGGTCATGTATTGTTCGAGCGAAGGACGGGGCTTCTCATACCCTTTTGCCTTCTGGAGTGTCATCTCAAGTTGTTTTAGTTTCATACAATCTCGTCAATTGCATAATCGTCCCAGGTTCGTACACCGCAGAGAATCTCGAACTCCTGCGGCGAGAGGACGGGTGCGGGAAAGCGCACCTGATCATCGTAGGCAAGCCGGGGGCAGGCGGTGTTAACGTAGCTGGCAAACCCGAGATTGAGCAGTTCATCCGGGCTCACCTCCCGCATGGTAACGATCACTGCTTTTGGCGAGAGAGCAGATAAGCGCTCTGCGAGTGCCATCCGCTCCTGCCCGCTTTTGGAACTCACGATGATGCCGACATTTTTTGCATCCCG
>JBAZQT010000093.1:0-8760 GCA_041645055.1 Methanoregula sp. | reverse complement strand
TCATGACGCTGGTGCCATGGTGACATACGCGTATCTTAGAACATTCTCTTCTGAAATTAAGGCTGCCGTCCTTATGAGTTCAGTTATTCCGGGGGTTGAACCCTGGACAAAAGTTCTCTCCAACCCATATATCTGGCACTTTGCTTTCCATACCACACCCCGGTTGCCCGAAGCCCTGGTCATGGGAAACCAGCGGGTTTACTTTGATCACTTCTTTGATGTCCTCACCAAAGACCCGTCATCCATTGATGATCAGGCACGCGATCATTATGTGTCTGCGTACGGATCACCCGAATCATTGCAGGCCGGCTTTGAGTTGTACCGTGCGTTTAGTAAAGACGCGGACACCAATCGTAAGGATACGACAAAAATTGATGTTCCCCTGCTTTACCTGCGTGGCGAATTTGAGGGTGGTGAGATGGATGAGTACGTCACCGGTTTCCATAAGATGGGTATCAGTTCTGTCACGAGCGCACGAATCCCCGGTAGCGGGCACTTTACTCCGGAAGAGAATCCTGTGGCTGTGTGGGCGGAGATTGTGAGATTTATTAGCGTGTGATGGAGGGGCAGGTACGGATGTGCCGGCTGCGTGTTGTGGGGCGGGGCCGGGCTGGTACTGAATGAGCGGACCCGGAACCGGAGGGCAAGGGGGCCGTCGTCAATTGCCGGAACCGAAGGCACTGAGAATTAGCCGTTTACGTATTCCTAGGAGGAGCTCTGCAGAGAATTCTACGATTGCTGGAGTTAGGCTAGGTACAAGGAGTAATGTTAAGTATACAAGTATCGAGAAGATCGCGAAGTACAGGGAAAACTCCCTGGAGCAAATGGGTCAGCCACTTATCCTGCTACGGCGCAAACAACTTCCTTAAGTGTTCCCATCCCTGCGTTCGTGGTGGCGAAGCTTGATCTTTAAAAAGGCAATCGCTTTAGATGGCATTTGGCGAATATAGGAAACCATATGATTGAAACGATAACGGAGTAAATCTTTTTTTGATAAGCCAAATGTTTCAAACGTTTCAACAGTTAGAGGCTTTTGAGGCCTCTTGACATTCCAGCTGGCTTGAATAATCGGGGTGCCAATAAACAATCCAATCTCAACCCAAAACATAAAAAAAACCAATAATCCGATATATGAAATTGTGAGTGTAGAGATGGTATCTTGATCAGGAATACTATCTTGAGATACGATTAAATTTACCGTACCTGCCAAACCCGATGGGTTATGAATTACCGTATAATACTGGACAATTAGATACAAAACAAAAACAATCAAAGTTAGACTGATATAAGACGAAAAGAATGTTAAAATACGTTCTTTAAAAGTTTCTGCTGCCTTCTTTACCACCTCAAAATCAGGTTCTTTTCGCCGAAATTTAAGTAAAATTTCAATATTATTTATGGTCGGATTCATAAGATGCCGCATTAAAATTAAAAAAACAATAGTAAACAACGGTGTTAATGTGATAATACCTCGGCCGGCTATACTAACGTCAGTGACTTGCAGAAACTTCAGACTGATGTATATTGAAAAATAAGTTGGAAGAAAAAGACTAATGTAAATTAAGAAGACCTTAAACAGTTTTAGAACAAATCCCTCACCGTTTGAATTATATTTGGTTTTTATTGAATGGTACGTCCCTAATCTTGATAAATTATCATTCACAAAAACGATTAGCCATGAAATAAGGGTAAATAAAATAAGAATTCCGATGGTCTCTAAAACTAAAACCGATAAAAAATCAGTCGCCATAACTATCCACAATTCGATTCATTACAGTTGCAGCAAATAGAAAAACAAAAATTAAAGCGAATGTTAAAGCAAATTTTCCGGTATTCAATGTAGTGATAATCGCAGCAGATATGAAGATAACAAATACAAGCACGGCGGCGATTATCCCGAATTTAATTATTTGCAAGATCCTTCGGTATACCTTCGAATATCACTCGATAAATACCTTTTTATTTTAAAGTTTATCGCATGCAATGACTAACGGAGATCTGTATCCTATGTTGGCCGCATGCAGTAGGCGGGGCCTGGCTGATACTGATTGGGTGGACCCGGGACCGGATTGGGACAGGGCCGTCGTCAAACGCTGGAACCAGTTTTACTTCTTAATGTTTTTACAAAAGGAAATCGTGATAAAAGATTATTAATTCAATTATTTCCATTTTTTCGAACTCAAATAATTCGGTACTATTCTGGATACACGCCATAAAAGCTCTACAAAGTAAGGTTTTCTCTCTATTTTGTGTAATGGCTTTTAAAACAATGAGAATAAGGTAATTTCTCGAATCGCTGTTGATTCGTTCTATCCAAAGTCTTATCACAAATTCTGCACTAGTCGTAACAGAAATCGCCGGTGCTAACCGTATATCCTGAAGTAGTTGTACAACTTCTGTAAAAGGACTGCTATAATCCCATCGTGCCTTTTTTGCGGCATTGAACAGGATTAAGCCATTAATTATCGGAGGGAAATGGTGTTGCTGAAGTAATTTAATCGCTGTTTCTTCAAGAATTTCTGCGGACACTTTATTCTCAATTTCAATTTTTATTCGAAGAATCTGTGACCACACATATTTGACATTAAAAAGTTCTTTCGCTACACCTTGGACAAGACCATCATCTGAATATAGTAACGAATTTTCATTAGACGCTAATAACATTGAATCAAGAGTGGCTTGTCCAAATAGTGATTGATATTCTTGTTTTTTATTGGGATCTATCGATAACAATTCATAACAGGGACGAATCTCGCAATTTTGGTCTACCCAGCTTAAAAATTGTTCATAATGATGTTTTGCAGCGGCAATTTGTTCTGCTGTAATCTCATATCCTGTAATTGAGTCTCCTTTAGTTGAAAGTGACAAGTGTCTTTGGGATGAGATACCAGTTAGGTTGAAAATAGAAATGCGAAGTAAATCCGCAGTACTTTGGGAAATTATCAGTTTTCCATATTTTTTAACGATTAAATCTCCGAATTTTGTATCTGAATAAATTGTATAGAGAGCAATTGGATCAATTACCAACCTAACCGGGGCATCTAAAGATCGTTTCGCATCGTCACTTTCTTGGGATGTACCATGATAACAACAAAGAATACCAGCGTCATTATTTTGAGAAATAATCGAACATACCGTTAAAATATCTCTATTAAGTGCTTGGGCTATACCTGAAATTGTGAAGCTTCGTTTTTTGTATAAATTGAGGAGTGTATCCACATTTTTCTGGTTTTTTTCCACTAAAGTTCTGAGATTTCGTATATCATCTTTTGTGATGTGACCATCATTACCTGATCCGACAGGTATCTTAAATATCCCCGGATGTCCAAGAAATTTTTGATTGAAATTGTTTACACTTTCTTGGAGGGCAAAAACGTATTTACTTAGAATATTTTTTACGATTACAAAATTTTCACCAACAGGTGCTTCAAAGTTGATTTTCACTCCTTCTGAAGCATTAATTATTTTTCCACCTAACACCGTTGATGGGGATAATTTCGTGATAAATAAGGGATCGGTTGAACCTTCCAAACAAATGAAATACGAAGTATTTACCTTAAAGGGATCTTCTAATTGAACTACAGTATCAAGCTGAACTTTTTCTGGTTTATTTAAAAGAGAAGAACGATCTGCAACATCAAGAATTATTTGGATATAGTCGAGATGAGCCTGTGGATTATCAGGGAACATATTTCTAACTGCATATGATACTTTTATTGCATCATCGAACCGAGATACAGCAAAAAATAGGGATGCAAGCTTTGTTCCAGCTTCATACGACAATTCTGATATGTTATATGGGACTTCTAAAAATGAATTAACTTCAGTAATATTATTGGCTCGAAAATCGATTTTTCCCTTATTTAATTTCATCTCGTAATCTTTGGGATATTTTTCGAGATACTGAACGCAGTTTTTTTTAGCTTCTTTTAAGTCCCCAACTTCCAAGTAGATGGCCAGTTCAATTTTTGAAGAGTATGGCTGTGGACCATGATGTGAATGAAGAATTTTAGAATATTCCAATGCGCTTTTATGGTTATTACTGAAAAAATGTGATGCGATTAGTTTTTGTGCATATCCTGTATTTTCAGAGGGATCAATTAACCGAGAATATATCTTTGAAGCTTCAAGCGGGTGTTTTACATCATAAAAAATATCCGCGATCTCGATCTGTTGAAGGTCTGGAATATCACTAAAATCTCTGGATCGAATTTCTTCGATGATGATTTCAAGGTCTTTAAGATTTTTAGTAATCTGATAAGTCCTCAATAATTGGATCAATTTTAAAATGTCGTTTTTATCGCTTTCATATCTCGTCTTTGCAATTAATTCAGCGTTTACGTAAAATTGCTCCCCTTTATCGAGATAAAAGGTAATAAGGAATTGAGAGAGGAGGTTCTTTTGATCACCAGATAATGATTTCTGCTCAAATTCACTTATTTTTACAATACCCTCGTCATATTTTTTCTGAGATCTTAACGAACTTAAATAAAGCCAGAGCGCACCTTGGGTTGATTCGTCCCAAAGGATTTTTTCGCTTTGTATCTCAGCTTCGCGGGGATCGCCTTCTTCGTAGTCAGTCAAGCTTTTGTGGTATATTGCGGTTGGGTTTGTTGGATTCAGAACATATGCATTATTGAAATCCTTTGATGATTCACTTTTTAACCCCATTAAACGATTTACAATTCCTCTCTCTATAAACCACAAAAAATGAGCTTTTTGCATTGAAATATTATCAGAAATGGATTGAATCATTTCATCGAAAATGGCTCTCGATTTTTCTAAATCCTGGTGCATTTCTGCGGTTATCTGGATACCAGACAGCGACCGTGGATTAGTTTTTACTTTATTAAGGAGAGATGATGCAAACATCGCCTTAAAAAATAGCGCGCCGTTATTCGCTTCCCTCAATGAAATTTCAAACCATTTTGCTGCTTCATAGAAATTTCCAGCATTAAAATAACATTGTCCAATCGCGCTAGCTACATCTAATGTATTTTTTACCGATTCAGGAATTGTCGAAATAATTTTTTCAATCGAATCAAAATGGGCCTTTGACTGAATATAAATCGAATATGCGCCTCTATTGTTTGGATCTGAGGCGATTATTTTCTCTGTATATTCAATTGCCTTGTCGTATTTTCCAATTAACAGATATCCATAGGAAGCATTCGCTAATGCTTTTTCATCATCCGGGTTATATTCTAACGCATCAACGAGAAGCGTTCCGCCATTTTTATAATTAGTAAGCTGAATTTCTGCGAGCCCTTCATTTCCAATTACACGATATTTTTCTATATTTAATGCAGTACTCCATTTTTTTTCTTTGAAGTGAGCGATAGCAATGAGAGCTTTGTCCGGCTGATAACTATCGAGGAATTTTTTTATTTCATCAATTTCTTGTTTATACGGTGTATCTTCGGAACTATCTGTAGAGTTTGATGTAACTGCTGATTTTTGTTGAATCTGGACTTCAACCGGATCGAATTGGGTCTGTTCGGTTGTATCCCTTTCAATATGAACAGTCCGAGTGTTCTCTTGTGGTCGATCGAGTGAGAATGGCCTCTGTTTATTTTGGACACGTAATTTTGAATAACTCGCTAAAAACTCAATCGCGAAAGCACTTGCATGCGCTGATGCAATCTTTTGTGACCCTCCTTCGTCAGCCTTACCTTTGTTTTTATCACAATAGTCAGAAATCCCTCTGATAACAAGAGCCTCAAGACTGTTTTGATATGCTGCTTCGAGGAATCCAAATCCCTCCATTTCTACCGCTAAAGCATCGCTACAATTTTGCTCTAATAATTTAAATTCGGGGGATTCTCTGTCACTCAGTAATTTCTCACCAGAACCTATAGCTCCGACAATCGCTTTTGGAATGATTTTTGGAGGATTTGGTTTAATTCGTTTTATCCAACCCGAATCTTTGTCTTTGGTAAGTTGTTCTGCGAGTTGTTTCAAAGGATACTGCGGGTGATGAATTTCAAAACGGGGTTTATGGCCTTCTTTGATTTTTGCAGATTCATATGAATATATTTTGGATGAGACTATAACATCACCGAGCTGAACCTCTTTCGGATCTTTCGGCCCTCCAGCAATGCCAATAAAAAAGGCAATATGAGGTTTCCAATAATCGATCGCTCGTTCAGTCTCAATTCCGGCCGGTGTGTTATGTTGGCCCGTTTGACCAATACATACCTTCCAATCAATCCCGTCAAAAGAAATATTTCCAATAGTGTAGAAATTTCCTTTTATATGTTGAACCGTCTCTTTTTTTTCAATATGTTCGCATATTGCATTAAATTCAACGGGAATTGCTGTAAGAATTAAAGCACGATAACTAGTCGGTACTTTAGTATCTTCAGCAATTTCAATTGATAAATCCGAGGTCATTATTATTTGATAAATAGAAGTATTGCGTAGGTAAAGGTATTGTGCTTTTATTTAGGTTGATAATCTAAAAATGAAAATGTTTGATTAGAATATTCCCACCGATCTGATTGAATTAATTCTTCAGTCGGCTGGTGAAACGTGCTGATCAACATTATCCATATGTGTTGAACAGCAACAGAATCAAAGTCAATTAGCGCAGTTCAACTATCATCTAGCCTGATCAGCGTTTCGATCTTATTGATCAAGCCTCGTCATCATCACGGGCTTCTCCGGGTCAGGTAAACCGGCGCTCGCAACTCAACCATACTAAAGCCGAAGGCCAGCGGCGTTACCTTGGGTCACTCTCCTTCCCTTACCAAATTCATCGAGCAGAAGGTTTCGGGCAGTAACCTACCGGCACCACGGGCGCAACCATTGCCCCCAACCGCACACGTATATATCACTCCCCGATCATCAGTATAATTGAATGAAGTCTACGGACCAGACCCGTATTCACGAAGCCCTCGCCGACGCCACCTTCCGGGCCTACCGCGAAGCCGTTATCCGCCTCCCCCCGGATGTACTCCGGGTGATCGAAAAGGCCGCTGCCTCAGAGACATCCCCGGTAGCCCGCGGAGAGTTTGCCAATATTTTGCAAAACATCACCATGGCCGAAAAACTGGGCGTGCCGATGTGCCAGGATACCGGCGTCCCGGTGGTATACTTAACGCTCCCTCCGGAAATTCCGCTGACAAAGGAGCTCTACGATGCCGTTGCCGATGGTGTCCGGAGGGCGACGAAAGAAGTACCCCTACGGCCAAACGTGGTGGATCCCCTCACCCGCCACAATACCAATGACAATACCGGTCTCGGGATGCCGGCCATCCACGTCAAACCCGGAGAAAAGTTCACGGTCACTGTGCTCCCCAAGGGTGCGGGTGCGGAGAATATGTCACGGATCGGGATGCTCCTCCCTTCGCAGGTGAGCCAGATCGAGAAATTCGTAATCGAGACTGTTTACCTTGCCGGTTCCCGGCCCTGCCCGCCGATCGTGATCGGTGTCGGTATCGGCGGAACCTTTGACGGGGCAGCTGCTCTGGCGAAGGAAGCCCTCCTCCAGCCCCTTGACCAGATGACGGAGTACGAACGCGGGATTTTAGCGGCCGTTAACCGGCTCGGCATCGGACCCATGGGACTCGGCGGTGACACCACGGCGCTCGCGGTCAAAGTAAAGACGGCCGGGTGTCACACGGCATCGCTGCCGGTTGCGGTGAATATCCAGTGCTGGGCGAACCGGCATGCAACGGTTGAGGTGAAACCATGACCGCAAAACCCGTTCAGCTGCGAACACCGCTTGGCGAGGAAGTACTCTCGCTCCACGCGGGGGATCATGTCGAACTCTCGGGTGTCGTGTATACGGCCCGGGACGAGGCGCACCTCCGGATGCAGAAAGATGGGATACCATTCGATCCAAAAGGTGCGGTGATCTACCATTGCGGCCCGGTGATACAGGACAAGCGGGTGGTAGCTGCCGGGCCCACGACTTCGGCTCGCATGAACGAGTTGTCGGGTTTCTTAATCGACAAAGGTGTGCGGGCGCTCATCGGGAAAGGGGGCATGGGAACGCGCGTGCTGGGCCAGTTAAAGAACAAGGGCGTTTACCTCGCGTTTACCGGCGGGTGTGCGGCACTTGCAGCGGATCGCATGAAATTAAAAGGCGTTTTTTTTGAGGATCTCGGCATGGCTGAAGCGGTCTGGGTGTTCGAACTCGACCGGCTCCCCCTTGTAGTCGGTATCGACTCGCATGGCAACGATATATTCGGGGACGTCAGTAAACATGCAGAAGCGGAATTTGGCAGGTACAAAAAGTCATGACCCCCGTCCGGATGCATGACATAATGAGTAGGTTTTTTTCACTACAGCGGTTACATATTACGTTAGGATATTTTCCATGAAACTCGCCATTGACGAGACCCGGTGTAAGGGTTGCAACCTGTGTACAAAAGTCTGCCCCTATAAAATTTTCAAAGAGGGAAAAAAACCCAACCGCCGGGGAATTGTCGTGCCAGCACTCGACCGCCCCGAGCGTTGTACGAACTGCCGGCTCCAGCAGCTCTACGGGCGCACCCTCTGCGGGGTATGCCAGCTCACCTGCCCTGACCAGGCAATCGACTGGATTGAAGAAAAACCCTATGAACTGAAAAAGGTGGCGATTGAATATTGACGCGGACTGAGTTCTGGCAGGGAAATACTGCCTGTGCAGAAGGGGCACTTGCAGCGGGCTGTAATTTTTTCGGGGGATACCCCATCACCCCGTCTACGGAAGTTGCCGAGCTGATGGCAGCAAAAATGCCCAAGAAAGGCGGGGTCTTCATCCAGATGGAAGAT
>JBAZQT010000092.1:0-8824 GCA_041645055.1 Methanoregula sp. | reverse complement strand
GTTGGCAGATAAAATGCCGCGCCGATATATTATACCGACGTTTTGCTGATTTTTTATCTCATTCGGATTAACCTGTTTTGACTTACAGAGGTGTTACCATGACAAAAACCAAGACCGTTTCCAAATCGACGAAACCGACTCGCCAGACTCTGCCAGCGTGGATGAAGAATCCGTATTCTTACGTCATCGCAGGATTCGCATTCATACTGATTGTCCTGTATTTCAAAGTCATTTTTCTCGGTCAGGATTTTTCACAACCGGACGCGGTTTCTGCCAGCTATGCCAATGAGGGATTGAACTATCATTTCGCCAAAGAACATACATATCCGCTCTGGAATCCATATCTCTTTTCCGGAATGCCCGCTTTTGCCGCGATGGCTTTCAATAAATTTGTCTATTTCCCTGGATTAATCATGAATCCGATCAATTATCTCAAAGTACCGGGTTCGGTTTTCATGATTCTCCACTATCTTCTCGCCGGGCTCGGCACTTATCTGCTTCTGCGGCGGTGGTCATTGGATAAATTATCAGCATTTTTCGGCGGCGTCGCCTTTATGATGACGCCTTATATCGTGACAATGTACGTCTTCGGGCATGGCTCTCAGATGATGTGCGCGGCATACATACCGATTATTTTATACGCGATCGTCCGGCTTTTTGACAAACCAAATCTCTGGAATATGGCATTCGCCGCGTTGATGATCGGCTTTCAACTCCAGCGCGCGCACGTTCAAATCGTTTATTTTACGTGGATGCTCATCGGAGCGTATTTCCTCTTTACGTTAATTGCCGACTGGAAACAGCCGGATTTCCGAAAAAAACTGCTCCCGCTGGTCGGATGTTTTGTCGGCGCCCTGGTTTTGGGATTCGGACTTTCCGCTGTTCTGTATCTGCCGGTAGCGAATTATACGCCGCTGAGCATTCGCGGCGGAAGCGCCGGCGGCGGAACCGGTTTGGACTACGCAACGCAGTGGAGTTTCCATCCTAAGGAAATGGCGACGTTCTTCGTCCCATCGTACTTCGGATTCGGCGGTTATACATATTGGGGAAAAATGCCATTCACAGATTTCCCCAATTACATGGGCATACTCGTATTGATTCTGGCAGTTTTCAGCCTCGTTTTCAAATTTCGCAAGACGACGTTTTTCTTCGCGATCATCTTCGTGCTGAGTCTATTCATTTCTTTTGGAAAATTTTTCTCCGTCTATGGCTGGCTGTACGCGATTCTGCCATACTTCAACAAATTCCGTGTTCCGTCGATGATGCTGATTATTACACAATTTTCCACCGCTGTTCTCGCCGGATTCGGCCTACATGACCTGATGGAATTCTTCAAACAAACATTTTCAGAAAAACGGTCAAAAAACGTCCGCGCGGTTATTTTCACTTTGTCGGGAATCGTCGGCACCATTGCGTTGTACTTGCTATTGTTCCAGTCCGGATTTCGCGAGGCGATCTACAACAAAATCGTCCCGAATCCGCAAATTCCTGCGGAACAGGTCGGCGCTCTGAAAAACATCCAATTCGGTCTGCTTTACAAAGATTTTTGGATCATGACACTTTTCCTTGCCGCCGCTTGCGTGACGATTTATCTGACTTTCCTGAAAAGGATCAAAGGCGTCACGGCGGGCGTAATTCTTCTCGGGCTCACGATCGTCGATCTTTATATTGTCGATGCGAAAATCATCCAGCCAAACGCGCATCTCAAACAAACCATTGATGTAAAGAACGGTCCGGCGGCGGAATTTCTCTCTCAGGATCTGGACGTTTTCCGGGTGTTTCCCGTCAACGAATTGTTGGGCGATAATCACTGGATGGCATATCGCCTTCAGTCGATCGGCGGCTATCATCCGGCAAAGGTCAAAATCTATCAGGAATTCATCGAAAAATCGCAGTTCCGCACGATTGGAATTCTGAGGATGATGAACGTCAAGTACCTGATTTCGACACGCCGTTTCGCCATTCCGGAATTGGAAGAGGTGAATCTGACGACGACATATCTACAAAACCAGCGTGTGCCGGTCGCCGTTTACCGCATGAAATCATTTCTCCCGCGCGCATTTTTTACTCAGAATGTCGTCGTGATCGCCAATCAGGATTCGGTCATTCAACAATTAATCCAACCGGACTTTAATCCGACGCGGACGGCATTTCTGGAAAAAGCCCCAACAATTCAGGCACAAGCCGCCGATTCCCAGTCGGTAAAAATCGACGAGTGGAGCATTCATCACATGAAATTCCACATCTTCACGAATCGCCCGTCACAACTGGTCATCTCAGAAGTTTACTATCCAAACGGCTGGAAGGCTTCCATCGACGGACAACCGACAGAAATTTTCCGTACAAATTACATTTTGCGCTCGGTTTCAGTTCCGGCGGGCAAACATGAAATCGTCCTGAAATACTCGCCGTCAGACGTTAGAATCGGTCTGATAATTTCCTGTCTATCGCTGGTTGTCATTGGTTTCATCATGATTCGATTCCGGAAAGAAAGATCATGAAAAACGCCGTCTATCGCCATTCGGCGGACATCAAGCGGATTTTATTTCTATTGGCGATCGTGCTGACGTTCGCCCTGCTCAGATATTCGCAAAAAGTCGTCGAGCAACTCCGAACCGATTCCGGCAATTTGGTGCGATTTTATGCCGAAGTTTATGCCAAAGCCGCGACAGATTACAACGCGCAGGATTTCAGTTTTATCTTTGACGAAATCATCAAAAAAATCTCGGTTCCGATGATCATCTCGGAAAAGGAAAATGCGAATCCGACCGCATGGAAAGGCGTCGGGCTTGACGAAGACGACCATTCGCCCGAAAACATCACCGCCGTCTCAGCATTGATGGTTGAAATGGACGGTGAGAACCAACCGATTCCATTGAAATATCAGAAATACACGCTCGGTTACATTCATTTCGGCGACACACAACTGATCCGAAAACTCCGGATGTTGCCATTTATCGAAATTTCCATCGTCGCTCTTTTTATATTCATCGGTTATATCGGATTTCATGTCATTCGTAGCAGTGAAAAACGCTCGATCTGGGTCGGCATGGCCAAAGAAACGGCGCACCAACTCGGTACGCCATTGACATCGCTCATGGGCTGGATCGAATTGCTTAAATCTGAATCCTGCGCTAATGAAAACGTCGATGAAATGTCGAAAGACGTCATGCGGTTGGAAAAAGTCGCCACCCGTTTTTCGCAAATCGGCTCCAAACCGTCATTCAAAATCACACCAGTCAATCCGGTTATTCAGGAAGCAGTGGACTATTACCGAAGACGTCTGCCGCAGTTGGGACCGTCGGTTCAGTTGACGTTCACACCGGACGACGACTACCGCGCCAACCTGAACGCCGATCTTTTTTCATGGGCGATCGAGAATCTTGTCAAGAATGCGCTCGACGCCGTTCCGGAGATTGGCGGCCAAATCACCATCACGATCAAAGCCATTCATCACGGTAAACACATCGCCATCGACGTCACGGATAACGGCAAGGGAATTCCCAAGAAAAACCGGAAAAATATTTTTCGACCGGGTTATAGTACGAAACTACGCGGCTGGGGACTGGGCCTGAGTCTGACCAAACGAATTATTCAGGAATATCACCATGGCAAGATATTCGTTCTGGAAAGCAAACCGTTCAGCCAAACCGTCATGAGGATCGTCCTCAGATCGGCAGAGATTAACGGTTAAACATCCCGGCGTCTGAGATTTTGAACTCAGGAAATCATTTCAGTAAGACACATTTATTGATCCAACTAAACTCGCCGGCAGTCAATTTATAGAAATAAACTCCAGAACTCAGTCCCTTCCCATCAAAAGTGAACGTATAATAACCAGCGGCCTGTTTTTTATTGACCAGTGTCTCAACAATTTGACCACTCATATTAAAAACTTCGATTTTGACGAATGCTTCCTTCGGTATATCGTACGCTATCATTGTCGATGCGTTAAACGGATTCGGATAGTTATTGTGAAGTTTAAACTCGGTAGGCGCTGATGGATTCTTTTCCGTGTCAAGGATAGCCGCCACGGCCGCAGACGAAGTATTGCTCTCGTTTTCATTTATATCCACAGCCGACACACGATAGTAGTAAGTCTTGCCTAATGTGACGGTCATATCATGAAAGGCCGCGACTGTTTGTTGCGCAATGAGGATTTTCGATCCGGATAACTCATTACGATAAATTCGATAATAGGCAAAATCTTCATCTGTGGACTCTTGCCAGTTCAGAAATACCGAGTTGTCTTCCCCGGAAATTGAAGCAACCACGTATTTGGGAACATAGGGAAAAATGTTATCAACCGAAGAACCCGATCCGACTGACGAGGTATAATAAGTTTCCGGCACGGTCGTATGAGCTGTAATTTTAAAATTGCTGACGCGTTCAAACCATTTCGTACTGTTTTGGAAGGTGTGTGCCAGAAAGATATATTCCGTATCCTGAAGAGCGGGAACATTTCCGACGGAAACCCATTCATCGTTCGGATTCAATTCCCAGATTCCGTATTGAACAATTTTTCCGGCTCGATCCGAAAAATGAGCGCGCCACTTGACATAAACCCAATTCCCCTGGTCATCCGAAACATCGGAAATACTTATTATATATGGAGTCCCCCAATCTTTTTCAGTAAAAAGAGCACGGACATGAGTATTATCCAGCGCATAATTGTAAAGCCGGATGTCGTCCAAATCGCCTAAGTAAGTTTGCACATCCCGCATTTTCCCGATTAGCAATTTGTTGTTGTTGGTCAGATTTGACGGCTTTTTAGGCAGAATAACGGTCGTATCTGACTGGCCGTTTATATCGATCTTCACCGTTGTGCCAAATAAGCGGATAACGACATGATTCCATTCTTCGGGAGCCAACTTGCGTGCACTTTTAATAGTATCCGTTGTCGAACTATCCAAACTTACTAAAAATTCGACGGTTTGGTTTTCGCCGTCAATACCAGCGCCCCAACCAACAGAGGATTGATCCGGAGAAAATTTACTGAATAACTGATAGAAGCCGGAAGTCAGTTGTCGATTTCGAGACCACATCGAGACGGTTAATCCGTTCAATGTATCCAGAGATGCGCTGTGTTCGATATCGAGGTAACTGTCAGTTCCATCAAAACTAAGGGCGCTTCCATCCTCTTCGAACCGATCGGTTGTCGGTTGAACGTTACCGACGATCGACCCATTGTTACCGTATGTGCTCTGATCGTTCGCGTTTCCATCCATTGGAAAGTAACCGATCAAGTCGTGTCTTGGAAAATCATATCTCGTAATATGATAGAGCGAATCAACTTCTGCCGAGTCTAGCGCTTGATAGTAAAACCTTACATCATCCATGTTTCCTCGAAAAAAGATCGGAGGAAGATTATCTGACCCGTCTTTTTGACCGATGTATGCAGGACCAGCACTATAATTTAAAAAACTCGCAAAACCACTTGTAACACAAGACATTTTTTGACTATTTACATATAAATCGATTGTAGAATAATCATGATATATCGCAACGACATGCAGCCACTCGCCAGTGTTTACGACCGGATTACTATTAATAGTTTTCCGCCCCTCCGGATTACAACGGCCACCATTACCATAACTCGCTTCCAATTCTCCGGATGGTTTTACCATTACCCAAATACCGTTATAAATATCAATATCAAAATTGTTCGTAAAAATCGGAGATGCTTTAAGTGTGTCAACTTTTATCCACATCGATACAGATAAAGGAAAGTAAGGTTTTAACCTGTTGTCATTGCCCAGATCGATATAGTCATCCTCACCATCAAAAGAATAAGCACTGTTTGGATTACCGAACCGATCTTCTGTTAGAATCGCTCCATTTACGACACCATTCAGATTGTTACTCGAGTAGTCGTCCGCATTGCCGTTGAAAGGATAAAAAACGATCAAACTGTCCTGAATATCTGCCAGAACAATACCCGGACAAACGAAGAAGAAGAGCAGCGATACCGAAATTAGGATTATTCGTTTCATTCCAACCTCCTGAAATTAATTCACAACACAGCAATAAATCTGTCCTTTTGACCGGACACTAATTTTAAAAGCGGATATTTTCCAGATTTTTTCATTTTTCACTCAACAACGGTTCTATTTTACCATATCAAACAATAAATGTCAAGAAATTCATCTATTGAATTTTTCTACGCAGTGAAAATTTTATATCTATTCCCCTGATTTTCATTCACTGATAATGACTTTTGAGTTTACTCCAATTTTTAATTCCCTTATATTTACTACGTGTCGTTTGAAACAAGGATGTACGAATGGAAATATCACGGGTATTGACCCCAAATTTGATAATCTATCCCTTAGAAGCGACCTCAAAAGAAGAGGTCATTTCCGCACTGGTGGATAGACTGTATGACGAAGGAAAAATCACAGATCCCGACAGCGCTAAAAAAGCCGTCATCGAGCGTGAAAATCTAATGAGTACTGGTATCGGAAGAGGCATCGCGTTGCCGCATGGTAAATACTCCGAAAGCGATGATGTTCTGGTCGCCGCCGGGATTTCTCCGGAAGGAATCGACTTCACCGCTATTGACGCTGAACCGGTTCATATTTTCGTTCTATTGCTGACGCCCGAACGTTTTCCCGGGAAACATCTCGAACTGCTGAGCAAATTCTCACGCTTGCTGAATACGGCGAAATGCCGCGAAGACCTGATGAATGCGAAGACGCCGGAGGAAATTGCCCAGACATTTTCATGTTATGACGCCACCGTATAGGAGTTAATATGCCGTTTTGTCCCAAATGTAAATATGAATTCGTCGAAGGAATCGCCGTCTGTCCTGACTGCGGCGAAACGATGGTCAATCAGGCGCCCGAGGAAGATCTGACACCGGTCAAGTGGGTTTTACTGACGACACTTTCATCGCCTGTCATTGCAGAGATGGTTCGCGGCGCTCTGAATAATCAGAACATTCCGGCGACTATCTCGTCGAACGTCCTGACTACCGTAATGCTCGCTCAATCGACCGGAACCGCCGGCGCTTATGCAAAAATCTTCGTCCCGGAAGAAAACCTGGAATCTGCAAAAATCATTTTGTCAGGAATGGCCGACGCCCAATAATTTAATTATCTTGAATCCTTAACCTCACTAATCGGATCCTCCGTCATGCAGTACCAAAATATCAAAGGAACCAAAGACATCTTACCGTCGGAATCGTTTCAATGGCAATTTCTGGAAAAATATATCACCGACTTTTTCGACAAAAATAATTATCAGGAAATCCGTACACCCGCTTTCGAGATGACCGAGCTATTCGCGCGCGGTGTCGGTTCCGACACCGATGTCGTTTCAAAGGAAATGTATACGTTTCTCGATAAAGGCAACACCAGCCTGACACTCAAACCCGAACTCACGGCGCCGGTCATTCGCTCGTACATTCAAAACCGGCTAGATCAGACGTCAGCGATCACAAAAGTCTATTACATCGACGCACTCTTCCGGCAGGAGCGTCCGCAAAAAGGACGGCTGAGGCAATTTCACCAGTTTGGGTTTGAAATCATCGGTTCGCCGCATCCGGAAGCCGACGCCGAAGTCATCCAAACGATGTACGAACTTTACACGCAACTCGGCATCCGGGATTTGAACATCCGCCTGAACAGCATCGGCAGTCGCGAAAGCCGGATAAATTATCTTGCCATTCTCAAATCGGAACTAATGCCTTTCCTGAACGACTTCTGTCCCACCTGCCAGCAACGATTTCAGACGAATATTCTCCGTCTGTTCGATTGTAAAGCCGAATCGTGTCAGCAAATTCTCGCCAATCATGCACCGTTGATCTTAGACCACCTGAGCGAAGACGACCGCGAGCATTTCGACGAGGTCAAACGCCTGCTCGATCTGACCGGCGTTCCATATGCAATCGACAACCGGTTGGTGCGCGGACTGGATTATTACACGCGGACGACTTTCGAGATCACCAGTTCGCTACTCGGCTCACAGGATGCCGTTTGCGGCGGGGGACGCTACGATCATCTGGTCGAAGATCTCGGCGGAAAACCGACGCCTGCCGTCGGCGTTGCTTCCGGAATGGAACGCCTGCTCCTGATCCTCAATCAAATCGGCGGAATTCCCGAGCCGAAAAAACCGCTTCTCTACATCGTTTCGCTGGGCGAACAGGCGCGGCGTCGGGGTTTTATTCTCGCCGCCGACTTACGGAAAAAAGGAATCGCCTGCGAAACAGATTTCCTCCGCCGATCCATGAAAACCCAAATGCGCGAAGCCGACAAAAAAACCGCCAAATGGGTCGTCATCATCGGCGATGATGAGATTGAAAAAAATATCGTCCTCCTGAAGGACATGACCGCCGGCAATCAGACTCCATTCAGGATGGAAACGGCAACTGAAGAAATTTATCAATATATCAATCGGTGATCGACTGCCTTGCTTTCTGCCATTCATAACGGTACTTCTACGAACAAATTTACAATACAATCGACCACGCCATTTCCCGGAAGGATTCTATGACTCTTCCTTTTCCCATTGAAGAAAAGTATTTCCATTACAGTCGCTACCTGCACGACCGCTTTCAGACGCGCGTTTACCGCGTTTCCATCGACGCCGGATTCACTTGCCCGACGCGCGACGGCAGTAAAGGTACTAACGGCTGTCTGTATTGCAGTAACGACAGTTTCGCACCCACGCGGACAGAATCCCTGCCATCGATCTCGGAACAGGTGAAAAACGGAATGACGTTGATTCAACACTTTCACAAGGCAAAGAAGTTTTTGGGTTATTTTCAGCCGTTCACCAATACCTACGCGTCGGTCGATAAATTGGAAAAACTTTACCGCGAGGC
>JBAZQT010000091.1:0-8866 GCA_041645055.1 Methanoregula sp. | reverse complement strand
TTGGAGATATTGGCAGGCATCATGAAGCGATCATCGCTTATGACAAAGCAATTGAGATTGTTCCCGGGTATGCCCGTGCATTCTATAACCGTGGGATCTCTCTTTATGAAATCGGGAAATACGATGAAGCACTGGCAGCATTCGAAAAAGCCAGTGAACTGGATCCAACTGACATATGGGTCTGGTATTACCGCAGTTTCATATTAGCAAAACAGGAACGCTTTGAAGAAGCAGCACAATCGGCAGCACAATTCCTTGAACATGAGCCTGATCATGCTGACATCTGGGCAATTAAAGGCATTTCACTCTTAAAAACCGGGAAATATGAAGAGGCTGTATCGGCACTGCAACAGGCACTTTCACTCAATCCTCATGAAGCAGATGCGTGGTATCACAAGGGACTTGCCCATAATCATCTCCAGCAATACAGCGATGCAATCCTCTCTTTTGATAAAGCAGCAGACCTCAGCCCGGCTCATGCCCAAACCTACTATAATCGTGGTATAGCCTATGCATTCATGAATGACTACGATGAAGCAATGCAGGATTTTGACCGGACGCTTTCTTTTGATCAATCGAATGCAGATGCTTTTTATTTAAAAGGAGTATCCTGCATCAATGTCAACCGGTATGATGAAGCTCTTGATGCGTTTAACCAGGCGATAAAGAAAAAAGAAGATCATGCTGCATCATACTATTACCGCGGGGTTGCACTCACCCGGCTTGGTAGGTTCAAAGATGCCCTTGAGTCCTTTGAGGATGCGCATGCTCTCGATCCTGCATGTGCACCGGCGGCGTACCAGAAAGGATTGTCCTACGCACATCTCGGTCGTTTTGCTGAAGCAATTGCAGCCTATGACCTTGCACTGCAAATCCGTCCGGCATATGCCGATGCATTGTACCACAAAGGATTCGCTCTCGCAAAACTGGGACGAAACACCGAAGCAATACAGGAATTTGACCGGACAATTGCAGAACAGCCTCAGAATCCCCAGGCATATCACCAGAAAGGACTTCTGTTAACGAAACTCGGGAAATCTGAAGAAGCCGTTGATGCATACCGGCGAAGTATTGAGATAAAGCCCACCTATGCACAGGCATTTTATGACATGGGTCTTGCCTATGCACGGCTTGAGCAGTATAAGGAAGCAATTGAAGCGTTTGAAAAAGCCATCGCAATTAATCCAAATTACGTAAATGCGCATTATAACCGGGGACTTGCCCTTGCCAGCCTTGACCGGTTCAGTGATGCTTTCGATGCTTTCGACCGTGCAGCGGAAATCGATCCATCTCATACCCTGACTCTCTACCAGCGCGGCCTCATGCTCATACATCTTGTGCGCTATGATGATGCCATAGATGCATTTGATAGCGTCCTTGCCCTGTCTCCTCAGAATGCCGGTGCATTGTATGAAAAAGCAATGGCTCTTGTGCATCTCAACCGGCTTGAAGAAGCAGATCCGGTATTCGATGAAGCACTCGAACAGAACCCCTCCCTCATTAATGCCTGGTTCCATAAAGGTGTAACCCTTGCAACACTGGGGAATCTGGATGAAGCCATTGTCGCATTTGACAAGGTACTTACCTTAAACCCAAAACATACTCTGGCATCAGTCCGCAAAGGAATTGTGCTGGTTAATCTTGCCCGGTTTGGTGAGGCAATCGTTCTCTTTAATCGTTCCCTTGAAGATAACCCGGCAGATGTCTGGGCTTGGTGTTATAAGGGTGTTGCCCTCCTTACCTTAAACCGGTTTGATGAGGCGATACGAGCCTTCGATAAAGCATTGGAGATTAACAAACGTTTCTCCCGGGCTCATTATGAGCGGGGAAATGCACTTCTTCTTACCAACAGGGTGCAGGACGCAATTGATTCGTATAATAATGCATTGGAAATCGAACCTGATGATGAAGAAATTCTCTTTAAAAAAGGGCACGCGCTCATAAAAAACGAACAATATGATGAAGCAATAAAAACATTCGATCTCGTCCTTTCACAGTCCCCTCAGAATATCAATGCACTCTATGAAAAAGCACAGGCACTTTTCCATATTGGGGAATTTGGTGAAGCAGTACGGGTATTCGAAAGCATAATTGGTATCGATCCATCGCATATCGATGCCCAGTATTATAGGGGAAAATCTCTCCTGAAGGTCAACCGGTTTGACGATGCCATTGCTGCATTCGACCGGGTTCTTGCTCTCTCACCTCAAAATGCTGATGCATCGTATGAGAAAGGCGCGGCTCTTATGCACCTGCGGCGGTTTGAAGACGCAAATGTCTCATTCAACGATGCACTTGCACAGGATCCCACTCTTGTTGATGCCTGGCTCAAAAAAGGTGTAACCCTCTCTCACCTGGGACTGGAAGAAAAATCAATCGAGGCGTTTGAGAAAGCGATTGCCCTCAATCCCCAACTCACTGAAGCAACGGTAAAAAAAGGCATTGCACTTGTCAATCTCTCCCGGTTTTCAGATGCAATAACAATACTTAACCTGGCGCTGGAAGATGATTCTGGAAATGTTTTAGCATGGTATTATTCAGGAATCGCCTATTCATCGCAGGGTCTGGACAGCGATGCGGTAAAAGCATTTGACCGTGTATTAGAGATCAATCGTCGATGCGCTCAGGCATGGTATGAACGGGGAACCGCACTTGCCCGTATGGGTAAACACCTTGAAGCTGTGCTGTCTTTTGATCAGGCGCTTGAACTTGCTCCGGATGATCCGCAGACACTCTATCATAAAGGACTTGCTCTTGCCCAGCGCGAACGGTATGATGATGCGATTAAAGTATTCGAACGTACTCTCAGCATTCAACCTGAAAATGGTCCTGCATACTATTATCTGGGAATTTCGCTTACCGGGAGGGAACGTTACGATGAGGCTATCAGAGCATTTGATCAGGCGCTTGTTTTTAATCCCGACAACGCAGAGGCTTACCACTTCAAGGGAATAGCTCTCGTCCAGGCTGAAAGATATGATGATGCCGTAAAGACCTTTGAACAAGCTATTGAGCGGGATTCGACAAATCCCCAATCCTATTATTATCTTGGTATTGCGTATCTCCAGTCAAAGCAATTCGAAAAAGCAATTGAGACTCTTATTACAGCAACTCATATGGACCCGTCACTTTCTGACGGGTACATGTACCGGGGCATTGCACTTGCACACCTCTCCCGTCATGAAGAAGCGGTAGTGAACCTTGACAAAAGTCTTGCATCTAATCCCTCGCAGATGGAGGCACTCATCTGCCGGGCGAGTTCCTTAATTCAGCTCAATCGGTATGCAGATGCCATTGAGACTGACGATCGTATCCTCTCTTTAAACCCGACATTAGTCGATATCTGGATGCAGAAAGGAAATGTAAATGTCAGTCTGGGAAAAAAGCCAGAAGCACTTGTTGCATTTTCAAAAGCACTCGAGATTGATCCGAACCTGTCGGATGGTTGGGTAAAAAAAGGAGATGTCCTGTATGAAATGGGAAAAACGCAGGATGCGATTATTGCCTATACCCGCGGACTGGACATAGATTCTTCATTGCGGGATGTCTGGATACGCAAGGGTGATGCCTTAAATGAACTCGGTAAAACCCTTGATGCGATTAATGCATATGCCAAAGGAGTGAAAATCGATCCCGGACATGTAGAAGGATGGGTAAAAAGTGGCAGGGCATATTATGATTTAGGAAGGTACCAGGATGCCATCGATAATTTTGATAATGCGATTGCATTGAACCAGAGAAGCATCGAGGCCTTCCATTTCAAGGGACTGTCGCTGGAAAAGATAAACCGCATAGAAGAGTCAATCCATGTTTTTGAATTGCTTCTTGAGATTGATCCTGCCAACAGCGATGCCCAGTATCACAAAGGACTTGCGCTCTCGAAACTGGGGGATCATCAGGATGCAATTGTTGCTTTTGATAAGACTATTGCACTTAACCCCTCAGCCCCGGTCTGGTACAATAAAGGTCGTTCTTTAACAGAGCTTGGAAAATATCAAGACGCTATTGATGCATTTTCGCATGCGCTTAACATAGAATCCACGTATACTGATGCCTATTATTATCTGGGCTACTCCTATCTCAAACTGGGTAAATTTAAAGAAGCGATTGAGTCTTTTGATCGTAATCTTGAAAATGATTCGAGTAATTCACAGGCACACTTTAACCGGGGTATATCTCTCCAGAAACTTGACCAGAACAAAGAGGCTCTTGAGGCATTTGATAAAGCCCTTATCTATGATCCCGATAACGCTCTTGCATTTTACCATAAGGGGCAATCCTATACAAACTTAGAGATGTATAGTGAGGCTGTCTTTTCCTTTGACAAAACGCTTCATCTCAAACCAAAATATACCGATGCACGATTGAAAAAGGGGCTGGCTCTTTATCATCTTGGTAAATTACGGGAATCCATCAAGGATTTCGACCGGACAATCCATGAGAATCCGCATAATTCACATGCATATTATCACAAAGCTCGAGCTTTATTCGATCTGGGGAACTTCACTGAAGCCAATGAAGCATACGACCGGGCACTAGAACTGAACCCGGCTTTTTGCGAAGCCCATCTCCATAAAGGGCTTGTTCTTCTGAAACTATCACGGTTTGTAGATGCGGTTTCATCATTCGATCTGGCAATCGAGATTGATCCCGATCTCGAACCGGCTCATTATAACCGGGGCTATGCACTTGCAAAAACCGGGAGTTATAACGATGCGATTACCGCATTTGACCGTGCCCTCTCACTGCTACCCACGGATGTGTCTGCCGTTTACCAGAAAGGGTTATCTCTTTACACCCTTGGTCTTTACCGGGATGCACTCGACTCCTTTGACCGTACGCTGGAACTTGAACCCCAATCTGCTGATGCAGCTTTTAATAAAGCGCTGGCACTGCACGATCTGGGGCGCAATGAAGATTCCCTTGCTGCAGCAGAACGGGCAATAGAGATAAATCCGGAATTTTCCGGGGCATGGTACCGGAAAGGCGTTGCCCTTTTGGATCTTGAACAATACGATAAGGCTGTCACTGCATTTGACCGGACAATCGAGCTGGATAAGACCAATGCACAAGCGTATTTCGATAAAGGTCTAGCCCTCATTCAAGTAAAAGATCCCGTTAAAGCAATAGATTCCTTTGATCACGTACTTGATCTGATTCCCGGTTATGCCCCTGCTTTTTATCACAAAGGAATTGCCCTCTGTGCGATTGGCATGTTTGAAGAGGCAGTACTCTCGTTCAATATCACTCTTGAAATTAATCCCAATAACGCAGATGCACTCTACCAGAAGGGATTGGCTCTTTTCCAGCTGGAGAACTATTCAGAAGCTATTGAAGTATATTCTGCTGCCCACATAATTGAACCCAAAAGAGCAGATATCGTATACCAGAAAGGACTCTCACAGGCATTACTGGTCCAGCATGAAGAGGCAGTTGCATCATTCGCTTTTGCCCTTGAACTTGATCCGGGATACACTGATGCCCTGTATCACAAAGGGTTATCCCTCGCTGAACTGGGAAGATTTGAAGAGGCAATTGATGCACTGACAAAGACGCTCGAAACCAGTCCGAAGATTGCCAATGCCTGGCTTATCAAAGGATTTTGTCTTTCTGCCGGAGAGCGCTACCAGGAAGCAATCCTGTCTTATAATAACGCACTCGATATTGAACCGAACAATGTTCATTCGTGGTTTTACAAAGGGCGTGCACAACTCAGCCTTAGCGCTTTATCTGATGCGGTAATCTCATTCGATCAGGCTCTGGCTAACCAACCCGCATTTGGGGAAGCCTTCTATTACAAAGGTATTGCCTTGTACCGTCTCGGTAATTTCTCCGATGCTGCAGCGGCTTTTGAGCAGGCAAACAACCTGATGCCCGATTTCGAACCTGCGTTTCTTCAGAAAGGACGTACCCTTTTCGTACTGGGACGATATCAGGAAGCTGCAGATGCTTTCGGTATGGTAATTGCCGTTGATCCAAAAGATGTCACTGCACTCTACGGTCAGGCACGGGCATTTGATAAACAGGGAGCATATGATAATGCCATTCTGTCCTATAGCCGGGTCAACCGCCTCGATCCTTCATGTGAACGGGCATTTTTGTATAAAGGTCTGGCGCAGGTAAAACTGAATCACCATGAAGATGCTGTAGAATCCTTCAACCACACTCTTGAGCTTAATCCGGTAAACATTGAAGCCTTAAGCAGTAAAGCGAGAGCATTAGTGACACTCCAGAAGTATGAAAACGCTGTGGATGCTTTTGATGCATTTCTCGTAATTAAACCAGATACGGTCGATATCCTCTATGAGAAGGGACTGGCTTTAACCAAACTGAAAAAAGCAGAATCTACTCTTGAAGTGTTTAACCAGTGTATTACTCTTGGGCTTGATACCTCAAGGGTTCATGCGGAAAAAGGATTTGTACTCTATGAGTTGGGAAATTACCCTGAAGCAATTCTATCATTTGATCGGGCTCTCTCTAAGGACAATCATGATGCCCCGTCGTATCTGGCAAAAGGTCTCGCTCTTGCACAGATTGGACGACACGAAGATGCAATTACTGCATTCGATGCAACACTGCTTATCGATCCCGAGAACGGGCAGGCACATCGGGGTCGTGGTATAGCTCTTGTTAAACTTAAGAAATATGAAGATGCGATCATATCTCTTGATCATGCACTGGATAATGACAAGGCAAATCCTGATATCCTCACGTGCAAGGGATACTCACTGTATCGATTAAACCGGTTCAAGGAAACGGTAGAAGCATTGGGAAAATCCCTCAAACAAAGGCCACATGATATTACAACCCTGTTCTTCCGGGCAAAAGCATACATGCATCTTGAACGGTGGGAAGATGCTATAACCCTCTTTGAAAAAGTATTGGCCATTGATCCCCAGGATACTGCCGCATGGTATTACAAAGGAATGGGATATGCCAAGATGGCCCTGTTTGACGATGCCTTACACGCGTTTGAAAATGCAATTGTAAATGACAATTCTTGTACCGTTGCATGGTTCGAAAAAGCAGAGATGATGCGCAGAGTCGAGCGGTTCGAAGAATGCATTCCGGCATACGACCGCTGTCTTGAACTCAACCCACAAGATCAGGACGCAGCTTATCATAAAGGTCTGGCCCTTTTTATTCTGGGCCGAAATGATGAAGCAATAGGTGCCTTTGATCATGCCCTTACCATAGGTAATGAAAATGCACAGATCACCTTCAGTCGTGGACATGCCCTTTTGGTTGTTGGGCGTTATGCAGATGCTCTGAGTTCACTGAATCGTTCGATCGATCTTGCTCCCAATGATGCCGCCACATGGTTTGATAAAGGGCAGGTATTAGTATTACTGGAAGATTTCAAAGGTGCAATTGCTGCATTCGAACGAACACTCGAACTAGATCCAAAGGACGTTCATGCATCGTTTGGGAAAGGTCAGGCACTGTTTGCGCTTGGACGGGACAATGATGCAATTTCTGCATTTAATCTGACGTTATCATTAGATTCCACATTCGCGGATGCAGCATTTGGAAGAGGACTGGCCCTTGCCCGTCTTGGGAATTATCCGGAAGCAATCAAATCATTCGATTATACTCTTGAATATGTTCCTGAACACGCCCGGGCACATTACCAGAAAGGACTCTCACTGCATGCAACAGGAAAATACGAAAAAGCAATCCGGGAATTTAAGGCAGCAGTGACGCAGGATTCTTCAATATATGATGCAATTTTCCAGTCCGGCCTTTCATATCTGCAGCTTGGCAAATATGAGAATGCCCTGCAGGCATTTGACAAGATGCTGGATCTGACTCCCGAAGATGCAACAGTTATGTACCAGCGGGCGCTCACCTTAACAAAACTCCACAGGTTTAATGATGCCCTCCTCCCGATCGAATCTGCACTGGATCGTGAAAATAACCGGGCAGACGTGTGGATTCTCAAAGGGAGTGCATTGTATGAATGCGAACGATATACGGAATCGTTAGAAGCATTTGAAAGGGCTCTTGCGTTAGAACCGAAGAACAGCACTGCATGGTATAAAAAAGGCAAATCATATCTCGAACTGGAAAAAACGCATGATGCGATTCTCTGTTTTGACCAGGTGCTTTCCGAGGACCCTGCATGTGCCCCGGCATGGTTCAGAAAAGGAAGCGCACATCTTTCGACAGGGGAGTTCGGACCTGCTGTTGATGCACTGACCCATGCCCTTGAGATCAAACCCGGGTCGGCAAACGGATGGTATGATCATGGAATTGCCCTTTTTGAACTCGGGCGATTCGAAGAAGCCGTGGCCTCGTATGATCGTGCCCTTGTCATTAACCCGAAATATGCCAATGCCTGCTATGACAAAGGAATTGCTCTCACCCGGTTGAAACGGGATACCGATGCTATTCGTGCATTTGAACGTGCAACAGGGATCGATCCGCATTTTGCCACTGCGTTCTTTGACACCGGCCTTGCGAACCTCCGGCTTTCCTTTTACAAAGAAGCCATTAAAGCCTTTGAAAAGGGGCTCTCTGTTAATGAATCATATGCTCCGGCATATTATTACAAGGGCATTGCACTCTCACACATAAAAAAATTCAAAGATGCTATTGGAGCGTACGATGCAGCAATCCGTCTTGACGTTGGTAACTATGATGTCTGGTACAACAAAGGTCTTGCTCTGTCTGAAACCAAGCAATTTGAAAATGCAGTAGATGCATTCGAAAAAGCAATCGGTTTTAATCCACAGGTATATGATCCCTTTTTCGAAAAAGGTTGTGCACTGTTTCGGTTATCACGATATGACGAAGCAGTTGTCGCATTTTTGCAGGCTCTGTCTCTTGATGACACCAAGCGGGATGGGCACTTTGCCATAGGTCG
>JBAZQT010000090.1:0-8883 GCA_041645055.1 Methanoregula sp. | reverse complement strand
ATTTGTTCTGAAAAAGAGTGTTGACAACGAAATCCTTTAATCAGGAGAATGAATAGTGTACTGAAATGGCGAAAAAGGCGAGCAAGAAAATTGAACCAGAACCGATGAAGTTGTTTTATATTTTTTACAACCAGGAACGCTGGGACAACTGGTTAAAGTCACTTAAGGAAGCGAGTTTTGAAGCGGATCCCAAAAGCGAAGAGCTACCTGAAGGGTTCCGGATACTTGACGGATTCTCAGTCGACATCACTGTATCTGTCTTAAAGATCATCAAGCTCTACCAGAACAAGCGTTACACTTTTGAAGAGGCAGTGGACAAGCTCTCGCAAGTCGAGGCAATTGTTATGTCACCCGCGCCGGAAGGCGAGCTTGGGGAACTCGTTGAGCTGCTTCAGCTCCCCAAACTGGCCCTCTTTGCCTCTTGCCGGCTCTACCTTGCCGGAGGTTTTGATAAGGATATCAAGACGCTCGTCAAGAAAGGCAAAGCGGAGGGGGAGAAGGACATGGAAAAGGCGCTCGAGACAGTATCAAATATCGGTGCCGCAGTCATTGATGGGGCAACCTGCTGCAGCAAATACGTCAAAGATGATCTTGAACAAACAAGTCTCTTTGATGAATGGTTAATCGAGTGTGAGCGAATGGGCGAGGCGATGACTTCATTAAAGAACTTCGATGAAACTACCGGTGACGAGGATTGATCGCTGATCGGGCACGGTTTAAAAATGCAAAAAAAATCGAACGGCTCACCGGCTATCGCCTTCCTGAGCTTGCATTTTCCGGAACCATGCTCGAAGCACTCTGCTCGCGCCTGGATTACGATTCACTTGATTATGGCGTAAGAGACCAGATCCTATCTTTTTTTAATGATTTTCTTCGCTGCACCTGCAAAGATTCTCCTCTCTGCGGATGTCCGGAAAAAAAGTTTTCGAAAAAAGTAATTGAGCTCCGCGAGAACGGGCTCGACCACCGGCAGATTGCAGTTTTCCTGCAAGACGAATACGGAATTGAAGTATTTCCCGCAGACATCCTTTCATTTCTCGAAGAGTCCGTTCACGTACTCGAAGCAATGTCTGATGTTGCACGGTTGCAGGGACAAGCAGATCTAGCGAAAAAAACCGATGAGCACATACAGCTCATCGAACGATAATCCAAGGACTCATATTTCCAAGAATATACCCTTTTTTACTTATGCAGTTTCTCCCGCATCACAGGAAAGCACATCAGGAATTCTCTGGTTTTAGAAAAATGCAAAATTTTCCATAATCTTTTTTTTATCGACATTAAAAACCGTTAGATTTTCTGTGAAAATAAAAATGTAATGATATAAAATAAATCCAAACAGAAAATGTTTACTTCGGATTTTTTTAACACATCCTCACGCTCCATCCTTTAAAAAACCGTTAATCCAGAAGAAAAATAAAAAAACTAGTGGTGCTGGAAATAGATTAGGTTTTAGATCAATACATCACGGGATCAATACCGGCTTAAGAACGACACAAAGGATTACTGCAATTCTAAAAAGAATATTTTTTTTATCATACCGGATAAATTCGCGTTTCTTGTTTTATTTTTGCCGGGCCTTTTCTGCCGCCCGCTCTGCGACATGTAATAATGCCGGATAGGTTTCGGGAGTTCCCTCCACAGATATAATTTCAAATATACCCGACTGTACAAATCCGAAAACATAATGTTGTGTTTCCGTTCCCGTGGAATCTATGGTTGATATTTTTACGGCAAAACTCTTATCGCCAATATCTGGGTCGGGGAGAGGCAGGACAACGATATTTTGTTTCTTTATATCAGTCAAGGATTTCTTGTATTCACCCATCATTGCTGATGCATTTGCCCCATTAAAAACCATGATATCCTGCTCCATTATCTTGGTCTTATCCATCAGCGGAATTGAGTCTGCATACAGGACACGGTATCCTTTGTGTAATCCATATTTTTTCATTGTATCGGTAATATCTGATACCTGCATCGGTCCGTCAAACGCCCGGATCAGTCCCAGGGGCAACTCTTCTGGCGAAAGCAACAGATGAGTAAACTCCGTGTCTGTTGTTGACGAAACGGGTGATTGTACAGAAATTGATGATGGTGAAGTGCAGCCTGATAAGAAAAGGGCAGCGATAACGAGAATGACTAATTGGGTAATCCCGATTTTATCCATGTATATTCTCGGATGGGTAAAATAATAAACATATCAGCTTTTTAGTTAAGAATCCGACAACAGGGTTCTTAAAAAACCTTAAAACAGTATGCGAGGGATGCGATTCGAACGCATGAACCTCTGCAGGAATGGATCTTAAGTCCATCGGAGTTGGCCGGGCTTTCCTACCCTCGCAGATATACGCTAATACTTATTGTCACGACGAGAACTTAAGTCCAGCGCCATTGGCCGGGCCGGGTTTCCCTCTCGCGGTATAGTATACATCGCTCAACGCAAAAAAAGAATTGCATACCTTTCATGCCAAAATGAATATCATATTTGTAAATTAAGAATATGTTAAGACAAGGATTTTTTAAATGGATTTTAGACCCTGTTACTTATGATATTCTGCTAGCTCATCAACGCAGGGTCCCATGAACCATTCTTTGAGAAAGAGAAGGAACGCTACAACCGCGATGAGAAAAGTACCCATAGTAAAGGCATCAGTAATAGTTGTAAAGATCCGAGTTCCCTGCTTTCTGAATAATTATACCTGCGAGTGCAGCAATCAAGGCTACGATCGACGCCTGCTATTTTTAACCTAATATACATTTACGGGAGATCTCTACGTAAGATTTTAAATTTGTCTACAAAAAACAATGAGAAATATTCTTGTTTCTGATTCTTAAAAGGAATAAGATTGGTTTTTCCTAAAGGGGATGTAAAGTCAAATCTAAAAATGAATTGTATGAGCGCAAGAGCTCTTGAAGGAGAACTATCAAATAATGATGAGCTGGCGATGACTGAACTTGAACTGACGGGATGGATTGAACTCGATGGAACGCGTCTCAACCGGACGGAGATTGAGACAATCCTGCGTGAGCGCCCTTCCGACATTCTCCGGTTTGGCGGAGAGTTCTTTTTATCAGGAATGGGGTGTCGTGCCCGGGATCATTTTGGCGTGATACAGGGAGATTGTCCGAAAGGAACACTTACTTGTGAGTCTGGAATAGCCGGAGAGATCACACCATCAGTACCGGATCTACCCCTTGAAGAGGCGATCATCACCGCAGTCAGGATGCGCAGCGATGAAGGAGTAACAGCACTTTCCGGGGGAGTAGACTCAACGCTTGTTGCCCATATTGCAAGACGGGAATGTGTGGCAGTTGGCCTAGCTGGATCCCATGATCTCCGACAGGCAAAACATGCCGCTGACAAGCTCAACCTTTCATGCACATATATAGAGATTGCCCGGTCTGATATCGCAGACGCGCTCCCGCAGGTAATTGCTACAATCCCCAAAAAAGACCCGGTCAACACCGGCATAGCACTTACCCAGTATTTTATCACGCGATGGGCTGGTGAAAACGGCTATCATCGCATCATAACTGGTCAGGCCGCGGATGAAATTTTTGGGGGATATTCCCGCTATCTTAAAACTGAAACACTGGATGAAGATCTCGTCCGGGATTTTGCCGGTCTTGAACAACAGGCAGAACGCGACCAGTCGATTGCAGCCTTGCATGACACGTACCTGTCCATACCTTATCTGGACCTGCGAGTCGTGCGCGCGGCACGTAAAATCCCGGCATCGGAAAAAGTGCAGGGACAACTCCGTAAAGTACCATTAAGAAAGGTTGCAGAACGTTATATTGGCCCGGAACTCGCATGGTACGAGAAGAAAGCCATGCAATACGGGAGTGGTGTGTGGAAGGAACTCTGTAGCCTTGCCCGAAAAAATGGTTATAAAACATCTGTGCAAGATTACATAGACCAGATAAGCAGGGTGGAACATGGTCACTGAAAAAGACGTGGAACATATCGCGGAACTTGCCGATATCGGCATCAATACCGACGAACTGGGCACATTTACTCACCAGTTTAATGCAATTCTTGACTATTTTGACGTACTCGACCAGGTCAAGGGCGACACAACCATCACCCGCGATCTTACCAATATCATGCGCGAAGATATAGTCGAACCTTCCCTTCCCCAGAATGAGGTATTGAAAAACGCAGCAGCACAGGAAGATGGATTCATCAAAGCACCGCGGGTGATGTAGTGGAAATGCATGAACTCTCCTTCGAACCTGATGACCGGTACAATGCATTTCTTGCGGTCTGTAAAAAGGCACCATATGGTAAGGGAAAACTATCGGGTATTGCCATTGCAGTGAAAGACAATATCTCAACCCGGGGGATCGAGACCACTTGTGCTTCAAAAATTCTCAAAGGATATATTCCCCCATATGATGCCCACGCGGTTGAACTTCTCCGACAATCCGGTGCAGCAATTGTTGGCAAGACAAATATGGACGAATTCGGTATGGGAACAACTACCGAAAATTCCGCATTTGGCCCCACTCTCAATCCCTGCGATACCAACCGGGTTCCCGGGGGATCCTCTGGTGGAAGTGCCGCAGCAGTCGCAGGCAATATGGTGCGAATGGCGCTCGGTACAGATACCGGCGGTTCTATCAGGTGCCCTGCTGCATTCTGCGGAATTGTCGGGCTGAAACCAACCTATGGCAGGGTTTCACGCTATGGATTAATCGCATACGCAAATTCCTTAGAGCAGATTGGACCGATGGGACAAAACGTCAGTGAGGTCTCCACTCTCCTGCAGGTGATCGCCGGAAAAGATCGTCATGATTCAACCACCTATGACCGGCCGTACAACCATAATCCGGTTGCAGATATAAAAGGATTAAAAATTGGTATACCTACAGAATATTTTGGTGAAGGTGTAGATCCAAAAGTCGCTGGAGTCGTTAAAACTGCAATCAGCCGGCTTGAAGAACTCGGCGCTTCTACCGTTCCATGCAGCATCCCCTCGATGAAATATGCGCTGGCTGCCTACTATGTTACCTGTACATGCGAAGCCAGTTCCAATCTCGCTCGTTTTGATGGTGTTCGATATGGACCTGCCGCAGATTCCAAAAAGTCATGGCACGACGCCTACAAGGAAGTCAGAAAAGCAGGATTCGGTACGGAAGTGCGCCGCAGGATTATGCTTGGCACGTTTGCCCTTTCATCGGGATATTATGGGAAGTATTATGCCAAAGCTCAGGTTGCCCGCGAGAATGTGAAAGCCGATTTCGCACGGTTGTTCTCTGAAGTAGACCTCATTGCAGGTCCCACTATGCCCACAATTGCATTCAGACTAAAGGAAAAGAGCGATCCGCTCTCCATGTACCTTTCTGATATCCTGACCGTTCCGGCAAACCTTGCCGGTATTCCTGCAATCTCAGTTCCCTGTGGAAAAGCAGACGGTATGCCGGTCGGGCTCCAGATCATGGGCAGACCATTCGAAGATGAACGTGTGATTGATGCAGCCTATGCATACGAACAGGCGGTGAACTGATGGCAGATGATCAGGTAATTGTCGGGCTTGAAGTACACTGCCAGCTGGACACAAAAAGCAAACTCTTCTGCGGCTGCTCAACAGATTACCGGAGCGATGGGCCAAACACCCACGTATGTCCCGTATGCCTCGGGCTTCCCGGAGCAATGCCGGTTCTCAACAAGCGCTCGATTGAGTATGCAATGAAAGTGGCAAAAGCACTCAACTGTACAGTTCTCCACGAGTCCGAGTTTTCCCGGAAGAATTATTTCTACCCGGACCTCGACAAAGCATACCAGATCACCCAGTATGACAAGCCACTCGCAGAAGGCGGATATCTTGAGATCGAAAGTGATGAGGGGGGAGAAAGACGTATCCAGCTCACCCGTATCCATGTCGAAGAGGACCCGGGAAGACTCGTTCATATGGGCAACGCCGAACGGGGAAAGTATTCACTTGTTGATTACAACCGTGCAGGCATCCCACTTATCGAGATCGTATCTGAACCGGATATGCGATCTCCTAAAGAAGCACGAAAATTCCTAAATAAACTCCGTGCTACCCTTGAGTATCTCAGCGTCTTCGACAGTGAAAAAGAGGGATCATTGAGAGTGGATGCAAACATTTCAATAAAAGGAAACGAACGTGTGGAAGTCAAGAATATTACGTCATATAAAGGGGTAGAAAAAGCACTTACTTATGAAGTCACCCGGCAGAAAAACCTGATACGGCGGGGACAGCGGATTGAACGCGAGACCCGGCATTTCATTGAATCAACGGGGATTACGCAATCGTCACGATCGAAAGAACAGGAACATGACTACCGCTATTTCCCGGAACCGGACCTTCGTCCACTGCATGTGCAGTCATGGGTGGAAGGCATCGTTCTGCCGGAACTCCCCGATGCCCGCAGGGAACGTTTCGTTTTACAATATGGCTGTTCGTTAAACCATGCCCGCACCTTAACCGGGGAATTAAAACTCGCTAACTTCTTTGAACACGTAGTTGTTGCAGATCCAAAAGGGCTCTCATCACTTGCTGCCACCTGGATTGCCGATACCCTTATTGGCGAACTGAATTACCGCAGTATGAATCTTGACCGTGTTGATGCGGCAGGATTTACCGAACTTATCAGAATCCTGAAGCAGGGAACAATCACGGATAAGAGCGGTATCGAGGTGCTGAGAGTTATGCTCGACCAGCGTATCAAAAACGAAATGGCTGAAACTCCCACTGCAATTGTGTCGCGCCTTAACCTTGCAAAAACGTCCGGTGATACCAGCATCATAACCGCGGCTATCAATGAGGCAATTACTGAGAACCCTAAAGCGCTCGAAGATTATTTTGCAGGAAAAGGCGGAGCGCTCAACTTCCTTGTTGGACAGGTAATGAAAAAGACGCGGGGAAAAGCCGACCCGGGCGAATTGAACCGGATGCTGATTGAAGCACTGAAGAAAAAGGAGACGTAACGATCATGCACCTTATTGTCGCTGAAAAGAATATCTCTGCACGCCGTATTGCAGAAATTTTGGGGCAGGGAAAAAGAATTATCGAAAATAAGGATGCCGGTGTTTCAACGTACAGTTTTGGTGAGACTACAACGGTTGGTCTTAGAGGTCACGTTGTAGAGATTGACTTTGTACCGGGATACAGTAACTGGAGGAGTGAAGAATACACGCCCCGAAGCCTGATCGATGCAAAAACAATCAAGATTCCCACAGAAAAAAAGATCGTCTCACTTCTCCAGAAACTTGCAAGAAAATCAGATCGCGTCACTATTGCAACGGATTTTGATACCGAAGGGGAATTGATCGGTAAAGAAGCATACGAGCTAGTCCGTGCGGTTAATCCGAAAGTTATAATCGATAGAGCTCGGTTTTCTGCGATCACTTCGCAGGAACTTACTCATGCATTTTCCCACACTACGGATCTCGATTTCGCCTTAGCAGCAGCAGGTGAGGCACGGCAGTCTATTGATCTCATGTGGGGTGCATCGCTTACACGTTTTATTTCGCTTGCTGCACGCCGTGGTGGGCAGAATATTCTCTCAGTTGGCCGGGTGCAGAGCCCGACATTAACCATGATCGTGGACCGGGAGAAAGCGATCGAAGCATTCGTCCCGGAAAAATACTGGCAAATTTCGCTCGAGACCGAGAAATCCAAAGAATTAATCGAAGCCCGTCACACTCACGGACGTTTTCATGAAAAAACCGAAGCACAACTTGCTTATGACCGGACAAAAGCTCCGCTCGCAGTCACCGATGTAAAAACCGGCACAAAACAAGACCGGGCACCATCGCCATTTGATACCACCAGTTTCATCGTAGCTGCCGCACATCTTGGCTTTTCTGCAGCCAATGCGATGCGAATCGCTGAAGACCTGTACATGAACGGTTACATTTCCTATCCAAGAACGGACAATACGGTCTATCCACCATCTCTGAATCTGGATGGAATTTTAAAAGATATCAGGAATTCGCCGTTTAAAAAAGATGTTGAATGGACTATGGCAAACCGCCGGGCAGTCCCGACCAGGGGCAAGAAATCTTCCACCGATCATCCACCAATCCACCCTGCCGGTCCGGCAACCCGCGAAGCAATCGGAGACGATGCATTCCGGATATATGAACTTGTACTCCGCCGCTTCCTTGCCACACTCTCACCTGACGCACTGTGGAAGACGTTAAAAATCCTCTTTGTCGCCGGGGGTGAGGAGTATACTGCTACCGGGGGCCAGCTCATTGAACCCGGCTGGCATGTTGTCTACCCATTCAGTGAAGCTAAAGAGAGGATACTTCCGGAGTTTGTTGTTGGAGAACACCTCCCGATCAAAAAAGTAACTCTCGATGAAAAAGAGACACAACCCCCGGCCCGGTTCACGCAGAGCAAGTTAATCCAGATGATGGAAGAGCTCGGTCTTGGCACCAAAAGTACCCGTCACGAAGTTATCGCAAAACTCGTTTCGCGTAAGTATGTTGAAGGTACTCCCCTGCGCCCCACACTTGTTGGCAGAGCAGTAATCGAATCTCTGGAGCAACATGCGGACATGGTCACAAAACCCGATATGACCCAGACGCTCGAATCACATATGCAGCAGATCAAGGAGAGCAACCGGACACGAGAGGATGTGATTAAGGAATCCCAGACAATGCTTCATCGGGCATTTGATCAGCTGGAGGCAAATGAGGTAGTTATTGGGGAGGATATTCGTGGCAGAACCGCTGAAGAGATGAACCTGGGGAAATGTCCAGTATGCGGAGGTACTATCGCGATAAAACATATGCGAGGGAATTCGCAGTTCATTGGTTGCTCACGATACCCGGATTGCGGATTCAATATCGGTCTTCCCAATGCCCAATGGGGTTTTGCGGTACGCACCGATGACATATGC
>JBAZQT010000016.1:0-48691 GCA_041645055.1 Methanoregula sp. | reverse complement strand
CGGAAAGATCTTGCCCGGCATCATGCCGGCAAATGATACAAAACCGGCCTCCTCTCCAGGGGAAAACCGGGTGAGAAATAGACTCTCTCCCACAACAGCACGTTTCAGCCCGGAGATAACGCCCCCTTTAAGCTGGCTCTCCATCCTGAATGAACCGGTCATGTTCACCATGGCTCCCGCTTCTGCAAAGATTCCTTCGCCTTTGACCAGATCGATCTTAACCATCTGGAGGTTGTCACCAATAATTTCGTGTTTCATAATATTCCTTAAAAATACATTCTCCGGAAAAGGAGAAATGTGTTTGGGATTTTCAAGCCTGTCCTGGTGATGAGTGAATCGTCAGGATAACCCTTAAGATGCATACGGACAAGTCTATGCTATGTCCAAATTGCTCTCAATAACCCTCATGTTTGTCGTTTGTATGCTTGCTTTTACCGCAGGATGTAGCCAGCCAGCAGCCAAAACGGTCGTGACACCCACCGTCACGATTGCCGTACCCGACAGCGGTGCCACCCAGAAGGCGTTCAATGCAATTCCGCAGGCACCGCTCAACGCGTCCGAGACCGCGGATATCCTCTACCTTCAGGAAGCAGAAAAATTCGATCGCGACCTCAATAATGCTCTCTATGGCATGCACAATGATCTTCCGGTATTTCTGCACATCGCCAACGCAGCTCAAGTCTACATGGTAGCCGACAATGTGATCCTCCAGCGATATGGGATACCCAATCCGGAAAAAGATGCCGTGGGGTCATTCACCAACCCGGTGCTGCAGCAGATGTACAATACCGATATCAATTCCGGGCTGTCATCAGCAATAGATGCACTCAAATACAGCACCACGTTCGAAGATATGCACATTGCCGATCTCCAAGCTGCAATCGGGCGTACTGACAACAACGATCTGCAGTTCATTTACCGGCAGGAACTCGCATCCTCGCGTAATAATCTCCGCGCCCTCAACCAGTGGATCACCGCGTACGGCGGAACATACACGCCAACGTATATCACGAAGAGCTACTACAATGAGATTATCAGCACACCGGCCGAGCAGGTGCCGGTGAAATAATTTTTTTGATTTTTTTCTGTACGACCGGCAAAGATTTTTCCCTAAAATAGTTACCCATGACAGGTCCGGTGCTTCGGTCGGAGGCATGTTCACAACATCAAGTGCACTATCGATCTCCAGCAGCTTTCGACCTTTATCAAAAATAGGATCCTACCTGAGCCCTCTGCTTCAATCATTCTTGCGTGTCTTTTTTCCCGCCCTCGTTAAAAACAATCATTAATACCTTAACACAACCAAACTTGTGCAGATGAACGGCACAAAACTTGCCGGCGGACCAACCCAAGACGAAATCATGGCGGTCTCCTTATTCAAACTGGGACTGCTCAACACTGACATCGTTCTTGAGATTGGCTGCGGCACCGGCAAGGTCTCGGTCGCGATGGCAAAAACCGTAAAAAAAGTCTACTCGCTTGACAAGCGGTCAGAGGCAGTCTCGCTAGCAACGGAAACCGCACGGAATGCCGGGGTGCATAATATTGAATTCTTTTGCAGGGACGCGATGGATTTTCTCAAAAACGATCAAGTGTTTGACTGTGCCTTTCTCGGGGGCACCCGGCATCTTGCAGAGATCCTTCCGGTGCTGGTAAAGAAAGTAAAACGGACGATCGTGATCAATGCGGTCATGGTGAGTACGCTCGAATGTGCAGTAACTACCCTGAAAGGACTCGGGCTTTTCACTGAGGTTGTCCAGGTACAGGTCTCGCGGTCGCATGATATTGCAGAAAGTATCATGTTCAAACCCATCGATCCGGTCTATATTATTGTCGCACGGGGTGCAGCGTGCTCATAGGACTTGGACTTGGTCCGGGAAATCCCGAGCTTTTAACTCTGCGGGCAGTCAGGCTTCTCAAGGAAGCCGACACGGTATTTGTTCCGGGACATATCGCCCACGATCTCGTTGCCCCGTATCGCGAACCGGTAGTGCTGGACTTTCCCATGACCAATGACGAGATGAAGATCCGCAGGTGTCTTGTAGCGAATGCAGGTAAGATCGCTCCCGTGGCAGACAATGGTCTTGCAGTTTTTGGTATTCTTGGCGATCCAAACTTCTTCTCAACATTCTCACGTCTCTGTGCAGTCATTGCTGAGACCCACCCGAAAATTGAGTTCCGGACGGAACCAGGCATCAGCTCCATCACCGCATTTGCAGCCGCGGCCGGCATTCCGGTCAACAGTAGTTTTTCCGTATCTGACGGGTCAACGCAGAAAGCCGGTATTTTCTTAAAAGTCCGGAGACCACGGAAGAAAGCCGCGGAACTGCGATCTGAAGGGTATAGTGATTTTGTGTTAGTCGAACGGATGTTCTTTCCCGATATGAAAATATACCGTAACGAGGATCTTCCTGCCGAGAGCGATTACATGAGCGTGATGTATGCCAGGAAATAATCAGAAGATGGTGATCTGGTTTGTCGGGGCCGGTCCTGGCGATCCCGAATTGATCACGGTGAAAGGAAAAGCCCTGCTCGATCGGGCTGACGTGCTGCTCTTTGCGGGATCCCTTGTCAATCCCGCTCTTGTTGCTTCAAGTCCTGCTGCGGAGAAAGTGGACAGCTGGGGCATGCACCTCGATGATATGGTCACTCTCATGGCCGACCGGGTGCGGAAAGGAAAGACGGTAATCAGACTCCATTCTGGCGACCCGGCCCTATATGGTTCGATCGTCGAACAGATTGCAGAACTTCACAAATTAAATATCACGGTCCAGATAGTTCCCGGAGTATCTTCAGTCTTTGCCGCTGCTGCGGCCCTGACTACCGAGTTCACTCCCCGGGGTGTCTCGGAGACGTTGATCATCACCCGCCCGGCAGGAAAAACACTCGAAAAGGATTATATTGCCGAACTCTCGCAGTACCCGGCCACCATGGCGTTTTTCCTTGGCAGTGAGCATTTTTTCGATATTACGGAGAAACTGGCATGTCCTCCGGAGACCCCGGCTGCGGTGATCTTCCACGCGTCATGGCCTGACCAGCAGGTCATCTGCGGTACCGTTGCCGATATTGCGCAGAAAGCACAGGTAGCCGGAATCACAAAATCGGCCCTGCTCATTGTGGGAAAAGCCGTCAAAGGTACAGAGTCCGGTTACCAGCGATCGCATCTCTACTCATGACTGACACTGTTGTTATTACGTTTCCCTACTCCCGCTCCGAAGCAGAACGCATCGCTACATTTCTTGGAGCCGATGTTGTGGAATACAACCCGGATATTTTTACTACCGTTTTTGCCGGCAGGAAACGGATTGTTGCCCTGATGTCAATGGGTATTGTTGTGCGGAAGATTGCACCCCTGCTGGATGATAAATGGACGGATCCGGCTGTTGTTGTTGTGAGCCCGGATCTCCGTTATGCAATACCCGTTCTGGGAGGTCATCATGGAGCCAACGAACTCGCTAAGGAGCTCGCGGGACTCGAAATGCAACCGGTAATCACAACTGCAACGGAGTCCCGGGGCCGGGATTCTGTTGAGACTATTGCGGAGCGGACGGGTAAAGAAATTCTCAACCGTGACTCAACCCGGCAGGTAAATGCCGCTCTCCTGAATGCAGATATCCCGGTTCATGCTGTGCAGGGACCTGCAATCGTACTCGCCGGCCCGGACGTATCTATCCTCTTAAAAAAAGGAGAATTTACTGTCGGCATCGGATGCCGGAAAGGTGTCGGGTCTGATGAAGTTGTCGAGGCAGTTCGTGCAGCTCTTGCTGAGAATACAATTGCAGAAGCGGATGTTCTCGTGTACGCAACAACAACTCAAAAATTCAACGAATCTGGCCTTGTCGAAGCGGTCGGGATACTTTCTGGCAATTTAATATTCATTGACGACGATACCATAAACGCACAGGCAGGGACTGGTCCTTCGCGGGCATCAAAGATAGGTCTTCTCGGGGTTGCTGAGCCCTGCGCCCTTGCAACTTCGAAGAGAAAGACACTTATTATGACAAAAAAAGTTTACGGGAGAGTTACGGTTGCCATCGCACGCTGAATCATCGCAGGGAAGTCTTGCCATAGTCGGGCTTGGCCCGGGCAAGCGGGATTATATGACGGCACGGGCTCTCAAAGCCATTGCCGGCGCAGATTATGTGCTCGGGCACCACACGTATCTCGAACCCCTGGAACCATTACTGAAAGGCAAGACCATAATCAGCAGTTCCATGGGAAAAGAAGTGGACCGGGCACAACAGGCAATCGATCTTGCAAAAACCCATGCCGTAGCCATTGTATCCGGCGGCGATGCCGGAGTCTATGGTATGGCAAGTATTGTTCTTGAAGTGCTCGAACATTCCGGAACTGAAATCGAAGTCGAAATAATCCCCGGAGTCACCGCAGCAAATGCCGCTGCTTCGCGGGTCGGTTCTCCGCTCTCCGGTGATTTTGCCGTGATCAGCCTCTCCGATCTGCTCACTCCGCTCGAGATTATCGAGAAACGGCTCGATGCGATATTTTCAATCGGGATCCCGGTAGTCCTGTACAACCCGAAAAGCCGGGGCAGGCCACACAACTTTGCCCTCGCAGTCGAGCATGCGAGAAAATATCTCGGGGGCGAAACGCCAATTGCTATTGTGAAAAATGCCCTGCGTGAGAATGAAGAGACGATCATAACCACGCTTAAGGAGATCGAAGCACATGAACCTGCCATTGATATGCACACGACTGTAATCATCGGTGGCAGCGAGAGCAGGATATGGAGGATGGGAAACAATGTCAAAGGAATCATCACACCACGTGGATACCACCGCAAGTACGTATATTGATCCGGGTGCCGACACACGGGAAGGCTATGCCATCTCACAAAAATCCCGGACGCTCGCCCGGCAACAGGTGGGAAACACTACGGTCGAAGATCGCATAAAACAGCGGTGCTCAATTGCTGTTGGCGATTTTTCTATGGCGGATTTACTCCGGTTTGGACATGATCCCATTCCTGCCGCAATCAAAGCCCTGAAAGCCGGTGCGCCCATAATTACCGATATCCGTATGGTGCAGGTAGGCATCCAGAAGAAAGGACATACAAGTGAAGTCATCTGTGCGCTCGATTATGGTGCGGATATCGTAAAGGAACGGGGCATTACCCGAAGTTCCGCCGGGTTCATTGCGTTAAAAGAGCGTCTGCCCGGTTCCATTGTCGTAATCGGCAATGCACCATCTGCCCTGCTCATGCTCTGCGAATTTGTAAAAGAGGGCATCCGTCCGGCAGTGATTATCGGCACACCCGTTGGTTTTGTGAATGCAGCCGAATCAAAAGAAGTCCTGCGGACAATTGATATCCCGTCCATCTCCAATGAAGGTACCCGGGGCGGCACTCCGGTTGCAGTCGCTGCAATCAACGAGTGCATCACGATTTTTATTGAAGGCGCAAAAAAATGAGGGATCCGGTCACCGGTTTTGAATATCCTGCCGAATGGGTAAAACGGTGTGCTGTTCCGGCACAGCTCCTGCTTGCAGAGCAGGGACTGGCGGTTCTCACCTCATCGGGAACGGTCCTCCGCCGCGGGTTCACTACAGGAACAACTGCGGCTGCAGCATGTAAGGCCGCCATCCTCTCACTTTCCGGTACAGCTATCTCATCTGTTTCTCTGCAAATACCCTGTGGGCTTACGGTTGAAGTAGATGTGGATGCACACTCGGGCAAATCTTCGTGTAAAAAATTTGCCGGTGATTATCCCTCAGATGTGACTGCCGGCGTGGTTATTGTTGCTGAAGCAATCCCCAGACCGGAGGGAATCCATCTCGAACCCGGTGAAGGTATTGGCCGCTTCATCCGCGATACCCCCCGGTACCACAAAGGGGAACCGGCAATCAGTTCACCTTCTATGGACTGCATCATGCAATCAATCAAAGAGGCCATGGACGAGACCGGACTTTCCGGAGTCCTGGTGAAACTCCATATCCCTGAGGGAGCAGATGTTGCCAAAAAGACCCTGAACTCCCGTGTCGGTGTGGAGGGGGGCATCTCCATTCTCGGAACAACCGGGCTTGTCGAACCGTGGGACGATCATCTTGAAGAATCGGTCTGCGGTCAGGTATCTTCAGCTAAGAACCCGGTAATCACAACCGGGAGAATTGGTCTGCGATATGCCCGCCTGCTTTACCCGGAGCATGAAGTGATTCTTGTCGGCGGAAAAATTGGCGAGGCACTGGATGCAGCACCGGGAGCAGTGATCCTTTGTGGCTTACCGGCATTGATCCTCCGCTATATCAATCCGCAGATACTTGACGGTACCGGGTACGCAACGGTGGAAGAATTTGCTGTATCGCCATTGTTTGAACCGGTCATGCACGCTACTCTTGCCGGTTTTAAAAAAGAGCGACCGAAGGTTCATGTTGTGCTCGTGGACCGCAAAGGTGCAGTAATAGGAGAAAGCCCATGATAATTATTGGCGTAGGCTGCGGGCCGGGTATGCTCACTGAGCAGGCTATCCGGGCGATCGAACGTGCAAAAAAAATCTATGGCTCTGACCGGGCAATTGAGATTGCGCGAACTTTTATTTCACCGGGATGTGAAGTCAGAACGATTGATGATTTCAAATCACTTCACCAGTTGCCGGAGGATACCGTAGTTCTGTCGACCGGGGATCCGATGCTTGCCGGGCTCGGGTACCTTTCCGGCACCGTTATCCCCGGCATATCTTCGCTTCAGGTTGCGGCTGCCCGGTTGCATATCCCATTAGCCCGCATTGCGGTTGTCGTAGCACATGGAAAGGGGCATGAGAAGGGGATGTCAGAAACTGTTGAAGAAGTGCAGCGGGGAAAAATTGTGTATCTCCTTGCTGATCCAAAATTCGATGTCGCGGAATTGTATCGTCGCCTGCTGGCGCTTGACTGTCGTCCGCTTCGGATAGCGGTCTGCGAGAACCTTGGGTATCCGGACGAGCGCATTGAGAAAGGAGAAATCGCAGTGCCTCCTGTGCCAAAAACGGATCTTTATTCGTTGGTGATTGGTAATTTTTAAAAATTATTTGTGGACCTAATTTTCCTACTCCAATAATTATTCCGGGAACTCTTGAAAAATCCTGACGAATACATCTAAGAAATCCCTCAATATGGGCCATTTCTACCCCCCAAAAAAAGGAGTTAACTGCAATCGAAAAAACCCCTAATCCGGGCATTTTGCGGACTTTGTTTTCTGTATCTCTCCAATATGGGCTCAGATTATGTGAAAATAGACCCCTGTTCGATCGAAAACTCCTGGAGTATTTGCATGAACAGGGGGTCCGGAGCACATCAAAGAAACATAAGATTTGGGCAATTTGCCTGTTAAAAAAAGATACACTATTCTGAGCCTTTTACGGGCTCCAATTGCCAGTTTTCCGATCCAGTTTTCGGATTTATAGGAAGGGGTGTCAACCTCACGAAGAAATAACGATTAAAACACTTTTTTTCAAAAAATAAGCGTTTTACATCGAATAAAACCTGTTAAAATAGCGGGCTTCTGTTGGTCACTATTTTTAGCACATATTTCAGGTGATTTTTTGAAAGAAACTGCCTGCAAATGCCCTTGGCTGCCTGCTATTGCGTTCACGTCGGAGAATTTAGGTTTTTTAAGGTTTTTGCGGGTTGGGAATAATTCTGATTTGGGGTGAATGTGTGTACATATTTTGCCGAAAAATAATTTCCCGTTTTTTCTCACACGCCATAAAATTTAAGAAATCTTTTTGGTTGGTAATTATTTTCAAAAATTTGTTTTCAGGAATTATTGCTTTGGAATACTGCCCCCCAAACAACAAAGCTTTTTCCCGTAGGATTTGATATTGAAGTGAGGAAGGAGTGCATCTATGGATAAAGCAACAAAAATGCAGTTAAGCGTCATGTTCTTTGTGATCGGTTTAGCGATGATAATCATGCAGGATCTAAAACGGTTGGATACTATCAACCTCGGATTTTCCCTGCCATTCGCTATTATGTTTTACATCGGCCTGATTTTCATGGTTATCGGGTATTATATCAAATAAACAGATACCATCCCGCAGCTGAATACCGGTAAAAGAAAACTATCTCTTCTTTTTGTTCCCGCCTTCTGTGGTCTCCGGTTTTTTCTCTGGACTTACCTTAATCTCGCACTGGCGATCCCCCGTGCACATTGACCGGACATACCGTGCCGAGTAATCTTTCTTTAAAGAGGGAACTGTCATGAGCGTAAAAGCCATACACCGGGGAAACGTGTGCTCCCCTTTTGCACCGGTCTCATTTCCCTTGTCGAGGAACGGACAGCGTTTGATTACAATAACGGAACCCTCATCCGACACATCAATCGTTTCACTCTTGTAGTCCGGGCCAAAGAGGATTATCATAACTGTACGCATACTCTCTGCCAGATCGTTTGCATTCTTCACAGGCAACCCGAGATCCTTTACAATAGAAACAGCCCTGCGGGAGAGTTCGATCCAGATCTCCCGCTCGATCTCATCATATTTTTCTCCCAGCACCTTTCTGAATGCCACATCGTATAGTGCAGGAATCCGTGCAGCGCTGTCAGCCGCAAGCCGCCACTTGACATCATCGGGAATGGATTTGAGGTCAGGCACTGGAGCAACTCCTCAGGTACTCGTGTATGGGAAATTGGATTATTTCAATTATTGTCTTGCTGCATTTTTTCGTGCAATAGTATTCAGCATCATTATGAAGCAACAGAATAATGGTTTTTTGAACAACGGATAAACTCCTCGCTCTCCAGTGCCTTGACAATCCGTAAAATCCGGTCAGGATCCTCAGTGAATGTTGCTGCGATTTCATCCATTGTCAGGTTTGGCGTGGCTAAAAGTAACGCTATAATCCTGCCACGAATCCTGCGATCCGATCCTTCAAAAGGAGCCTGTTTTGTGTAATGGGCACTTTTCCGGTTTGGATTTGCTATGATTTTTTTAAGCGCTGTCCCGAGATCCATTAATGCCCAGTACCATACCCGGGGATTATCATTGAACAGGGCTTTCTCAACGAGAGGGAGGATTTCTGTATCGTTGACTCTATCTGCGTCAGAAAAAAAGAAGTGGATGAATACTCTCCGGATGTTGGTCTCGATAAACACTACCGGCATGTTAAAGGCAAATGCACAGATCGATGAAGCTGTTGCCCTGCCGATGCCGGGAAAGGTCGCAAGTGTTTCAACATCGGCGGGAAGTATTCCGTTATATTCATTCACCACCCTCTGTGCACATTTCTGTAAAGATATGGCCCGCCGGTTATACCCCATTCCCTGCCACACGGTCAGGATATCAGCAAGTGGAGCTTGTGCAAGTGTTGAAAAATCCGGAAAGGCGGAGAGAAAAGCCGGATACTTGACTAAAACCCGCTCAACCTGCGTCTGCTGGAGCATGATCTCTGATACGAGAATTTTGTAAGGATCCGTTGTATCGCGCCACGGCATCGGGCGGCCATGACGAGAATAATAGTCAAGTACCATCTGCCGGAATTCTGAAATCCTGGTGTCCTCATCAAATTTTTGAGAAAAGATCCGGCCATCATCATCCAGTGTTGCCTGACATGCAATTTTTTTGGTTTTCATGGGTCAGCCGGGTGATTCTTGTGTCTTACAATGTACGGGAACCTGAATGATAATCATTCAGATGATGACAAACCAGAATCGGTTGCCATTTTTTGGTCTGGGGATATTTCAGGTATATTGGAACCCCGCGGCGAGTTCATCACACCTAAATGCGTTTGAACATCGTATCCAGATCTGTGCGGCTGAACCGGATAATTGTCGGTCTGCCATGAGGACAGGTGTACGGATTCTGGGTGAGCCGGAGCTGGTTTACAATCCGTTGGCATTGCTCCCGTGTGCAGACGGTGCCCGCCTTGATTGCCCCCCTGCACGCGATCACCCGGGTAATCCGCTCCCGGTTATTCACTGAACCGGTTGCGGCATCATTGACCAGATCGCTGATGATCTCATCGATAATTTTTGTCTCTTCCATCCGCCCCAGTACAACCGGGATTGCACGGACAATGAACGAGTCCCCGCCAAACTCTTCTAAAATAAACCCTTCCTGTGCAAGAGAAGGGAGCAGATCCTTAATGATGAACGCCTCTTTTGGTGTTTTGTGGAGGATGACAGGCCAGATCAGTTCCTGCGAATAATGCTCCCCTTTTAACCGGAGCAATACCTGCTCGTAGAGGATCCGTTCGTGGGCCGCATGCTGGTCAATAATCACCAGTTCATCGGTATCGGTTCGCCCGAGAATGTAGATTCCACCAAATTCGCCAATGACTTCAATTGCCGGAAGTTTTGATGGAACGGTGGGGATCCCCGTCAACAGCTCGGTCTGCCGGAGCCGCTGCTCGGAATCAATAGTTCCCGCATGGGTGGATTCACTTACTCCGGATGATGCAGATTCGGAAATTGGGTATGTATAGACCGGTTGTTTGTCAGTCGCAACGGGCAGGGATACCGGTACCTGTTTCGGGGCTTCCGCCACAGGAATAAGATCCTGGCTGAGCAAAGCATCCGACACTGTTTTACGGATTGCATCGGCAATTTCTTTTTCCCGTGATAGGCGCACCAGTTTTTTTGTAGGATGAACATTTACATCGACCAGTTCGGTATCGATCTGGAGAGAAAGAAATGCAATCGGAGACCGGTCCTTTGCGAGCAGGGTACCATACCCCGTTTTAACTGCACCGTTGATGAGAGTAGATGAGATGAAGCGCCCGTTAATTATTACAAGCATCCGTGCAGTATCTTTTCGTGAGAGGGATGGCTGCGAAATATAACCGGTGATGGTCATAAAAGGATAAGCAGCATCGATAGGAAAAAGGTGCTTCACCATATCAGCACCAAACAGGCGTGCGATGGTGTCGAGAGGACGTGTTGAACGGTCAGTCACCATCTGCTCATTGTTGTTATAGAAAAGACGGAATGAGATATCCGGATGGGAGAAACAAATCCCTTCCATGAGCGTGTGGATATGGGCAAGTTCCGTGTTTATACTTTTTAAAAATTTTTTACGGGCCGGCGTGTTAAAGAAGAGATCCTCAACGAGAATGCTGGTGCCTTCCGGTGCACCGATTCCCGTATGCTCTTTTACCGTTCCCCCGACAATCACCATTTTTGTACCGGCCTCCGCACCGGAATCTTTCGGTTTTGTGATCAGGGTCACGCGGGATACCGATGCAATACTGGCGAGTGCCTCACCGCGGAATCCGAGTGTACGAATGGTGTCCAAATCTCCAATACCGGCAATCTTACTCGTTGCATGAGGCACAAATGCGAGCGATGCATCCTGCGGCGACATCCCGCACCCGTCATCGATGATCCTGATGCTGGTAATCTTTCCGTCCGATGCAGAGAGATCGATACGAACAGAGCGGGCCCCGGCATCAATGGCATTCTCGACAAGCTCTTTGACAACCGAAGCCGGGCGCTCGACAACTTCCCCGGCTGCGATCTTATTGACCGTTGATTGATCAAGGACGTGGATAACAGGTTTGCTCTGCTCGCGGGTCATGGATTTTCCTTACGGTCTATGGTTTTTTTGAGTTCAGCAATTTTTGCAAGTGCCTGCATGGGGGTCATCTCATCCGGGTTGAGACGGGAGAGTGCCCGGAGCGTGGGGTGTTCTGCGGGAATGCTTCTCTCGGCACTATCATCGACAAGGAGAATCTGCGTATAGCGCTGGGGGCGGGTACCGGCAGGGACTGCCTGGTTCATACTCTCTGAAAGCAGCACCTCTGCCCGCTCGGTAACTTTTTTCGGAATACCGGCAAGCCGGGCTACATGGATACCGTAACTCTTATCGGTTGCACCGGGAATAAGTTTTCGTAAAAAAACCACTTCTTCCTGTGTCTCTTTGACGGCAAAGTGGTAATTTTTCACCCGTTTGAGTTGTTCTTCCATGGCGATGAGTTCATGGAAGTGCGTGGCAAAAAGCGTCTTTGGTCCTGTTGTTGCTTTCCCGTGAAGGAACTCAAGCACAGATTTTGCAATCGAGCACCCGTCCACCGTACTCGTCCCTCTGCCGATCTCATCGAGAATCACCAGGCTCTTTGACGTGAAGTTGTTGAGGATATTTGCCAGTTCAAGCATCTCGACAAAAAACGTACTCTGCCCGCTTGCAAGATCATCAAACGCCCCGACCCGGGTAAAAACACGATCGAGGATGCCAATGCTGGCATGACGGGCGGGAACAAAACTTCCGGCCTGTGCCATGATGCAGCAGAGAGCTACCGTACGCATATACGTGGACTTACCGGCCATGTTTGCACCGGTGATGATCATGATCTGCGTCTTACTGCCCGAGAGTTCGGTATCGTTAGGCACGAACCCTCCCGCAACACCCTGTTCAACTACCGGATGACGCCCGTCACGGATCATGATGGTATCCCCGTCATTGAGCTGCGGGCGTACATAGTCACGGGTCTGTGCAGCTTCTGCAAGTGCTGCTGACACATCAAGAGTTGCAATTCCTGCGGCAATTGACTGGAGGGCATCGACCTGCTTTTTTAGGGTTTCTATAAGTGAAGTATAGAGTTCCCGTTCGAGCGCCAGTACCCGCTCATCTGCGTTGGTGATGAGGGTTTCTTTTTCCCTGAGTGCAGGAAGCGTATACCGCTCTCCCGTTGCGGTTGTCTGCTTGCGTTCATAATGCGCAGGAACAAGATGGAGATTGGGTTTGGTGATATCGATATAGTAACCGAAAATCCGGTTGTACCCGATCTTGAGCGATTTAATTCCCGTCAGTTCCCGTTCCTTTGCCTGCAGTTCAACGATCCAGTCCTTGCCGGAATGCAAAACGACCGTGATCTCATCGAGTGCGGGGGAATATCCGCGCCGGATTACGCCACCGTTTCGGGCAATCACCGGGGGTTCGTCCACGATAGCTCTTCGTATAAGATCGATAATCTCCGGAAGATCCCTGCACTGCCCGAGCGCTTCTTGCAATAACGGGGGAAGGCCTTTGTTCACGTATTCTTCTAATGGCTTCCTGAGTTCCGGCAGTGTCTGGAGTGAATCTGCAAGTGCCTGGAGATCCCGTGGCCCGGCATTTCCGTATGCGATCCGTGCGGCGATCCGTTCGATGTCGGTGACACGGGTAAGATGGGAACGCAGGGAGAGTCGTTCTGCGGTATGTCCCGCAAGGAACTCGACAGCATCGAGTCGGTTGTTGATCGTGGGAATGTCAGTGAGCGGCCTCGTGAGATGACGGCTTAAAAGCCGGCTTCCCATTGGTGTTTTTGTAAGATTTAAACAGGAGAAGAGCGTTAAGCCTTTTTGCCCCCCGCGAATGCTTTCCATCACTTCGAGATTGCGCAACGTAATCGCGTCTAACATCATACTCTGGGCAGATGTTCGCCGGGACATGCTGGAGATATGGGGAAGCGGGGAGTACTGGGTTTCCTGCGCATAGGCAAGAGCGGCACCTGCCGAACCGATAGCTGCCGGTTCATCCTCACACCCGTACCCGGCAAGAGTTGTAACGCGGAATTGAGAAGTGAGGAGGCGATTGGCCTTTTCTTCCTCAAACAGTGAATCATGGACCCGCGAGACCAGAACGCCACGTTCCTGTATCCGTTCTTTCAAATCCTCCGTCACGGCAGATGGCATAATACATTCTGCCGGGTGGTATCGTGCAATCTCTGACAAGAGGTTCTGGTGATGTTCATCCCGGTCGGTTGTGGTAACAAAAAATTCGCCGGTCGATATATCCAGAAGTGCAATACCCCACGTGCTCTTTTTGTCAGGACAGATGGCCATCAGGTACGTGGCTGCCGATGAGGAAAGCATGGAAGAATCGATCACCGTGCCCGGCGTGATTACCCGGACAATCTCCCGCTTTACTATCCCCTTTGCGGTTTTGGGATCCTCAACCTGTTCGCAGATGGCTACCTTGTAGCCTTTGTTAATCAGTTTTGCAATATAACCATCAATCGCGTGATAAGGAACACCGGCGAGCGGGATGGGATTATCGCCAATCTTTGACCGGGAAGTGAGCACGATCTCTAATTCTTTTGAAATGATCTTCGCATCTTCTTCAAAGGTCTCGTAGAAATCTCCAATGCGAAAGAGGAGGACTGTATCAGCAAATTTCTCTTTGAGCTCCCGGTACTGACGCATCACCGGAGTAAGACGGGGACCTGCCAGTTCAGCTTCTGACTCAGCCTGCGGAGATTCACGAACCATGAGTGCTGAAATGTAGCCTTCCGGATCAATTAATACCGATCTTTCATGCATTCGCTACTCACGCAGTACGGCGGTAAAAGTAGATGATTAGTAAGGGAGATGAGAGCACCAGTGCTATAAGCCCGAACCCGAGGCCGAGGGAAAATCCCATTCCTATATTGCGCGTAATTTCCGTTAAGATACTGACTGCCCATGGTATCTGGCTCCAGAGGATGAGCACACCTATTATAGCAAGAATGCAAATCCCGATGCTCGCGTTCCTGATGTCCTGCATGCTCGGTGCAGCTGACAATATCAGACTGAGTACCAGGTACAGGTAGACGAGAAACCATGCATTGAAATGTACCAGGAGATTTTGGGTAAATGTTGCCAGAATTCCCCCGCCCATCACTACCACCGCATCGGTCGAATCTACTGACAGGGGAAGTGCGGGAAGCAGACAACCGAGGTAAGCTGAAAAAAACCATGTGCACAACGAAAGGACAAGAGGGATGCAGAAGAGCGGTGCGGTGCTGATCACCACATTCCCAATCACAGGAATCACCGGGGGATTGTACGTAACAGAGCCACCCTCTTTTGAAAAAAGTACCACGTTACGGATTTTTGCACCGGTGAGCATACAGCCAAGCATATGGGCGCATTCGTGGACAACAACTCCTGGTGCGCGAAGGATATAATAAAAGAATCTCACAGGAATTGACCGGGCCCAGAGAAAATCCAGTGCCAATGATATGAGTATCACTGCAATACCCGTTGCGATAACAAGGAGAAAACCGGCGTATTCCATGAAGTATTCCTTTAATTACCTGTACTCTTGGGAAGATTTACTCATAAGGTGAACTATCGTGTAGTTTGGTAACGCTGAAAGGCTCAACATCTCAAACTACTCATGAGATATTATTATGGGAGAAGACCCTTTGGCTGATCCTGGTAATGATGGTAGCAGCCGGATACAAAACCGTCTGATCCATGAGAAGAGCCCGTATCTTCTGCAGCATGCAAAAAACCCGGTAGACTGGTACCCATGGGGTGACGAAGCATTTTCACGGGCTGTTAGCGAGGATAAACCAATCTTTCTCTCGATAGGATATGCCACATGCCACTGGTGTCATGTGATGGCGCACGAATCATTTGAAGATGCAGAAGTTGCTGCGGTGCTCAACCGGGATTTTATTGCAATCAAAGTGGATCGCGAGGAGCGTCCGGATATCGACAGCGTGTATATGACCGTCTGTCAGCAGATGGCAGGGCAGGGTGGCTGGCCACTCACGATTGTCATGACCCCGGATAAAAAGCCATTCTTTGCTGCCACCTACATCCCCAAAGAGACCCGGTTTTCCATGATGGGACTTCTCACTCTTCTTCCCCGAATAACCCTCATGTGGAAGGAAAGAAGATCAGATCTGATAAGTTCCGGCGATAGAGTAATTGCTCAAATCGCCTCTCTGGGTATTTCCTCATCAGAAATTCAACCCGGTGAAGATCTTCTTGATGAGGGCTATAACTCGCTGCTCATCCAGTTCGATCCTGCAAATGGGGGATTTGGCAATGCGCCGAAATTTCCCACGCCCCATACGCTTCTTTTCCTGCTCCGGTACGGAGCGAGGAAAAATAATTCCCGTGCACTCGCGATGGTGGAAAAAACCTTAAAAGCCATAAGGACTGGCGGAATTTATGATCATCTGGGAGGAGGGATCCACCGGTATTCGACAGATGCACAATGGCATGTCCCGCATTTTGAAAAAATGCTCTACGATCAGGCTTTGCTGATTATGGCCTGTACCGAAGCATATCAGGTAACCGGGAACCCGGAATACAAAAAAACCGTTGAAGAGATCATCGGGTATGTGATGCGGGCTCTTCATTCGCCTGAAGGGGCTTTTTTCTCGGCAGAGGATGCCGATAGTCCGGAGGGCGAGGGTGCATTTTATGTCTGGACTCTTAAGGAGTTCGAACAAATTCTGGGAAAGGAGGATGCAGCTCACGCAGCGATGATATTTGGTCTCAGCCCCCAGGGCAATTACCAGGATTCTGAACGAGGTTCCGGTTACAATATTCTCTTGCGTCAACTGCCGCTCGAAAACATTGCCGTTTCTCTCCAGATACCAGAGCCCGAACTTGAAATGCACATTGAATCGATCTGTTCCCGGCTTCTTGCAGCGAGAGAACAGCAAGTTCGTCCCTCTCTTGATGATAAGGTGCTGAGTGACTGGAACGGGTTATTCATTGCGGCACTTGCACAGGCAGGGCGGGTTTTTGATAACCAGATCTATGTTGAATGGGCAAAAACGGCCATGCACTTTATCCTGACACGAATGTGCAGTGATGACGGGGGTCTCCTGCACCGGTACCGTGACGGGGATGCAGCAATTCCGGGATTTGCTGATGATTATGCATTCATCATCCATGCGCTTATCGAACTCTACGAAACAACCTTCGATAAACAATACCTTGCCACTGCTTTGAAGCTGAATGAATATTTTGTTGAGCATTTTCACGATAGACAAAATGGCGGTTTTTTCACGGTATCGGATACTGCCGAGGCATTGATTATTCGTAAGAAAGAGATCTATGACGGTGCAATTCCTTCCTGCAACTCTGTTGCGTTTATGAATCTGATTCGCCTTTCCCGGCTGACCGGTGATGCCAGTCTCGAAGAGGATGCTTCAGCCCTTTCCCGGTGTTTTGCCGGAATGGTAAACCAGTCCCCGTCCGCGTATACATGGTTCTTATGCGGAATCGATCAGCTTGTTCAACCCCATGAAATTGTGATTGTGGGTGATGATGAGGCGGAGGATACAGATGCGTTGATACTGGTGCTGCGATCGCAGTATCTGCCGTCAATCACGGTCATGCAGTTTGCACCCGGCCCTCAGGCAGAAGCGCTGGCAGAGCTCGCTCCATTCACCCGGAATCTTTCCTTGATCGATGGAAAGGCAACTGCCTATGTCTGTTCAGGGCATTCCTGTTCGCTACCGGTTACAAATCCGGAAGCGGTCCTTGCACAGATTGCTCTCTTAAAACTATAAAAACTTAAAAAAAGTGAGAAGAAATCAAAGATTTTTCAGCGCAATGAGATCCTTAACCCCGACAAGTTTCCAGACAAGTGAGCGTTCTTCTTCCCCAATCGCAGCCGGAGGGTCAAGTGGTGAATGACCAAGAGCTGCAAGGATATTGCACGAGAGATTGCGCTCAACGATAAGATCCACAAACTTTTCCCTTATGATCTTCTTCTCAATTGAATCGCTCACCTCCTCTAAATACCCCTGGAGCGTCACGAACGTGTAGGAGGAGAGATCTTTTGTGTATTTCTCGATCTCTACCGAGGCATAGGGACTCTTGCGGAAGTATTCGATCTTTTTCCCGTATTTTGTAGAGAGAAAATACATGAAAGATCCGTCAAAAACATACAGGAACGGCGCAATATAGGGGTATTTCTCTCCCTGGAATGCAATACGGCAGATGTATCCTTTCTCGATCAGACGATCGTATTCCAGTTTTTCCATCCTCGGGATTTTAATAATCTCCATACACTCACTACGATCTGCGTTCCCATACAAAGGAGATAAACCTTGTTAATTCTGTTAAGAAGAATAAAAGATCTATTTGTTATTTTTCGATTGCGAACCCTGCACGTTTCCATGCCGTCATTCCACCAAGCACATTGGTCATGTTGCTATAGTTATGCCGGGCAAGGATACTCGCTGCAAGACTTCCTTTGTAACCGGCATCGCAATAGATTACGAGTGGTTTGTCTCTTGGGATCTCGTCGATGTGAAAGGAAAGTTCCCCGACATACCGGTGATGTGCATTTTTTATATGCCCCACGGAGTTCCAGTTCTTAATATCCCGTACATCGAGAAGATATGGGGATTCGTCCCGGAGGCGTTCTTTGAGTTGCTGCACGGAACACGTGGGAAGTGTATGAATATCCTGCGCGTCTTTTGTCCACTGGGGAAAACCTCCTGCAAGATATCCTGAAACATTGTCGTAGCCAAGCCGGATGAAATGGCGATGCACGGAATCAAGGGAGAGATTAAAATCATCGACAATGACAATCGGCAACTCGTAATTGAGAATCCAGCCCATGAATGCAGGGAGTCCCTCGCGCCAGATCGAAATACTGCCCGGTATATGCCCGGCGCCAAAACTGGTGGGTGAACGGATGTCGAGAATCTGGCATCCTGATGATATGAGTATATTGACTTCTTTAACTGAAAGGGGCTTGAGATCCGGATGCCTGTGCAGGAGCGGTGCCCCCTCTTTGTTTAACTGCTCCATTTTCTTAAAATAGGGTGGGACATAGGGCGAATCTTTTACCCGTGCCGATACAAAAGCGTCCTTTCCGGTCAGTAGCCACGGGTTCGTGATTTTCTCGTATCCGGTTGTAGTGAACGGGTGATCGGCAATCTCTCCGCCACAGACAGAACCCGCACCATGAGCCGGACAGATGATCACTCCTTCTCCCAGTGAGAGAATTTTTTTACCGATGCTGTTGAATATTTTTTCTGCCATCTCGGCTTTGCGTTCCTGCCCGAAGAAATCTGTGCGTGCGATATCTCCGGAGAAAAGTGTGTCTCCGGAAAAAACCATGTATGGCAGAGGTGATACTTCCTTATCCTTAAGGACAATCGAGATGCTCTCTTCCGTGTGTCCCGGGGTCTCAAGAATCTTAAGTTCCAGTGATCCAAAAGAAAATGTATCTCCATCCCGGGCTGGTTTTCCATAGAAAAATGCCATCGGTGCGCCGTGATAGATCTCTGCCCCGCAGATGCTGGCAAGTTCTAACGATCCGATCACATAATCCTCGTTCCTGTGCGTTTCAAAGATGTGGGTGATGACCAGATCGTTCTTGCGTGCGATTTCGAGATAGATCTCGCAGTCACGGCGTGGATCGATCACCGCGGCCTGTCCGCCAGAACCGATAAGGTAGGAAATATGGGAAATTCCTTCAGATACAATCCGTTCAAAGAGCATCGTCATAACTCCAGTAGTGTTGGAATATAGTTCCGGTTCGTAAATAAGTTATGAACAGAATTGTCTCTATTCTTGTTTATGAGATTTTTAGTCAACTGAAGAATACCTGAGAAGAACAGGGTTGGCATTTCCACCGGAGTTGTGGGATTGTATCAATATGCAGATCTCGTTCAGTCCCACCGGTACATATCCGATTACTTCTGCACTTACGTTGATCCGGCGATCAACAAAATTAATGAAAGGAAAATGGCGGAGATCATTGTTGTGGTGATGACCGTGTATTACCCAGCCATCAAAATTTTTAGGAGCTTTAGCGGGATCGTGCACCAGAAGGAATCTCAAACCTTTGTATTCCAGTGTTGATGAAGGGACTGTTCCCAGTTCAGTGTCGTCATGATTTCCCCGGATAAATGTTATGTCCCCATTGAGTTTTTTTAAGTATTCTTCACTGCTGCCTCTCCGTTTACCATACTGGAAATCTCCGAGATAAAACACCCTGTTTTCCGGCAGGATCGCATAGTTCCAGTTATCAATAAGAACACGATTCATCCCGGCCACATCTGAAAAAAGGAATGGACGGGAACAGTACCGGATGATGTTGGCATGATCAAGATGTAAATCCGAGATGAGGAATATATCCTCTTCCTGAACCGGATTCATGGTTGTCAGTTCAAACCCGGCTTTTTTACGATAGTGTGAAAGAGTGTTCTGCCATGATGGGGATGTATGACGTGTCCCGTCAAAAATCCAGCATTTTTCTAACAGATCATATTCTGCGAGAATTTTTTCGCCCTGCATGACGGTAATTCTGAGTCCGGTCTCATCCAGTGTTACCGGCCAGATTATCTGCCGGTGTTTCAGGCCGGTCTTATGTTTCAGCCATTTTATTATCCCTGAAAAAAACCCGGGACGCGTCCGGTTAATGTATGGCAGCATATCATCGGATTTTTTTATTACCGAAAAAATTCCGTCTGCGTTTTTTGGATCAAGCCGGTTGGCGATAGTCACATGAAACCATTTCTTATCGGGATACGCATCCCACATGTTATAACTGCAGGTGATTGGAGCGAGCACTTCTGTAATTGCAGCAGTGAGACTTTTCAGGGCATCCGAAGGTCGGACTAAAAAGGCGATTACACTCCCATGCATACCTTCACGTTTCTCCCAACCGTCAATCATGAAGGGGATGGGCTCGTACCGGGATGCAACCCGTCCGATAGTGTCCAGGAGATCATCCGGACTGATCCCTTCGTTGAGGCTCAAGGGTCCAAAAAGGGTGACATGCGGATGCTTCTCAACAAATCTCTCCAACCGGAACTTTTTAGCTATGGCAGAGTTCGTCTCGTTAATCCGCCATTTTGTTATTCCAAGACGGATCTCAATGAGAAATATTTCGTCCATGCGTTGTATCCCGGTAGATGATTTCTATATGCCGTCTTTGGGGTTAAATCTTTGATATGAGATATGCCGGTAATAAAAATGATGGGTTCTTTTGTAAAAAAATCATGATTGAACTGGTTCATTATCCCTCATTTTTACAATCACGCTTATTATCCGTTAACGTGAAAATGGTAATGGAGTTTTTCCTTTAATGATATCCGTCATCATTCCCACGTTTAACGAAGAGGAGAATATCGCCCAGTGTCTCGTTTCGCTCTCGCACCAGAATATTCCCCGGACCGATTACGAGATCATTGTTGTTGATGGCGGTTCAAAGGATGCCACCTGCGAGATTGCAAAAAAGTATGCTGACAAGGTGTTCACCCAGACGAGTAAAAAAGTGGGGGGAGCGCGTAATGACGGCGTCAATGTAGCAAAAGGCGATATTGTCGCAACAACGGATGCGGACTGCATTCTCCCGCCGCACTGGATCAAAACACTTTCAGAGGACTTTAAAGATCCCCGAATTGTGCAGATCTATGGCCCGGTTTATCCCATTGAGGAGGGGATTGGCAACCGGTTCTCGCTCTTGCTCGCCAACACCTTTGCCCGCATCGGTTACTATAGTAAAACTTTTTACTATACACTGGGGTGCAATACGGCATTCCGGAAAGATGCTTTTACCCGGGCTGGCATGTACCGCTGCATCGATGCAGGTGATGATCTGGAGATCGCGATGCGGATGAAAGACGAGGGTTCAATATATTTTGATAACCGGCTCAGCGTAGGTTTCTCTATGCGGAGGTACCAGAAGTTTGGCACGTTACAATCCCTCTATGAATGGGTGTATATCGTGTCCAAAGGTGGGAATTCTGAAAAATATTCCTATTCCCAGAAAAAATACAAATAATATTTTTTACATCTCTCTTTTTACAGGCAGGGTTACGGTATGCCGACAGCAGATCAACCAGATACAACAAAAGCGCAGGAACAACGGCAGATTGCCGCTTTCAACCAGAGCCCTTTTGCACAACTGCTGAATATGACCATTACCGATGCTCATGACGGTTATGCCCGTGTAGTTATGGATTGCTGCCAGACCTTAAATCCGCACGATGTAGCGCATGGGGGGGCGATATTTGCGCTCGCTGATCAGGCATTTGGTATTGCCGCAAACTGCGGCTCCATTGACCGGGTTGCTGTATCAGTGCACATCCAGTTCATCGCACCGGCAACAGGTACTCTTGTCGCAATCGCGAACCGTGTTGCTGATAATGACAGGTACTCAACATTCCGGGTGATGGTCTATGAAGGTGAGCGTTTCATTGCCGAATTTGATGGCGTCGCAATCCAGACAAATCCACCTCCCCAGTGAGAAGCGGATTTTTTCTTTTTTTAATTATTTTTGCCAATTACTAAATATCTGGCGGGTGAACAAAACAGTATGTCACAAAAATCTGAAAGGCCGGGTATGCTGCGCATTGCAGCAGCAGTAATTCTTGGGGGTATAACCGGCACTATCTTGTTCCTCATAGTAGCTATGGGAATAGGTGTTGTTAACGATAAGATGGGCATGAAGATTCCGATCAACCTGCTTATCGCAGAGAACATTTTTAGTGCGATCCTTCTGATTCTTTTAATCCTCATCTGCATTGCCGGTTTCTGCTGGCAGGTTTGGAATACCCCCGCATCAGATTCGAACCGGGATGAATTTTAACCTGGATGATAAGAAAAACAATATCAGTTATGAAAATGGGAGGTTTTCTCTTCTTTCCCTTTAATAAATGTGATATGGGATCCTCCCCTTTTTTATTCCGTAGTCACAATAGCTCCGTATGACTCCTGAAAAGACTGCAGTAACGACAGTTGCCGGGCTCATGGCGCTTGCTGCACGCACGGCCCCGAAAGGAAAAGGAGTGGACACGATTATCATCAGGGTGCTTACCGGAAAAGAAGTGTCAACTCTGGCTACCCGGCTTTCAGAATTGGGTGAAAAACATGGTATTGGTTTCTTTTTACGGGATGCAAAGAACATTGCCGCGAGCGATGCGTGCCTCCTGATTGGCGCACAGGGAGATATCATTGTCGGGGTTAACTGCGGGGCGTGCGGATACAAAACATGTGCAGAGATGGCAAAGGAGTGCAAAACAAAAAAGAAAAAAACTACGTTTTTTGCCGGGCCCAACTGCGCAATACGTATGGCTGATCTCGGGATTGCGCTGGGCTCTGCAGTAAAAACTGCCCAGATCCATAATGTCGATAACCGGATTATGTATTCCGGTGGCGTTGCAGCAATCGATCTCGGGCTTTTGGGGAAGGATTGTACGGTTGCGTATGCGATCCCCCTGTCTGCTACAGGGAAAAATATCTTCTTCGATCGTGAGATTGCGAAATAATTTTTAAAATATTATTTGGACGTCTAAAAACGTCACATATTCTTTGTCCGATACCAGATGAAGAAATCAAATGATAAAGTGAAATCTTGGTTGGTTATACTTAGACAATATCGTTCGGATTGCAGGATGATATTAGTGGATTGATTCAAACACCGGCAATATTGTATTTCGGTTGGTGTACCTCGTGGTTAGTAAGAGAATGTTTGCAAAAAAAAAGGATTTTCCCTTTTACGATTTCATAATTTTTTTCATCATATTACTAGCAGAAATTTTCTTTTGAATTCTTTGATCCAGCATCATTGCAACCCATGAAACCAGAAGCACCGTTGCCATCATTACACAATAATCGCACAGGTATGAAATAATCTTGGGATTAAAAGCAAAAATATCAAATATTTTGATGTTGTTTACCGTGTATGTCATGAATACAGAAATAATTACCATGTGGAATAAAAAGACATAGTAACTAAGATCGGACAGTTGGCGGATGAGCGGATGATTAGTTACATTCTGGGGGTATAATTTATTCTGGACAATATAGATTCCGAGACCAAATTCAAACAGGTTGCATAGGGGAAACCACATGAAAAATCGGTCGATCGGAACAACATTATACGTTATTAAAAGGAATCTACAGAGAAAACTGACAAGTAAAAAAACTATTATTGAGCTGAACTGGTATTTTTTGACAATCTTTGATAATAGCGGGAATAGCAGGTATAAACTCATAATTGCCGCAATAAACCAACCCATGATGTTGATATTTCCCGGCCCCTGCCCGAGGATGATATAAAACCCCGTAAATTCAAAAATTACATTACAAAATCCTGCGTTTAATACTACTGGAAATAAAATAATCCCTAAAATCAAGCTCATCCAGAACGCAGGGTATAATCGTATACATCGTTTAACGAGAAACTTTACATATTCTGAAAAACGTTCAATTCCTTTATAATTATATTCTAACACAGCCCCGCTGACAAAGATCATTCCATAAACAGAGATTCCTGTTAAACCAAGTGGGTATAGATTAAAAGGCGTGTTTCCATCCCTGTATAATATGCTATTTAATGGAAAACTAAAAAACTGGGAATGGCCATAGACTATGAGAGCTACAAAACATATTCTCAAAATATCAAAAAACAAAATCCTGTCAGTTTGATTTGAAGTATTTTTTGATATTTTCGATTTTTTCATAGAATCTAAAGATAGTTATTGAATGACCATATATAGATTTTTAATCTGTCTAAACCGAGAAAATAACACTTTGCCTATGTTTTTTTTAATACGAAAATAACGAAATCATTTTCTTTACCCGCCCCTAAAGGGAACTGTTACAATGCCGATCATGAAAATCCGCGGTGGGGACTTAGATCTCGTGGAATACGAGTTCAAGTCATTTGCTCCAAAGACTATCTTAAAGACGCTCGGTCTTGAGAATAAGAAGTACAAACTGGCACCGGTAAAAGGCAAAGTTACGGTTAAAGCCCCGGCACGGATCCACTTGACCGTGCTCGACATGAACCGGTTTGCCCCGGATCACCCGGGCGGCGGTGGCATCGGGTTTGCAATCCAGTGTTACTGCACCGCTACTGTTGAATGCAAAAAAAAAGAGATCTCGATCAATTACGGGCGAGCTCCCATCATTGAAAACTTCGTTGCAGTATTCAAAAAGGCGGTTGGATATACCGGTGGATTTGCCATTACGGCAACCGATCATGAACAAAAGCACGTAGGACTTGGATCAACCAGCACCGTTATGATTGCCGTTGCCACGGCGATGAATATTGCCGTTGGTTCCCCGCTTACAAACACCCAGCTCCGTCATTTGATCGGCCACAACTATGTGGAAGAGACCACTGACGGTAATATTGCCTTTGGATTCGAGACCGGTGTCGGTCCTGCGGTAAGCACCCACGGCGGCATGGCGATTATGGGTGACGAACTCTCGTTAGTCTACCACCACTCATTTGCGGAAGGAAAGAATGTGCATATCATCATCCCCCCAACCGATATTTCCTCCGCCGGTACACAGGAATTTGATCTCCTGATGAACAAGGCACGGACACTGGACTACCGGGACCGCGAACTCAAAGCGTATCTCTTCTTAATGGACCTTGTACCTGCACTCGAAAAGGATGACTTGAAAAAAGCAGGCGATGTGATCTGGGAGATAGAATTCCGTGGATCGAAGAGGGCCGAAGTGGAACACCACAGTTATGGGATTTATCATTACATGAGCCAGCTGCGGGAGAAGAAACTCGAATTTGTTGGTATGAGCTCGGTAGGTCCTTCTATCGCTGTCGTCACCGCACTTGACCGGGAATCTATGGATGAACTGCTCAAACCCCTTGGCCTGAGCGTTACGATCAGCACAAAAGTCGATAACAAGGGTATGAAGATTATTCGTAAAAAATAATTTTTTTAATTCTTCGCCTTTTCATGAAGGTATGGGGACATCAGTCCCCTTCTTTATAATCCAATCAATTCATGCGTTCCTTATTCAAAATAGCAGAGAGGTAATCATATAAATAAAAACACGGAAAAATCCGGGCAAAAAAGTGATTATCCTTTCCGGACACCAGCTTCTTTTCGATGTTTAAGATATCCGGAAATCACCCCGTAAATAATGAACAGTATAGTAATAGCACTCATAGCTATGACTGCGATGATCAAAAGGCTCATATTTTCTTTCACAATAGTAAATGAACCGAAAAAATATCCGGCCAGAACTATCCCGATAGTCCATACCACCGCACCAAGTATGTTATAGAATAAGAAACGAGAATAGCGCATAGTCCCGACACCTGCAAGGAAGGGAGCAAACGTCCTGACAAACGGTACAAACCGTGCTACAAATATCGTTGCACCGCCATATTTCTCATAAAACAAATATGTACGATCGATATATTCTTGTTTTACCAGTGTAGGAAACCGCTCAAGAAATACGTGAATGCCAACATAATTCCCAATCCAGTAATTCACCGTATCTCCCAGTATTGCACCAAGAATGATGGCAATAAAAAGCCACTGGAGATCCATAAACCCACTTGCTGCCGCAGCACCTGCAACAAAAAGTAAGGAATCCCCAGGAAGAAAGGGCATTATCACAAATCCGGTCTCGAAAAAAATAATGAAAAAAAGAATTACATACGTCCACATGCCGTATTCCTGGACAACCGAGACCATATTCTGGTCGAGATGGAGAAAAATATTGATTAAAGAATTTAACATGGGATACAAAAAATATGGTTTTGAACCATTAATAAATTGAGTTGCGACAATCCATCACAAAGATCTGCTGATATCAAAAAAGGAATTGTAAAAACCACTCAAATCATATCAGGACTAAAAACGTATATCGGGTATCAGAACAAACAAATTTTCATACTCTGTCATAAACCATTTTTATGGAGATATACCGATGCCTCATATATTTTCTAAAGACCTGCTCCGCATCCTATCTATTGCATGTATCGCCGTATTTTTCATCTCACCTGTTCATGCGTTTACCGCAAATTCCTTAGATATTGTCATTGATAAAAACGGTGATGCAACAGCCAGTTTTAAGTTCACCCTGGAGGGCCTTTTAGAAAACGCCATCCCCCAGTCCATGTTGGAAGAAGAACTCAAAAAAGGTCTGACTACCAGTTCAGAGCCCCCTATTCTCCTCTCCATGGATAAAACGGGAGCAGTGATGGTCTTGAAAAAATTTGCAGACAAACAGGATGTTTCCCAGGGCACGGAATACCGTACCGCCAGCATGAATTTCCAGAAAGCGGAAATTGCCTTAAAAAATTCTGCGCTCAGCAGTGTGGTGACTGCTGATTTCTCTCCAGCAAAAATTACTCTCACATTTCCCGATGCCTATACAAGAAAATTTGAAAATGTCGCGGTTCTCCCGGCACTCACCCACACGGTGATCGATCCTTCAAAATCAGCTGGTGCCACATCCTCCCAGAAGACTGGCTCTATAAATGTCACCTCGTCTCCACCTGTCGTTCAGGTGTCTATTGATGGTACCTATTCCGGCGATTCACCGCAAACATTTTCAGATATCCCGGCAGGAACGCATATTTTCCTGTTCCAGAAAGATGGATTTCAACCGGTGACAAAGAACGTTACGGTCGTTGAAGGCAGGACCACAAATGTTTTAGTTGTCCTCAAGTATACTGCACAACCAACAAAGACACCATCAGGTTTACTTCCCGTGCCCGGATTTGGCCTCGTTATTGCGTGTCTTGCCGTATTCAGCTGTGTTATCCTTAGAAGAATGACTAAATAAAAACCTCAGGGAATTTCCTTGTCAGATGCAATTGACAACAACGGGAATTCCAATAATTTTCTGTTTTTAAAAAAGTGATTAATGGTTTTTCTTAATTGAGAAAAGTGCAAGCACGAGGAGGGCACCACAGGTCATCAGCGGTATTGCACTGGATTTCTGGGTTGTTGGAGTTACCGGAGATAAACCTGCAGAAACTGTAGTAGTTGTACCTGCATTTACCGTTGTTGTTGTCTGGTAATTCTGGTACCCGGTAAGACTGATCGTCACCACATGGCTTCCCGCAGCTACCTCTTTTAAGGTTAAAGGAGTAATTCCCACGAAATTATTGTCAACAAGTACGGTTGCTCCAGAAGGCGTTGAGGAAACCGATAATCCGCCGGTTGCTGATTTAGGCCCGGTTGGTTGAAGGAGAGCACTGACTTCAGAGACGGTGTTTGCATAAACATTTACCTTTGTTGTGTAAGGCGTATATCCGGAAAGGGTGAGCGTGACTGTATGTTCACCCGTAACAATATTATTCAGTTTGAGCGATCCGCTTGCCGGAGTCTGACCGTAATTTGTCCCATCAAGTGTCACTGAAGCTCCTCCAGGACTTGATGATACATATACCCAGCCAACATTGCTCACCGGTACTGGATTGAGCGTACCTGATACTGTTTTTGTCCCGCCAGCGGGAACATCCACAGTTGATTTCCAGTCATAATACCCGGGATGGTCGAGTTCTACAATGTGAGTGGTGGAAGCAACGTTGTTGATCGTGAGCGGAGTATTTCCCCGGTAGAGTCCGTCAAGTACCACTTTTGATCCGGTTGGATCTGAAATAACATACAAAGAACCCGATGTGGCGATCTGGGAGAGTGGACAATAGACATCCGAACGTGTTCCGGCATAGACCGAAGTTGTTGTTGTGTATGTGCGATACCCATTCAATTCCGCCTGTATCGTGTAGCTGCCGGGCCAGACTTCGTTGATGGTCAGTGGTGCACTGCCACGATAATTACCATTGAAATATATTGCAGCTCCCGACGGGGAGGATTCAACATAGATCGAACCGTAATTTACCGGGGGAACCGGAGTAGGAATTGGATTCAATGTGGCATAAACGATTTTTGTCTCACCGGTAGTTGGTGACGAGACATCCCCGTTGTAGGATGTATAGCCGGTTTTTTCCACCGAAAAAGAATGATGCGGGTCTGCAGTTGAGTATACCGGGACGGTGAGTGAACCCCCGCTGATAACGCCTTTTTCCACAACGTCAAAAATTACTCGTGCACCGTCAACATTGCAACGAAACTCAATCCATCCCTGATCCCCGCCAATCGCGCTCGCTGCAGGTACTACAGAAAGGAACAGGCAGAAAACAATACATCCAAGAAAAAGCAGTTTTTTCATAGAAAATTTCCTCTTAAGAGGAATGGGTTTTTACGTTATAAAACATTTTGAAAAAACCTGCAGGAATCTAAAAGGTTTTACACCCGAGTATTGAAAATTATCCGCACAAAAATTAATTTCCATTTGTGTGATCCCGTGTCGACAGATTTTAAATTTTCATAACAAAAAATCCCCTGGGTCCTTATGTTCCACCCAAAATGACGAAAATTAAAAAACCTTTGCTACCCTCCTCGTTACAGAAACGTCGGAATGATTCCCCATTTTCATTAAAACGTTTCTTACCTGAACTTTTTGTTACGGTTATTAACCCTCTAAAAAACACCCTGCAGGTTATTTGATAAACGTAGCCTGAATTTCTGCACGGGGAAAATCCTTTCCACGAACACGCATGGACCATCGTTCTGTGGTAATTCTTTCTGAGCTAAGATTGCCAAACAGCACCTTAGTCTCTGGTTCAGTAAAATAATGAGTGAAGATCCCAGAACCTCTCTTAACGGTCCCCTCTTCGACAATAGATCCTTTGCCGGATCGGAAATCTTCTGTGGAAAAGCCGGAGAAATACAGGATACCCCCGTTTTTCAACACCCGTACTGCTTCAGCGACCGCATGCGTACGATCATTTTTTTCGAGATGAGAAAGAATGTGAATGGCAAATACCGCATCGAACCTGCCGGGGGCAAATGGCAGGCTGCATGCATCTGCGACACAGCCATCTCCTTTTTGCCGTATGCCGGTTTGCATTCTGCTCATCGCAACGGCACGGGCAGAAAAATCAATTGCAGTAACATCCCAGTTTCGCTGGATCATTGCAGACAGTGTTTTGCCATTCCCACAACCCAGTTCAAGTACGCGTGAACCTTCCGGTAATTCCGGGAGATGATGAACTGCACCCCCCCAGACCGCCCCCTTGCAGAGATACTCTTCTTCCCAGGCAACGGATTCATCTTTCATGAGATTTTGGTCCTCGTATCAATTTCGCCTCCGGGTAAAAAGACGATTGCTATTTTTAAAAAGGGAATTCATGGTGGAAATAATCGCACAACCCATTTTAGTATCGCTATGGAATGAAACGAGGGGTACGTTCGTTTATACCATCAGATCCTCAACGTTTTTTGTTAAACGCCACATTGGAATAACACATGCACCAAACACTACATTAATCCGGGATATACATACCAGATACAGGAATGGAGATTGCATGGTTCTTGACATTTCCACGATTAATAACACAATTGCGATAACTCTGGTTCGGCGTTTTGATGCTGACAGTGCACCGGCGATAGAGAATGAATTAAAAAAAATTGTCGAACAACACCCGGAGTCCGTTCTCTTTGATTTTTCAAAGACCGAGTATATCGCAAGCGCTGGATTGAGGGTGCTGCTCAGCACAACGCGTAATCTCATGAAAGCGGGGAGCACCGTTGCCCTGTCATCACTCTCACCGCAGGTAAGGCAGGTGTTTGAGATTGCTGGGTTTACAAAGATTTTTACCATTTATGGATCGCGGGATGAGGCATTACAAAAGCTGAAGAAAAAATAATTGTTTTTCTTTGCCGGATACTTTTTTAATAAAAGAAATCACTTCCGTTCCGGAATTTCTCCGAGATCATCAGGCTGACGGGTCTCTTCTTTAAAAAAATCAACCCATGCCTGCTGGGTCTCTTTTGCAATCATACTGCTTTTGAGGTGCATAACAAGTGCATAAATCACGAGGACATACGCTAATGTCCGGATCACGATGAGCGGGAGGGTGAGTGGTACTTTGTACCCAAGAAGGGTTGCGGCATGCGAGACGCCAAAAAGACCGAACGCGGCACCGATAAACAAGGGAAGGGACTCGTGACTTCTCCGGTAGCAGAGAATGCCGAGGAGTACAATAATGATGCACAATACAAGGTTCACAAAAAGAATTGGATCCCATTCAATTGCCATGAAATACTCATATCCATGTACGGTCCGTCCCGTATTTCGGTTTTACTATGCTGTTCTCTTTTGAGGTTCCACTAGTAACAGATGACAAAATAAAAGAGATGAGAAAAAGATTGGGTTTTAATCCAGCGGGATTTGTTCGAGCTGGGACACCAGCTCCCAGATACGGGTCCTTGCGTGGATCGGCATATTGGGATCATTGGAGATTTCATCAACTTTTGAGATGGCTTCAGCTGCGCGCAGACCCATCGCCTTAGTATTGTTCATAAGCAGCGTCCGGGTCTCGTCTGCTACGCGCCGGATATTTCGGGGGATCGAGCTGTCCTCCTGAATGTGCTGCAACATCAGGATACAGTTTTCCATTGATTTTTCAGGGTTTGGCATGGGAACACCTACCTGTGTACCTGTAGTTAATATGCGGAACTGGCATATATAGATTAAATATCAAACCGACGGTGAAAAAATGCCAGTGCGCAAAGAAGATGAAATAATGGCCGAATACCTCCTTAAAGGGGGTAAAATGCTCGAAAAGACCTGCAAAACATGCGGATGCCCGCTCTTTGAAGTCAAGGGAAAGACACTTTGTGTCGTCTGTGCCGAGAATGCACCCGCAGAAAAGACCGCAAAGAATGCGGGGGCAAAAGCTCCTGCTGAACAATCGGGAGCGCACCACGCTCACGATCACGGCGCTACCTGTGGCTGTGGTGTGGATCACGACGAGGATTCCTGCACCTGTAATGAAGATGGGGGAATGCTCACCGATGAACTTGCAATGACCGTCCTTTCACTATGCGAGCGTATCCAGAACGAGAAGGATCCCGAGAACGTTCTTCTCCTGATGAATGCGGTGAAAGCCGGCACGGAATCGATTGAGATTTTGTGCAGGCTGTAACTGATTAAAACACAGACAAATTCTTTTTTTCTCCAGCAGCCGGAACCCCAGCGGAAGTGCTCTGTCCGGTGCGATGGAATCCGTAAGCACATTTCCGGAACCGGGACAACTATGTCGCTCATTGAGCGAGCCCGTGTTCTATCGAACGATTTGGAAAGGGGGGGTAGTACCCAGTCTTGGACTGGACAAGGGGTAGGGGGGTCCTTCCTTAGATTAGGTAGTTGAGGTGTCCTGCGTTGATAGTATATGATCAATGATCTGATCAAAAAGGATCGTTGGCATGAGGAATACTAAGGAGGGTTCCCCGTGTCAGGGTCTCTTCGTGGCACGGCGGGGCAAAGCGGTTTTGTACTAAGGTGATTAGACCGCGTTCAGGGCGGCGCTTTTGTTGCACAATATGAAACACATTGTCCAATCTTAACGATCTTATCACCAATAAATTAGATATCCTTGAATTTTCATTTGTTAATTATGGGGTATAAAGAATTAAAAAAACAAATGGGATTCGCCTTCATTTCATTAATGGTATTATTTTGTATACTAGTAGCTATTGCAATTGGCGCTTTGGTTTATTCCATATTCCATCATGATAATCCAATTTTGAATGCTGCTACCCAAGGATATTCAAGCGCAATTAAAGACTTAGGTCTAATTTTTATTGGCGCTTTTATTGCAGTAATTACAAGTGCACTTTCGACTTTTTTTACAATGGATTTGACAACCACTAAAACTCGCGAAGATACGATTATAGGTTTTTATTATGAATTGAAAGCATTAGATGAAAAAATCAAACATATCCCCATCGATACTCACACGAAGTGTTTATCGTATATAATTCAAAACAAAATACATCTCTACACTGATAGTGGGTTGTATTTTGTCTTTAAAAAAGAAATCTTTTCCTTAGAGAATTCAATACTCGAAAAAATTTTAGATCTTTATCCTAAAATTCTTTTAATTGATGAAATCACCGATCTTAATCCTCAAACTCACGGTTCTCTAGAGTTACTAAAAATTCACGATCATATCGTAGAAATTAAAATAAAAATAAGTGAATTAATAAAAATATTAGAAGAAGAAAAGAAAAAGATAGGGTAAAACTTCTAATCTTTTTTACCCCATATTCTGTTTCAATTAATCCCCTTCATCCCCGACCACATTACTCATCTGTTTAAATCCAAGTTTGATCCTCATTGGAAAACTAAAACTGTTTTCAGGTTCCCTGCCCAGCGAGGCCCCGCCGAGGCGGCCGAGCGACCCCGAAGGGGGGAAACATCGCAATTGAAAAGAACTCCCTACCCGTACACCCGTCTGCACAAATCAAAAATTTTCCCCGCCGTCTTCTCCCCAATCCCCTTCACCGCAGCAAGCTCCTCCATCGAAGCATTCACAATCCCCTGAATAGAACCGAAATGCGCCAGCAATAGCCGGGCATTCTTCATGCCTATCTCCGGAAATGCTGAAATGATGTATTCCTGTTCTTCGCGCTGCGAATGATGAGACTTGTGCGGATGTACCTTGCGCTCGCCCCGCTCCCCGTCCTCGCGTTTCGACAGTACAAAGAGCATCTGGGCGGTATCCTGCTCGTCGCGGGTAAAGAGAATCGAGACGCCCATATCCACCGTGAGAGCCGCGAGCACACCCTTGATCGCATTCGGGTGCATGTCACGCTGGGAATAGAGATCCCCGCCTTCGATAATCATCACCGGGCGGGTGGTTGCCTCTGCCATCGCCTTCACCTGTCCAAGCAGATCGCGGTTGATCAGGGTGTCAACAAAGTCGCGGGCAGTCTTGCGCTCGACAAGGATGCGGTCGCCGATTGCATAATCCCCGTGAGGGAGACGCTCGATCCGGATTACGGCTCCCATGTTGGAGAGGACTTCTACCACTTTTGATGAGGTTTCGCGGTCATCGATAATGATCTTCGGTCCCTGCGGAGTGAATTCATCGAGGGTCTCCTGCTCTGCTACAAGCGGTTGTTGCGACGCGGCAGGAGAAAATCCTCCCATCGTGCGCATGCTCTTGTGCATCTGTTTTTCCTTTGACGCACTGACATGACGGAAGACTTCGTCCGAGGTTCCCTTTGTAACCATGACAACAATCTTTCCTGCCCCGGATCTCCCCGTCCGGCCACGGCGCTGGATGGAACGGATCTCTGAGGGCACGGCCTCGTAGAAGATTACCATGTCCGTTGCCGGTACATCGAGGCCTTCTTCGCCAACCGATGTTGCGATCAATACCTTAAACTCCCCTTCGCGGAACCGGGTCAGGGCGGCGATCTGCTTCTTCTGCGAAAGCCCTTTCTCTGCATCTTTGGTTGCCTGACCGACAAACCGTTCGCAGGAGATTCCATGCTTCGTGAAATAATCAACAAGGAGCTGCACGGTATCGCGATACGTGGCAAAGAGAATGATCCGGCTGTCGGGATGAGACACCAGTTGGTCCTGCACGATCTTCAGGGCAATCTCGGGTTTCGGGTGCAGTTCCTTTGTCCACCCAAGTGTGTGATCGAAGAGTTCGTGGAACTGTGGATCTTTTACCAGCCGCTGGCTGGCCTTGCTCCCTCCTGATCCTGTGCCTTCAGAAACAAGTTTTGCAAGATACCCTTTGAGCACTTCACTCCCCTGCGATTCTGCAAGGGTGACAGCATGCCGCAGTTTCATCAGTTCTGCGTATACCGATGCAGCCGAGAATGCGGTCGGGTCCTGGTTTTTTATCCGTTGCTGGATCTGGGCGTTGATCGCGTTGAGCTCCTTCATCGAGAGCTTCTCACGTTTGGGCACCGTAAAGTGAAGCGAGCTGAGGAGTGCAAGCCGGTCCTCGATAAGCGTATGTAAGGAGTTGATGGCCGCTTTGATGTCAGGGGGCAAGTCGATCGAGAGGTACTCTACCTCGCGCTCGAATACATACGGGCGGACATCCGGGTCGTTTTCGGTCCGGTTCTCGATATGGGAAATACCGAGATTCGAGCAGACATCCTGCACTTTCTCCTGCACGCCACCGGGAGATGCCGTCATTGCGAGGAGGAGTGGTTTATCGGCAGTGCCCATGTAGCGCTGGGCTAAAAAGACATACGCGTAGTTGCCTACCGCCCGGTGGCACTCGTCGACGATCAGCAGCGTGACATCGTTTAAGGTGTACCGCCCGGCGATGAGATCGTTTTTCACCACTTGGGGTGTAGCAAGAATCACCGTTGCCCGGTTCCAGTCCTCCGTACGTTCAGCCGGTGGGGCTTCCCCGGTGAACATCACAAACGGGGATGCAGTACTGCCTTCCTGCGGTTTTGCCAGAAGATATTTTTCAAAATAGCGGAGATGCTGTTCCACGAGCGGCTTGGTTGGGGCGAGCATCAGGATCCTGCCCCCCTCGTTGTAGAGCCGGGATGCGGCAACGAGCAGGGCAACTGCCGTCTTTCCAAGACCCGTGGGCAGGATGACCATCGTGTTAGCATCCAGCGCCTTCATCGCAATCGAGAGCTGGTACTCCCGCGATTCGATGCTGTCCGGTTTGATCAAGGGATGACTGATACAGCTCATGTGATTGGAGAGAGGTTTGGTTGCTTAGGTAATATAGGAAATTGTGATCGGAGAAAGTTGCAGTTTAAATTCAATTTGAGAGAGATGATGATTACGAGGGCTCCCCGCCTCAGGGCCACTCGGAGGCACGGAGGGGCAAGGAAGTTTTAATGAAAAATCGTTGAGACCGCCGCGGGGCGCCCTTCGGGGCGGCACCACCACTCATAACCGGAGGTATGGGGGCATCAGCCCCCATCATCATTCTAATCACCCGTGATGGATGATCACTTTAAACAAGTATTCGAAAAAGAAAGTGAATTGAAAATTATTTCAGTTCTGTAAACTTCAGGCTGCCATCGACAAGAGCACTGACAATCGCGGGAACCTTGTCGATCGCAATCCTGACCTGCTTCATGCTGTCCCGGTCCCGGAGAGTGACGGTCTTGTCTTCCTTCGTGTCGTAATCAACCGTAATCGCAAACGGTGTCCCGATCTCATCCTGCCGCCGGTAGCGCCTGCCAATCGCCCCGCTGTCATCGTATTCGGCAAGGATGCCAGACTTTTGAAGCGTGCGGGCGATCTCATGAGCAATCGTATCGAGTTCGTCCCGGGTCATGAGCGGGAAGACGGCGACCTGTATGGGCGCGACATTGGGCGAAAAACGCATCACCGTGCGGGCTTCACCGTCAGCAGTGTCTTCATCATATGCACCTTCGAGCACCGCGTAACACATGCGGTCGATCCCGTACGAGGGTTCGATGACGTGCGGTACGATTTCTTCGCCACGGATGTCAACAATTTCATCGCGGACTTCAAACAGGTCAGCAGGAATATGGAACTTTTCGCCGTCAACTTCCACATCAGCACCTTCTGCAGTTGGCGTCGCGTTTGCCAGCGCTTCAAAGATAGCCTTTGCTTTCGTACGGTACTGTTTGCCCAGCACACTCATGTTCGGGATGATTCGCCGGCGTGCAACTTTCTTTGGCTCATCATACTGGATGAAGACTGTCATCGCTGTCCCGCTCTCTTTGGCATGGGCGTTCAGGTCGTAATCCGTGCGGTCGGCAAGGCCAACGGTCTCAACCCAGCCGAACCGCTCGGACTTGATCTCTGCATCCCAGCAATCGGTGGCATAGTGTGCCCGTTCATCGGGCAGGTGCTGACGGAAGCGGAGCCGTTCCGGTTTGATACCGATCGAGACAAGGAGGTGGTGGGTGAGCGCTACATAGTAGGCGAGGTATTCATTGGCGATTACCCCTTTGTCCACCGCTTCCCGCATGGACATCGAAACAGCATCTTCGCATTTTTCCTGCTGGATGTAGGTGAGCAGCGGCATCGTATAGTCTGCATACCGCTTGAAGGAAGGGTGGTGATTCTTCTCGTTCGGGTGTACAAAGATCTCGGCTTCAGCCTGCGTGAACTCGCGGAGCCGGATCATACCCTGCCGGGGCGATATCTCGTTCCGGTAGGATTTGCCGATCTGCACTGCACCAAACGGCAGCTTGTCCCGGTAGAACCTTAACAGGCGGGAGAAATCCACAAACATACCCTGTGCCGTTTCGGGGCGCAGGTACCCGACACGCTGTGAACCAGGACCGATCGTGGTCTGGAACATGAGGTTGAAGTTAAAGACCTCGACAGTGCCGAGAACTTCTTCGCAGGCCATGCACGTGCAGGTTGCAATCGCCGCTGCAAGTTCCTCGTTTTTCATAATGGACGGGTTCTTCACCCCGCCGCCTTCAGCCACATGGTCCGCCCGGAGAAATTCCTTGCAGTGCGGGCACTGGCACATCTTGTCAGAAAATCCTTTCACATGCCCTGAAGCAATAAAAACAGATTCCTGTGCAATCGTTGGGCACTCGATCTCGTAGTAACCTTCCTGGATGACGTAAAAATCCCGCCAGATATCTTCAACCCGCCGCTTCATCATCGCGCCCAGCGGGCCATAATCGATGAAACCCGCCACTGCCCCGTAACACTCGGATGTGGGCCAGATGAACCCTCGGCGTTTGGCGAGATCCATCACTTTTTCAAAGACATCATTAGAACCCTGTATCACTGTCTATCACTTCGCTTTAATTTAAAATCTCAATACCCATTAATTCGGACAGATATTATATCTCTCGTTTTTAGCGTGTCCGGCTCATTTTTTTGTTTTTTATACAATCCGCCCATCATTCAGGTAATTTGCTTATAGATCCCCGATGGCGGGACTCTGCCATCAATGATGGATATCAACAATTTTTTTATTGAATGATACCTGTCATCAGAATATGCGTTCATACATTTCCCCAAGTGGAAAAAAGGTGATTCCGTAACTCATTGATAACATTTCTCTGCAACAGGGTTAGAAATGTTGCAAAGGAGATGAAAGAAAACGGCTCTCATGAGAGGGGAATAGAAAACTCAATGATTCAAATTATACCGTAATCAATTTCTGCAACTTCATATTTTTTATATTATTTTATCATTTTAAGGGCAATACGGATATTCATATCCGTGAATGGTTTGAGGATATATCCTGCGGGATTGACTGCCTTTGCCCGGTCGATTGTTTCTGCATCATCATATCCTGTGAGAAAAATAATCTTTGAATTTGCCAGGGTGTTTTTAATTTCCCTTGCCGCATCGATCCCGTCAATTTTTCCGGGCATCTTGATATCCATGAAGATAATATCGGCATTTACTTCCTGATTGAGTTTCACCGCTTCCTCCCCATTTCCTGCCTTGTATAGCAGGTTATAGCCGAGAATATTCAACCATGTCTCCAGAAGGTGCTGGATGACCGGGTCATCTTCAACGATCATGATCTTCAGCGATTTATCGGGGTTTTCCTCGGGTTCAGGCATCTCTGATCCGGATACTTCGGTGATATCTGGTAGGGAATTTTTTTCCGGTACCGGGTCTTTCCAGGCAAGTATTTCGATGGGTGGGGGGCTGACACATTCATTCTGGATGGCGGAATTAATCTGAAGTCTGGCATCAGGTTCTTCCTCAGTTTTCTTTTCCGCAGGTATGGCGACAGCCATAGTTTTCTCCAGGATTGCCATATAATTTATTGACCGGGAAATTTCATTGAATATTTCAAGACCGCTCCTCCCCCCACCATTCTTGACCTTGACCTTCTTGAGATCGCTCTTTGAAAACACCTCTCCTATGGCGTCGAGATCATGGATACGCAGATCACCCCGTTGGAAGATTAGGAAAAGAGCAGGCATACCATTCTGGTCGTACAGGGTGGAAAGCAGTTGTTTCCCGAACTGCCTGATCAACTCCGGTCTTATCCGTTTATCACAGACCGTGGCAAGCTGGTGAATAGCCGTTGTGCCATCACGCTCAATCCTGGCAAGATCATGAGGATCCGCGATAATGATCAGCGCCGCCCGGTCGATCATTCCGCCCTTTTTTATCACGGTCTCTACAAATCTACCCCCGCTCATACAATCCTCTTTGATGAATTGACGGAGCATATGAACATTCTCTTCCCCGAGTTTATGTATCCCGTCACGCATCCCGTCTATCAGATCCATAGGGGATATGAACAGGTTGGAAAAAAGTATCCCCCAGATCTCCGGGAGCATTTTATAATCATTCCCTTTGACACCCGTCTTTAAGTAAGCCGTGAACCTTTCAAGCAGCTGGCATGACTCACTGGTCTCCAGCGCATATCGTTCAGAATTTGGAAAGGAAGAAATGATGTTTTTTTCCGGCGGGTTTACTATTTGTTTTTGCGCTAAACCACATAATTTACAAAAAAGTGCGTCATCATCCATTTCTACGCCACATTTCTTGCAGAACATATCGTGCCCGGTTTTATATTCTGACGCATTAATCATTTGGTCTTGTTATTCGTAGCATTCAACGAATTATATCCCTCGTCAACATGATGATCTCTTAACAGAAATGCAATGACTGGGCTGGTAATTGGGGTTGATGAAAGTTACCCCTTTTAATTCCATAATGAGTTACTATGTATTTAGATCTCAATTTGAGCCTGGACTACTAGCGTTTTTTCTTTTCAGATGATGTAATAATGAAGTTCTCTGCATTTTTTGCATATGTTCATCCAACTGAGATGACCCAACGGCACATGCGGGTTGAAAATGTTGTCAAATTCTGTCCCTAATACTCACAAGTCTGCCATGGTGAAATGGCTCCAATGTATTGCCTAATTTCAAATATGAAAAATAAGTAAAAAAATGTTTCTTTTTGAGAAAGTTGCACGCGAAACAGTACTATGCTTTAAGTGCATTCAAACACCAATTTAAAGGCTTTTTGGTCAAACGACGCGTAAAGATAGGGTTAAATAGTTGACGAAGTATTGTATATCCTAATCCCAATACGGGGTATGCAATGACCGAAGACAAACGTAAAGCACAGCTCTTAAAACTCTTCAGCTCCATGTCGGGCAAGACAACAATCGTCGAGCCGATGAAAAATATCCATGGTACCTTGAGAGACAGCGACGCGATCGAACGCGAGGTCGCCCTCGTCATGAGAGAGATCACAGAACAGGGAATCTTCAAGACCTCATTAAAGCCGATCCAGCTCGCCAAACTCGTTACGTTGTTCTACGCTGGTAAGAATGACACCGAGATCGCCAGGGAACTTGGTGATGAGAAGCTGTCAAAGACAGTGGCACGGGCAAGGGTACGGCTCAAGCTCTTCCGGGAGCTTGACTTCAAGATGCCCTTTGATAAAGTGAAGATGGAAGAACTCATCACATCCGGCAAGACCATGAAAGAAGTGTCCGACGAGTTGGGAATCAGCCCGTCAACACTCCGCGAATACCGCCATGTGATCGAAGAACAGGAAGACCCGACGATTGATGTGTACATCGACCGCATCCGGGACGTTATGGAAGACCGCGATCTTTCCGAGCAGATGACCCGGAGCGCAACTGCTGACAGTCTTGGGGACTCTATAGATATCACCGAAGCTGAACTGATTGATGTAACGTAAAGGGCAGTTCCTTTATCTGCATCAGATCTTTTTTAGCCATGGTGCGCTCTCTTTTAATTTTGCCTTACTTTTCACAATAGGAAATTTCATCCGATTATAAGAAGATCTGCATATATGCAACTTACCTGGCTCGGACATTCGTGCGTGCTGCTCACCGGTTCAAAAAAAGTGCTCATCGATCCCTTCATTGAAGGCGGTAGCGTCCAGGGAGTCGATCCGGACATTGTCGCAGTCACGCATGGGCACAATGATCATATGGGAGAGACTGTTGCGCTCAATAAGAAGACAGTTGCAATCACCGAGATAGCCAAGTATCTTAAAACAAAAGGAGTGCCTGTCGAAAGCATGAATATCGGCGGTACGATCATCGTTGACGGGGTCTCTTTTACCATGACTGCCGCTATGCATTCCAGCTTTTTAGAAGAAGCGGGAGTAGGTTTTTCTGCCGGCGCTGCCGCGGGATTTGTTATTGGCATGGATGGTGTGAAAGTCTACCATGCGGGAGATACAGCCCTTTTTTCAGACATGAAACTCATCGGGGAACTCTATCACCCGGATATCGCACTGCTCCCGATTGGCGGGCGCTATACTATGGGCATTGCAGAAGCGATGATTGCGGCAAATTTCATCGGGGCAAAGACGGTCATCCCGATCCATTACAATACCTGGGAGAAGATCATTGCCGATGCCATGTCGTTCAAAAAAGCGATCGAGCGGACAACTGACATTAAAGTCCAGGTGTTAAAGTCCGGCGAAAGCATACAAACCGGCTCCTGATCTCCTCTTTTCGTACAGGTAATGTGAAGCAGGGGACTGTATAATTTTTATATTGTTGTGGTAAAGATACTCACCACAACCAAAACAGGTCTTTTGCTTTACTATGTCAAACTGTCCAAAGTGTGGATCAAAAAAAACTGAGTGGACGGACTGCAAAACCGTCAATAATAAGACAATTGTTGTTTGTGTCTGCGAGGACTGCAAACACACATGGGAGCAGGCGCTTTAGTACCGTTGGTAACTTAGATCTCTTTTAAAACGGTTTTTTCATTATAGGTCTTCACCAATATTTTTTCCTGCAAAATAATGGGTGATTTCCTCTTTCCTTTGAGACCGTTTTGTTTGCCGGTTGTTTGTTTATGCTCCGGTACCTTAACTGCGAATAAATCACCGAATGGATTAACCGGCAGGATAGTACATCCTCTCAATCCAAAGACTAAAAGAGGTTATGGCACATAATCGAAAGTACCACCTATGCAGACCCATACTTGTATCAACGTTTCCTGCATGCTTGTCCTTGCATGCCTTCTGTTTATCGCCAGTGCATCTGCTGCACCGGGAATACAGGCATCTATTGGGGATGTCGTCCCGCTGTCGGGTAATTCCTATTCAAGCCAGACCGTTTATCTTTTTTTAACCGGCCCCAATCTCCCGGCAAACGGTGTTGCACTGGATGACATCTCGAAACGTGCAGAAAACGGAGGATTCACCCGCGTGCCGGTGGATAGCAATGATCACTGGAGCTACAAATGGGGGACAGCAAACATTGGGGGACGGCTCGATGAAGGGACCTATACTATCTGGGTGGTGAGCGGGCCCAATGACTTATCCCACCTGAGCCAGGCAGATTATAGTACGATTTCAGTAACCTTGGGAAAACCCTCTGTTTCTGTCGTTACACCATTACAACCCGGTTCAATGGACCTTCGATCTGTTCCCGATGGAGCATCAGTTGTAATGGGTGAAAAATACTTAGGGAAGACTCCGCTAACTGTTTCGGACCTTGCGGCCGGAACCTATGATGTCGTTTTTACACGGTTCGGGTACCAGAAGTTTTCCACCCGGGTCCCGGTAGAAGCCGGCAGGATAACTGAAATTACCGCAACGATGGTTCCAGATGCGGGATCGCTTGCGATCACCTCAGTTCCTGCAGGAGCGAGTGTGCTGGTGGATGGAGGAAATTCCGGTATAACCCCGGTCACCGTTTCAAATCTGACGGGGGGAAATCACACGGTTGCAGTTTCAATGACTGGCTACATGCCGCTGCAAGAGGTAGTCACGGTCATTCCGGGCCAGACCCTGCCGGTCAATCTTGGTCTTTCACCAGTACCTCCGCAAAAAACAGTGACAACACGTGCGGCAGGACCTGATGCAGCATCCCTGATTGCAGGATTTGTAGCGGTAGTACTTCTCACCCAGTATATCCGCAGGAAATAAGCAGACTGCTTGCTTTAGCCGGAATACCATAGGGAGAGATCGATGGCGGTGGAATGTAGGGGAATTTATATCGATGAATGGGTAACCGTAAAGGGAGAAGCTGCATGAGTGTGAGTGTATTTGGGATCCTGATGGCCGTGGCGCTCGGTGCCTTAGCCGGAACGGCAATCGGCCTGTTCATCGGGTTTGCGGCAAAACAACAAAAAAGTGAATGGTCTGTGATGACCCGGAAGGAAAAGACCATCAATATCGCCCTCGTACTCTTTTTTTCTGCGGTGTGCATTGCCGGCATTGCATGGTATATGTTCGGCTATTCTCCTGCTACGATTTGAGTTTGCATAACAATCGGCCCAGCCGCAATGAAGGGATTATATCTGGTAACTTTTAGGGAAGAAAAATAGTGGAGTAAAACTCCCGTCAATGTTCCTGCACCGGAAAAAATTACCCCTTCATTTTATAAAAAGTAAAAAGATACAAGTTTTTTGTTTTCCGGGGCGTATCCCCGCTGCAATATTGTACACCTGTGAGTTCAATTATTCCCGGTTCGTTGATAGTATTTGACCGGTTGCATGGTCCCAATATATACCAGACAACGAGGGAGGTATGTGCAGGACAACTGGCTGAGCGGTCAGTTGCAAGAATGGAGGGATCAAACGATGAAAATATTCAGGCTTCTCTGTCTGATGATTGCATTCTCCTGGGGTGCAGCCATAGTACTGACGACAGGAGTTATGGCCGCAGGATCAGACCAGAGTATGTACCAGGGTATTGATCAAGCCCAAGTTAACAATATTCAGGCAAACCATGGCAGTAACCTGATGATGCAAAACCCGAACCAGGGATCAGGACCGGGAGGGAATACAAACCCGGGACAAGGTAACAGCCAGAATACTGCCGGACCCAGGCAGGGCAACCGGCCCGGCGGGTTTGGGAACACCACCGCGTCCGGGGACCGACCCAATCACGCTATGGACGCCGGCAACATGACGGCACCGCCCGACAAACCTGACGGAAATTTCGATAACTCCACCGCGATGAGCGGTATGACCGGGCACCGGTCGGGCTTTGGGAATGGAACGGCACCATCCATGCCCCCGGACTGGAACGCCGACAATTCCACCGCAATGGGTAACATGACCCGGCATCAGGGATTTGGGAATGGGACGGCACCATCCATGCCCCCCGGCTGGAACGCCGATAACTCGACATCCACCGGTAATATGCCCGGTCATGGGGCAAGCAATACAACCATGCCCGCACCCCAACAGAAAGGCGATGTAGCAAACCAGGGCCAGCAGCAAAACACGAATCAACAGCAAACGAAGAATCAGCAGCAGTCAACAAATGATCTTATCGCTGAGCTGCTCAGTTGGTTGAAAGCCCATACGGGTTAGTGAAACATGTGCAGGGGGGTCCTGCCGGGGACGTTCATCTGGTGACCGATAGTCCCTATGATTCCACGGACAGGGATGTTCCGGCTCCTGTGGCAGGACTTACAACCTGCACGTAATTTTTGTAAACTAAAATCTTTGTAAACGAAAAAGCAGTACCTTAATACAAAAGGCAGGGCGAAATTCCCGTCACTCCTTCTTTCGATTGCACGTAACTGTTTTTATCATATTGTCTGGTTCCTCTCGATGATTTACCGAAGGTCAGAAAAAAATCTCCGAAAACTGTTAATTGATCAGGGTTATCTTGAAAAAAGTTTGAGGTGGCGCAGGATGGACCCCGATACGATAAGGCCGGATTTTGTTATCTTCCTTTTCACGGCAGTAAAGATCTTTGGTACAACGGAAGCAAAAATTACCGCTTGTCCATTTTTCCTGCAGGCTTTTTTGTTGGCGTATGTTTGCGGAACTGGCTGAGGGGTACAGATGATTTCGGGCCTGCGGTTTTTGATGGGGCAGGAGATTTTTTTGAACTTTTAGGTTCTACCTTTGCGAGCTGTGCTGAACCTTTTTTAGGAGCGGAGGTCCTGGTATCCACCGGTTTTCTTGCCGTTGGCATTGCAACAGCCGGTGATTTCGGATAGGTGGGAAGTACCCGTTCTGTCCGGATTGGGGGGATTACCGGTGCTGGCTTCCTGTGGCCGGGTTCTTCTTTTTTGGTAATTCCCAGCCGGGTCTTATATTTACTTAAGTATTGCAGTAATTTGAGCACCGCCTCAGTCTCCTCCCGGATAAAGTGCTCAATTTTTTTGAAATCCTTGTTCTCGTACCATTTCTTCATATGACTGCCATCATATTTTTTCGATGAGAACAGATCGAGACGGGCTCCGGCAAACCGCCCGTCATTTAACAAAACAACGATTGGCCTGAGGTCAAAGCGGGGTCGCTGGAAATAAAGCTGGTGACTGGTAATCGCGGGCAGATTGTATTTTTTGCATTTCGTGATGATCATCTCATATTCGTAATCGAGGCTCATCCCTACGGGAATAAAATGTGTGACTGGTATTCCCGGTTTGAAAAATTCATTACAGAACGTAGTGATGATACTTTGTTCGGAGCTTTCCCACTCTTTTAGGATGGTTAACTCTCCTAACGGTTCTCCGGTAGTTAAATCGATCTTCTGGTATTGGATAGTCATTAGTTTATCGACGGCAGGATCGGGTTTTTCCCCGGTATGATATCCTTCCATGGCAAAATAGTAGGCCGGCATAAACTGATCTTATAACATGAGATAAAATCCTTTTGTGTGATTTTTTGATTATTGCTACGCTCAAGCACGATCGGCTGATTTTTAAAAAACAATCACATTCTCCTTTGAACAAATCCCGGAAAACAGGATCTCTCATTAATACATCCGAAAAAAAAAAATAACGGATGGAAGAGTGCCGGTGAAATGCCTTGGCTTTCCTATATCCGCTTAAACGAATCTATCGCAATGCTGTACGGCGTGGCTTCGCTCATGTACGTCAGCTCGATTTCATTGTTTGACAGGATTGTGCCAAAACAGTAACCATAGTCCTTTTCCACCATGGTCAATGTTCGGCCATCCTTACCAATCGCACCGGCAAATGCTGTGGACCCCTGTTCACCGCTCTTATATTTATAGACGAGATAACCGGTGAAGATACGGTCGCGTTGCTCCGTCACCGTAAGATTCATTGTCAGGTTGGAATAGTCGTTAAATCCTATCCCTTCATCGTAGCCTTTCATGGGGCCGGTCCAATTGCCGATAAGGTTAGGTACGGCATTAACTGCAGTTGTCCCCGGAATGATTGGGGTGATCGGTACAACCGGGGTCGCCGGTACAGCCGGGGTTGTTGCCGTGCACCCGCAGGCAAGTACGGCAAGGATGAGAATAAGGATAGTGAACGCGGTCTTCATACTATGAGTCGTTCAACGGAAAACCAGATAAACCAGATCGATCTTTCGCACAACATCACTCCTGACAAGTATGGAGATTGCAACAGTGTTTTTCGTGTATGCCCCGGATTTGAAAAAAATCACAAAGAACGCCCGATAGTTGTTCTGGTTACTGGTGAGAAATCCGGTACCGCATGTTTGGCACCGTTATATTGAACCGTGCGCCTTTACCCAGCTTCCCGTTCTCGGTGATGGTGATACCCGTCAGGGAGAGAATCTCCCGCACAAGGAACAAACCAAGCCCCGTGTTTTTCCCAAAACCCCGGTCGAAGATCTGCTCTTTTTCAGAATTTTTAACGCCAACACCGTTATCTTCCCACACAACAACCAGATTTTCATCAGACTTGTGGAATGACATCCGGATTTCTGTCACCCGCTCACCATGCCGGATTGAATTGTCAAGAAGGTTGAAAAAAACCTTCTCAAGCATCGGGTCGGAAAAAATCTGGACGCCCTGCACGTCCACGATCAGCGAGATCTTTGCCGGGACCTGTGAACGGGGCACGACCGAGTCCAGAGCTATCCACCGTGATTCATGGGCGCCGATATCTTCATAGATCCGGGTGAATTCGATCTGTGACTGGATAGCCATTATTGCGGATTTTATTTTCCCCATAATCTCAGCCAGGGCGGGATCTTCGAATTTATTTTCTGCAATTTTGAGATATCCCATAATAATCGCAACTTTGTTGAGGATATCATGCCGGGTGATGCCCGTGAGCAGGTTGAGCTGGCGATTTGCCAGACGGAGTGATTCTTCGGCATTCTTACGCTCGGTGATATCCTGGTTTGCACCCTGGGCCTTGATTACGTGGCCTTCTGCATCTTTTGTAACCTCAATACGCACTAAAATATGCCGGATCTCACCATCCCTGCGGATAGTCCGGTGTTCCTGCTGGGAAATATAATGGGGGTCGGTTATATTAGCGGCTTTTTTTATCTCCTCGGCAACAGCATCACGATCTTCCGGATGAACGAACTCCCGGGCATACACTTCAGCCGGCATCTCGTAGCCCCCCTCACGCTCTGCCGTAGTACCGCACTGGGCATAGAATCGGTCGTTGAAGATGAACATTCCCGTCCTGACATCATACTCCCAGTTTACCAGATGTGCCAGGTCCATTGCTTCTGCGAGTACATGCTGGTTTTTACTGAGTGCCTCTTCCGCTCTCACGATTTCCGTCATATCATGGAGAGTACCTTCAACACCGGCAGGTTTTCCGTTTTCATCATAGTAAATGTGGCTTGAGGCGGATACCACTACCGGGCTCCCATCATACCGTCGCAAGGTAACGCGGCGCTCAGTTACGTTTCCGGAGCTCTCTAATTGTTTGAGAAAAACGTCACGGTCTTTGGGATCAGCATAGAAATTATCACGGACATTTTTTCCGAGAAGATCCTTTTCTCCGGAATAGCCAAACTCCTTAACAAACGATGGACTGATCATCAGCAGATTACCCTGCATATCGGTCCGATAAAATGCATCCTGGATATTCTCGATGATCGAACGGTAATCATATTCGCTTTTTTGTATCTTTTTCTGGCCCTCTTTCAGTGCATCGTACTGCCCCCGCAGTTCTTCTTCAGAAGCGGTGATCTGCTCATACGCAGCCTGGAGTTCTGTTTCAGCACGCCTTCGTTCTGTTATATCTTCAAAGATAACACAGACCCGGGCGGGAGAGTCTGTCGGGCGATATGCATTGCAATGGTACCATCCTTTGGTCGGATCATGGTACATGTCAAATACATGGGGGATTCCGGTTGTGGCCACGCGGCCATACACTTCAACCCAGCTCTTCTCAGTAGTCGGCCAGACTTCGAACACATCCTTTCCCCGGACCTCTTCATATTTTACCTTCGCAATCCGGGCATAGGCATCATTGAACTGCCCGAAGCGGAAACTCACATAGTTGCCCTTTTCATCAAAGACCGATTCCCAGACAACAAACGCATTGATCATATTCTTGAAGATCAACTGTAACTCTGATGTGACCTGCTGCAACGCAGCTTCGTCGCGTTTGCGGGCTGAAATATCCCGGATGGACTCGATTGCCCCGACAATTTCTCCAGACTGGTTATAGAGCGGGCCTGCCCGGGCAAGTACCGTGATCTGGTAACCTTTCGGGTGGGGCAGACCGGTCTCTGCCGTGAGCGAGTTGCCGGTACGGTAGATATCTGAATAAAATTCTGCAATTTTTTCATCAGGTTCGTCAATGAGATTAATGAGAATCCGATGCCGGGATCCATAGAACGGGATCGCATACTCATAATCTCCTTTCCCCAGCATGTCACCGGCTGGGATACCGGTCATCTCTTCAATGGCATGGTTCCATGCGATAACCTGCCCGGACCGGTCGATAGCAAATGTTGCATCGGGCAGGAAGTCGATGATATCAGAGAGTCGTCGTTCCGATTCATGAAGTGAATGTTCTGCCTGTTTCCTCCTCACGGACTGACGGATCTTATGCGAGAGTTCGGCAAACTGGGACTTCGGGTCGCCGCCTTTCTGGAGATAAAAATCGGCACCGTTGTTGATTGCATCGATGACAACCTCTTCGCGACCCCGTCCGGTGAAAAGGATAAACGGGATATCGCCAAACTGTTCCCGTACCGTTTTTAAAAATGCGATCCCGTCCATTCCCGGCATCTGGTAATCGGAGATGATGACATCGTACGACCGGATTGATGGTGATTCCAGTGCCGCCTCTGCTGATGTCGATGTTACGACAGTAAACTCGCCGGATTTCTCTAAGAACAGCCGGCCCAGTTCCAGCAGGTCCGGCTCGTCATCAACATAGAGGACTGAAAACATGGTAGTTCCGTACTGGTATCAATTGAATGGGAGTTGTGACTCATGGTTGATAAACAATCTCATGATTGCCAGGATCGGTTGAGAGAATCCTTACAGGAATCAGGTGCCGCTATCACAAAATATAACCACTCGTCCGTATATTATGCAGCGTATGAAATATTTAAGAACCGGAATTCTGGTCTTCTTAATCGCTCTCCTTTTATCAGCCGGGTGTACCCAGTCAGCACCGGCTCCTGTCCCCCAAACGGTTGCAACGACACCAGCACTCCCCGCAATAACACCTCTGATTACTGTCACTACGAGCGCTCCGCACGTGATTGTCACCGAGATCCATTACCTCCAGCCAACGAAAGTATGGAAGGATTCAGAACTCCATTTCACCTTTGCAGCGCC
>JBAZQT010000089.1:0-9290 GCA_041645055.1 Methanoregula sp. | reverse complement strand
GAATCAAGAAAAGTGCGAGGGATGGGATTCGAACCCAAGAACTCCTACGAGACTAGGCCCTCAACCTAGCGCCTTTGACCTGGCTTGGCTACCCTCGCTTTTGTGCCATAACAAAAAGGTTGTCCATCTAAAAGAATGTTATGTTCGATGTGCCTCGATCCCGTGTGATGGCAATCGGATATGGAATAATATTAGTGAAGTTACAATTTGAGACGTCGCGAATAATTTTCGATATTCTGATCTTGTACTTTTTTCCTGTACGCTGATGACTTCAGATCTACATAGATGTATATTTATAGGCGTCTTTCCCAGTGGTGTGTATGTGGTCAGATATCATCCATGAATTTGCCGATTCGCCTTCCCAAAGCAGGGTGGTGCGGTTCCTTCTCGAAAATGGTTTTGGGGTGACAGAGGACGGGCGAATCAGCTGCAATGGTATCGAGATGCCGGCAACAGCGGTCGCAAAAGCGATCGGTTCAGACAGACGGGTTGTAGATTCTACTGCACATCGCATTCTTGAACGCCCGAATCTTAGGGATATCTTTCTGAATATGCGGGCGACTCCTGACCTGAGCAGGGTTGCCGAATCATTCGGGTTTACGGTAATTACTGTTCTTCCCAAAAATGCAAATGAGCGCGGGATTGTCGGAGCTGCTGTCCGCGTGCTTTCCGAACACCTCCTTTCCATACGGCAGATATTTGTTACCGACCCGCAATTTTCAGAAGAACCAAAACTGGTAATTATCGTAGAAGACCCTTTGCCCATCGGCGTTATTGAAAAGATCCGTGCACTACCGCAGGTAAAACAGGTTATCATATAACCAGCAGGGAAATGAAGAAAAATAACGTTTTAACAGTTTGATTTTTTATTTGCAGAGCAGTTCGACTTCAGTTGCCAGCTGGTACATCCTCTTTCTTACCCTGCGGGGCAGGTGAAATGCTGAACTTATACTATGCTCGATACTCATCCACCTGGTGCCGGCAAGCAGGTTGTCAGCATGGCAGACAATCTTCTCTTCAGTTGTTGTAGGCATACAATCCCGCGGAATCAATCCCAACAGCGAACATTCGTCAGCCGTCAGTCCTGCACCGGTATGGCATTCGACTATCCGGGCAACTTCTTCAGAAAAACCTTTGGTTCGCAAGAGATCGGCTCCCCGTTGTGCATGGGCAATCGAGTGCGTGCTTCCCCGCCCGATATCATGCAGCATCGCTCCTGTCTGCACAAGGAAAAAATCCGTAGAGGGATGTTGCTGTGCGTATTCGCACGCACAGTCCCTCACTGCTCTGCAATGAGCTATAACTTTTGTGCTGCAACCGGCATCGTGCAGCATTTTTTCGTATTTTTTGATTGTTTGATCAGGCATGACCGAGCGACTTTTTGATAGAGTCGATGCGATGCTTGAGTGATTTTAAGAGCATCTCATTGTCAAAATGTCCCATTGGCTGTGAACATGCAGGGCATTTGAATTCACTGTTCATTGCAAGAGGAAAGGTAAATATGACGTGGCAGTCCTTGCAGATGAAAAAGTCGTTCTCTTCTTCGTACTTCTCGCGCCGGGAGAGTTTTTCTAATACGAGTCCCATATCCTCGCGTATCGCGTCGTAAATATGATCCGGGCGCAGCTGCCAGAGGTAGGTAAGCCAGCCGGTCTCATTGTTCTTGATACGGTGATATTCGGCCAGCCGTTTTTCATACAGGGTGTAGAGCGTATGCCGCACGGTGTTTAAGTTGATACCCGTACTTGCAGCAAGGCCTTCATCGCTGTGCTCGCCTTCTTCGGGGAACCGCTCAATAAGATTGAGCCCATCATCTCCGATCATACGGTGAAGATATGCCCTTATAGCCGGATCATCAAGCATGTCTTTTGCAGGAACCATCACCGTATGTATTGTTTAACGGTGCTAATATGTTTATCCAGCAAAGAAAATGCTGCTTCACGTGTCGCTCCCCATCCATACACGCTGACAAGTGCCTGTCCGGCTTCAAAAGAAGCGTTCGGGTGAGGGATATCAGCAATAAAGGATTTGAGGTGCTTAAAATCGTCTTTTATGGTAATATCCCGGTCAGCAAACAGGATGCTGCGGACCGCTACTTGTTTCATGAGCGGTGATAATTGGGGAAGGGTGCCCGCGCACGCATCAACATGGTACTGGAAGAGATTGCAGTCATGCGCCCGCTCCACAGTATCGACAGTGCCCTGGAACCGTGGATTTATCTCAATTGCATACGGCATCTTATCACCGACAACAAAATCGATTCCAATGGTCCCGGTGCACCCGCTTGCTGCAGCAATCTGCTCTGCTATTTTTATCATCTGTTTAGAAAGCGGGTGGTTAAAGGGTGTAACTGAGCCACAGAAGCCAAAGGAGGATTCCCCATCTCCACGGAGAATCTGCTCATTTGTTGCAATAGCCCGTGCTTGTTTACCATCAGTAACGCAGCATACGCTAGAAGGAATTCCGGCAATCATCTCCTGCCGGATATAATCTGCATCCGGGTTGAGCAGCTCCCATGCCCTTTGTTCAGCAGCGGTGTTGACAATTGCATTCCGCCAGCCCCCAGCACCGCGCCGTGGTTTGATCATGGCAGGAAATTCTCCATATTCAAGAAGACGAGGAACTGTGACCCCATTCGCTTCGAAAAAATGCTGGATATCGAGTTTATCTAAGAACCGCGCAACTTTATTTCGGGGAGTACCGCAGAGGGGAATGGAACTTGGTAGTTCTTCTGCACCTGAAGTGACGATGAGCATATCAAATGCATGCCGCCGGCACATCTCGTCAACTGCATCCGGAAGATCTGCAAGATCTTCGAATCGTATCCGGTCTTTTGTATACCAGAAAAGGTCCTGGTCGCAGAAATGATCCACAGCGCAGACTTCATAACCTGCATGGAATGCGGACTGCACCACATGGCGTGTTGCAAACCCGGCGACAAGGACCCGGCCTTTCACCGTTCCACCGTCTGCTTTCCCACGCGTGTCGGGATGATGCTGATTTGGGCGCCAGGAAATTCACAGGCAAATTCTTTTCCCAAAAACAGGTTGTCAAGAAAAAGCGCAAGGCTTGATATCTCAGAATGGGGCTGGCCGGTGACTGCTACATTGTAATCTGCAAGCCCGTAGATATCTCCGGGCACTTTCTCGGCACCGACTATGACAAGGATCTTATTATGCGGCCGTATTTCGCTGATTACATCCGGTAGGTTGAGGCCGTACATAGTGAGGTGAACGACAATCCCGCCCTGCGCTTTCCAGTCCTTAATACAGGAGCGCCACTTCACATTATCCTCACAGAAGAACTCGCCGCCCCAGCGTTCCACAACATCTCCAATGCTCTCGACCACTCCTTTGTCGGCAGCGGCAAGATACATGCCTTTTGCGCCAAGTGCCCGTGCGGTAAGTCCGACGTGTGTGGTCACCCGCTGGTCGCGTTCAGGGCGGTGGCCGATGCGGAGGATAGCCACTTCGTGGGTTGTCATGGTAAACGTTTCTTCTCCTTTATCACGCCATTTTCAATAATGTAGGGGAGGTCTTTTTCATATTTACACTGGTTGCGGAGGAGTGCTTCTCCGAAGTTCAGCATGCGGATATTCCTGCCCGAACGCTCGATGAGGCAGGATCGCTCAAGCCGTGCAAGTGAAGCTGCGATGATTTCAGAATCGAGATCACAGACTTCCGGTAAATCTTCTTCAGCGATTGCAGCATTTACCGGGATTCGGTGGTAGACCAGCCAGTCCGCTTCCTCTTCTTTCACCTTTATTTATTCCCTATAATGGAGAATAAGGATTGTGCCCGGTTTTTAACGGTCAGATTCCTGAATACGGGATATTTTATGGATCGGCATGCAATAATTGCTCATGAGTGAGGAAGGAGCAGGCATCCCGTTTTCCCGGCTCGTTGCTATAGCGGATAACCTGCTGGAATATGCCGATGACGATATGGCATCACTTGTCCGGGGTATAGAAGCACTCGATCAACCGGTACGTGACGAACTCCTGGTTTCGGATCAGCTGAACGCGTACCAGGTTTTTTATTATTTTTTCCGCATCGAACCCGATATGCTCGTGCAGGAACGACTCGATCTTGAACCTGCATCTGCGCTCATCAATGGGCTGAAGATTGAAGAGACGGACCTGCTTGAGATGTTTTTTGGAATCCGGGATGCAAAGCCGGTCATCATCATCAGCGATGGGGATAAAATGGTTGCAACATTCTCCGGTAAATCGGCATATGAGCAGGGCAGAGAATTTTTAAAGAGCCCGGAATACCAGTGACGAGATGTCACGGTTCTGCTTACCGGGAAATTTACCAAGATGATTCTTCTTTAACCATTACAAGGAACATTTTTCCATCTACCGGTCACCGGCACTAATCAAACGCTCGTCCACATCAGCACGCATGATAGGTGGCAGCATCCCCCATGTGACATGCTGATCTCCCATGATTGCAAAAATACCTCGTACATCATTGGGATTGATCTGGTCGAGCACAGAGTGATCGTCAGGCCGGATCTGGTTACAAACTGCAGTGGCCCAGGCATCGGCAAGGGCAACGTTGCGGGAGAAGATCGTGACGGCATCGGCAACCCCAAAGGATATGGAGGGGCCGACTGATGCAGAAGAGGTACAGATACCGAGAACTGAATCCTGTGGTGGCACAACAAACGCGATCCGGTTGGAGAGCGGAGCTTCACCAGCATGTACTCCTACCCGCACATCCCGGTCGCAGATGAGTGCGATATCGCCCCCGTTGTCAATCACACCAAAGACTGCACCTGATTCCTGCATTGCTTCGATACCAGCCCATGCAATCGCGCCGGCAACTGCCGCCATAGGACCGACACCCGCAGTCATTGTTGCATCTGCCATCCGGGTGAGGATCAGCTCGTCCGAGTCCGGTGTGTAGGGATCGAAAGTAGTAGAGAAAAAAGGATCACGGGCAATGTACGCTTCCAGCACCTGCCGTGCTGCAAGCATACCCGTTTTTGCTGCTTCAATATGCTCCGGTGCATCTGCCAGAATATTAGCAAATGTCTGCCGGTACGAGAAACGCTCGCGGATCATACCGGTAGCGTGAGGGCATGAGATGGACAGGCGTCAACACACTTGCCACAGAGTACACATCGGGTCTCATCGAGACTGAGTTTCCAGTCCGGATCGAAAGAGAAGACCTCCCGGGGACAGATACTGATACAGGCCCCGCAGTCCACACATTCGCTCTCGTCAAGGTTGATCCCGTGTTCAAGAATATGCACCTTTGCCCCGAGACTTATCATCGTATCGCTTACCAGCTTGCACTGGTCATCCGGAACATCAATGAGTGCTTCTCCTTCTGATGAGTCGATGATGGCCCGTTCTACATTGATGAGCACTCCCGTATCCCGGACAACCTGGGCAATGATCGGCTTTCGGCCTTTTCCACGTGAGAAGTTCACCAGCAGTTTCATTTCAGCCACCTCCCGCCAAAGAGTTTCCCGAGATTCATCGCGGTCAGGATTCCCAGCACACGGTGATCTGCATCAACAACCGGTAACGCGCTGATATTATACTGCTCAAGTTTCTGCACCGCGATGTCAACGGCTTCCTCCGGTTTTGCCGTTATCACTTTGGTCTTCATGATATCCTTGACCAGATGTGCTTTTCCGGGGTTTGCCACGGCTTTGGAGATATCAAAGGTAGTTACGATTCCAACAAGGATTCCTGCCCCATTGATTACCGGAAGATGATTTGTCTCGCCTTTGAGCAGTTTTTTTGCTGCAGTTTTTATCTCTTCGTCTTCATGGATGCTTACTACCTGCCGATCCATAATATCGAGGACTCGGGGACCCTGCGTGGTCTGGTGCATTGGTCGCGATACTTTCTTCGCATCAATCGGGCGTGTGGGAAGAGCGAGTTGCATTTTCCCTTGTTCAACCCATCCTTTCAACTCCGCAGCTACCTGCCGCGCCCTGCGGAAGCTGGACAGGGATGATGTTTTCACCTCTTCTCCATTGATGTCAATCGAGCCGCTCCGCAGTTCAGCATAATTCGCTGTGCGGATTACGGGCCGGCTCCTGCTCGGAACTGCATAATCCAGGATGTCAACGCTGATATCCTCATCACGTACGGCAGTTGCCCGAACGACATCGATATCGAGCACCGGCAGGGGGATGCCGAGGCCCACATACAGCGTAACACCGTAGCCGGTCATGGTCGCTGCCCTCATGTAATCCGGTGACATCTCTTTTAAGTTCCCGGTGACCATCAGCGTTCCAAAACCGCCTGCCGGTGAATGCTGGGTTCCCTCGCCGACAACCATTCCCTGTGCCCCGCACAAAAAGATCGGGACACCGCTGCCAATCAGCCGGAAATGCGGATCATTCGAGATCGGGTTGAGCAGACCCGCTCCCGAGAACGAAACATTGCCGCAGCCGGGCAGCAGTGTTCCCATATAAGTATGAAGCGTGCGATCCGTGGTATTGGTAGCCGCATTGTATCGCTGGTAGGCATTACGCGGATTGCACATGGTTGCCTGGTTTACATTTTCCAGCAGCAGTTCGGTAGTGATCGTGCGGCGGGGATAACAGTCTGTGCCACGGGAGCTTGCACGAAGCTCCACAGATTTTCCCGCCACAAGATCCTCGAGCACATGCGCACCGCCATACTCATCTTCTCGGGTGTCGGACTGCTGTGTTGCACCGATGTAGGTATCAACTGCCGCAAGTCCGCCATATGCTTCCACATTATTCAACCAGATTCGCTCCATGCGGATCGGGGGTTCCGCATGGCCGAAATTAAAAAACGCTCCGGATGAGCACATAGCGCCGAATGTACCGGTAGTAACTACATCCACTTCCTTTAGCGCTCCCTGATCACCGATTTCGGCAACGATCGCGGGCATCTCTTCTGCGGTGACCACCCGCGCACTGCCGTCACGGATCCGCTCATTGATCTGGCTGATGGTCTTGTGCATATCCAGAAATACGCTTTAATGCATATTTAATATAATCGTTATTACTATCAGTAATATCAAATTATTAACCTCCTGCCCCCCATTACTTGTATGCATGTGCGTTCCTTTATCGAGGAGATGGAACAGCTCGCCCCACCCGATCTTGCCGAGGACTTCGATTGCGGGAAGATTGGCCTGATTGTCGAAGGCAGGCCAGATATAAGTAAAGTCTGCTGTGCTCTTGACGCAACAACTTCGGTAGTCAGGAAGGCTGTTGATGCGGGTGCAGATATGCTCGTGGTTCACCACACGCCGTTATGGACACCGGTTACTTCCCTTACCGGTCCAACTGCATCACTGATGTGCCAGCTGCTCACTGCGAATATGAACCTCTATGTGATGCACACCAATTTCGATCATTCACCTGAAGGGGTAAACGATGCACTGGCAGAACTCCTTTCGTTAGAAAACAAGATCACACTCTCACTCGGCCTTATCGGAACCTGTACCATCACCATCGATGAGCTGGCCCGGCGTCTTGGGGGGAATATCCGGATCTGGGGAGAACTCATATCCATGTCACGTCTCGCAATAGTTGCCGGCAGCGGTTTTGATCCCGCGTTCCTTGCCGAGGCAAAAGAAGCCGGGGCTGATGCCTTCCTCTCAGCTGAGCTCAAGCACTCAGTCGCCCGTTCCTCTCCCTTGCCCTGCATTGAAGCTACCCATTACGCACTGGAAGCCCCGGCCATGCGCCGCCTTGCTGTCCGCAAAGGCTGGCAGTATATCGATGACCCCCCCCGCCTCCATTCCATCATATGAGTGATCTCTGGCACCGGATTTTAGAAAAGCACAACCCGGATCCAGTCTTGCGCGAAGAAATTGTTGCAACCTTTGGAGCCCGGGGCAAAAAAGCGCTGGCTGCTATCGATACCGGTAAAGTCAAACAGTACCGGGATTTTTTTGTTGTTGAGGGCAGGACTGCAGAATATGTAGTTGACGAGGATTTCTGTACCTGCCAGGATTTCCTGTACCGTGGAAGGACCTGCTGGCACCTGCTTGCGGTACGGATTGCCATAGGGAGCAATATGGCCGAACAGGTTGACGAATGGTACCAGGACCAGTGGAAAAAACCCGGCAGGGAAAACGGCTCATGAAAAACATGGAGACAATACACTAATTAGCGTTCATAATCAACTGTACTGACGATACGTGATCATTAATGCTCGAAGAGGAATACAAGCTGGATTATTTTAAAGAACAGGGGATGGTCCGCAAAATCTGCAAGAGCTGCGGGTCTGCCTTCTGGACACGAGACAGTGCGCGAGAGATCTGCGGGGATGCGCCGTGTGAACCCTACAATTTTATCGGGGACCCGGTCTTTAAGACGCACAACCTCGATACCATGCGCGAGGCGTACCTCTCATTTTTTGAAAAACAGGGGCACACCCGGATCGAGCGCTACCCGGTAGCGGCGCGATGGAGAGACGATATTTACTTAACCATCGCATCGATTGCAGATTTCCAGCCGTTTGTCACCAGCGGTGTCGTCCCACCACCGGCAAACCCTCTTACGATCTCCCAACCCTGCATCCGGCTCAATGATCTCGATTCTGTCGGACGTTCCGGACGGCACCTCACCACGTTTGAGATGATGGCACACCACGCCTTCAATACACCAAACGAGGAGATTTACTGGAAGGACAGGACGGTCGAGCTCTGCGACCAGTTCATCGCCTCCATCGGCGGAGATCTCAATAAGGTCACGTTCAAGGAAAGCCCGTGGATCGGTGGCGGGAATGCCGGGCCCAGTGTCGAGGTACTGATCGGCGGTCTCGAAATTGCAACGCTCGTCTTCATGAGCCTCGGGCGAAAGAAAACCGATCAACCGGGGTACGACCTGAAAGGCGAGATGTACTACCCGATGAAGCTCCGTATTGTCGATACCGGCTACGGGCTGGAACGCCTCGTCTGGGCTTCGAAAGGTTCGCCAACAATCTACGATGCAGTCTTCCCGGAGATGGTGAGCCATGTGATGGGTGCAGCGGGTCTCTCCCACATGCTCGACAATAAAGACTATACGAGAATTCTCTCGCTCAATGCAAAATTCGCCGGACTCATGGATATCTCCGGCACCAACCTCTTCCAGCTCAGGAAGAAAGTAGCAGCAGCCATCGACATTTCACCGGAAAAACTTGACCGTATAATTACGCCGATGGAAAAAGTATACGCAACCGTGGATCACACGCGCTGCCTGGCCTATATGCTCGGTGACTGCATAGTGCCCTCCAATGTTCGGGAAGGGTACCTTGCCCGGCTCGTTATCCGCAGGACATTGCGGATGTTAACCGATCTCAA
>JBAZQT010000088.1:0-9393 GCA_041645055.1 Methanoregula sp. | reverse complement strand
GCAAGATCCTTGCTGTCCTCTTCTTTGAACCCAGCACCCGGACGAGGATGTCCTTTGAATCGGCTATTGCACGACTCGGGGGAACTTCCCTGTCTGTGGGGAGTGTCGATGCCTGCTCTATGGCAAAAGGCGAGACGCTCGCAGACACTATCCGGGTTGTGAGCGGGTACGCTGATGCGATTGTTATCAGGCATCCCAAAGAAGGGGCAGCGCGCCTTGCCGCAGAATTTGCAACGGTGCCGGTGATCAATGCCGGTGATGGAGCCGGTCAGCACCCTTCCCAGACACTTCTTGACCTTTACACTATCCGACAATCAATGCCGATCGATAAGATCGATGTGGCACTGGTAGGAGATCTCCGGTATGGGCGCACTGCACACTCGCTTGCATCTGCACTCTCGTTATACAATGCCCGGTTGCACACCCTCTCACCCACTGGGCTCGAACTTCCCGACACGCTTGCCGATGAACTCACCCGTAAAGGGATGAAGATCGTGAACCACGACACAATAGAGGAGATGATTGGGACCATTGATGTGCTCTATGTTACCCGTATGCAGCGCGAACGATTCCCCGATTCAGCCTCTTACTTCAACGTAGCGTCAAGTTACCGGATAACTCCTGAACTCCTGAACGATGCCAAAGAACATCTTATCGTGCTCCACCCACTCCCGCGTGTCGATGAGATAGACCCGCGTGTCGATGAGTCGCCGCATGCCCGGTACTTTGAACAGTCGAAAAATGGTGTCCCGGTGCGGATGGCCATGCTCATGGATGTGATGCAATGACCCATACCGGCACTGCTGATGAGAATGAAAGACTCCTTATCCGGAGGATCAAGAACGGCACGGTGATCGATCACATCGACGGCGGAGAAGCGCTCAATGTAGTAAAGATCCTCGGGATTACCGGAACAACACAGGAAGCACTGTCGATTGCGACCAATGTCCCGAGCCGGGACATGGAGCGAAAGGATATTGTCAAGCTCACAAACCGGGAACTCTCAAAAGAAGAAGTTGACCGCATTGCCCTCATCTCACCCCATGCAACCATAAATATCATCAGGAACTTTAAAGTCTGCGAGAAGAAGGGAGTCGAGATCCCAACTCTCATCGAAGGAATTGTCCGCTGCCCCAACCCGGGTTGCATCTCGAATACCAATGAACCAATCCAGAGCAAATTCCATGTGCGGCCCACAGGTCTTCACTGTTACTACTGCGACTGGGTGATCACAAAAGATCTGACCAGTTATATTATCTGAATTTTTTTCAGTTCTTTTTTTTTTACATTTTTACATGATATATACCAATAAAATTGTGATAATTGGTGGTTGAACTCTCATGTACCTGAAAATTGAAGTGGCACAAAATCCAATAATATTCCCATGGAGACAGCACTTCTGAATTCATTCATTTTCATAGCAATTGGAATAGTCGCCGCAGTCATTGTCTACATTTTTTTTATATTCCTGAAAAAACAGGCTGAACAGACCAAAACCAAGATGGATGACCTTATCGTTTACTCTCTGGGTTCACCACTCACCATTCTTGCGTTTTTTATCCCGTTTTTTTTTGCCATTCAGGATGCAATCTTTGTCTATCCGCAGTACCAGTGGATAGCAGATTCAAAAGTCCTGCTCTCTTTGTACATCCTTGTCGGGACATGGATTATCGCAACGTTTGTTGATGGTTTTTTACGGACATACGGTCTGGCATTGGCTGAATCAACAGAAACTGATCTCGACGATCGGATTATTGAAATTCTCCAGAAAATTGCGAAATATCTCATCTGGTTTACGGGCATTTTATACGTCCTGACCCTGTTTAATATTAATATTACACCCCTTATTGCCGGTGCTGGGATTTTCGGTATTGCGATTGCACTTGCGGCACAGGACCTGTTTTCGAACTTTTTCGGGGGTGCCGTGATCATAACCGACCAGCCGTTTAAGGTTGGGGACCGTGTCCTGATCAATGATATTCTCGGTGACGTTACCCATATCGGTCCGAGAAGTACACGGATTATTACACTCGATTCGGACGTTGTAACTATTCCCAATAATAAAATAACGACCAGTGTTGTCAGGAATTTTTCCCTCCCCAGTCCCCAGGTGCGAATACAGATACCGGTGAATGTACCCTATGGAACAGAAATCAATCATGTGAAAGCTACACTTATTGGAATTGCAGAAAATGCGCTGAAAAGTAAATCTGATATCATCATTGCAAATCCTGTACCCACGGTGTTCTTAACAAAAATGGATAAATCTGCCATGACGTTTGAACTGACGGTTTATGCCAGAGAATTTAAACACAATAGTGTGATTAAGGACTTTTTAAACACCCGCATTATCGAAGAGTTCAGGAAAGAAGGAATCATCATTTCTTGAGAAAACCGGAAATGGCCCTCATTTTCATTTCTACATTCAACCAACTTCTTTATGAGGAAAAAGAGAGAATGAGAGAAGACAGGAACGATAAATTTCCTGATATTGCATGGATGCACAAAATAATTCAACCGGGGTATTATGAGAAACCTGATGCACCTTATACTTCTCACTGTGATTGTTTTTTGCGGGCTCATTCCAGCAGGAACATTCGCTGTTCCTGACGAGGGATCCGATTCCGGATTTATTGTTGTTACTGATCCACCGGTTGCCGATTTTTTCACCAATACCCGGTTCGGTACCGCACCACTGATGGTGAGCTTTTCTGATCGGACTCTGGGAAGTCTTCCCTTAAACTACTTCTGGGAGTTTGGAGACGGGAGTACTTCGACCGAACAAAACCCCACTCATTCCTATGCGGTTAACGGAAGGTACACAGTCACTCTTACCGTCACCAACAAATACGGCACTGATAAAAAAACTATTCCTGAATTTGTGTCGGTGGGTACAATACCGGCAGCATCCTTTTCCGCCACTCCGACTCATGGCACAATACCCCTGACGGTGAAATTCACGGATACATCAGGGTCAGGCATCACATCATGGCGCTGGAATTTCGGGGACGGTGTTATATCATCGGTCCAGAACCCATCCCATACGTATACAAAAACCGGTGTCTACACAGTATCCCTGGATACTACAAACCGGTATGGTGATGGGCATAGTACAAAACCGGGTTTCATCAATGCCGGGACGATCCCAAACGCGGAGTTTTTTGCTGATATACGTACGGGAGATCCGCCACTTACGGTCAAGTTCCATGACTACACCAGCGGTAATCCTACAGCATGGTTATGGCAATTTGGAGATGGATCAACCAGTACGGAAAAAGACCCGGTTCATACATACGGAAATGTGGGATATTATAATACAACCCTGACTGCGGCAAACGTATTTGGTAGTGACACACTCATCCGTACCCATCATATTCGCGTCGGTAACCCGGTAACTCTATCAAAACCTGAGCAACAACAGGTAATCATACCAGAAACAGTTGAGGATACAAAACCTGAAGGCATCACCGGACTGATCCGTGAGGCACGCGGCACTACAGACAAAAATCTTCCCACAAGCGGGATAATCCCGCCCCAGTTTATGGCACTAGCCGCAGTCCTCACCAGCATGGGAATTGTACTGCTCAATATTCTTATCAGTAACATCGGCATGTTGTCCCAGATAGGAACAAAATTGGCAAAATTCTTTGCGGATTTCATTGGGGGGCATGCAGTAGAAAAAATGAGTGCCGCAGAGATTGAAAAGCGCGGGATAATTGCACGAAAATTAGAACACCGGTATTTCGGATTGTCTCCTATAGAAATAATCGTAATCGAAGTTGCGATAATCATGTTTGCCCTCGCATTCATATTAGCCGATCGTGCAGAACTGTCACTTATTACTGTACTTATTTACATCGCTGTCGGGGCAATATCCATAATTCTCCATGATTTTGGACACCGGTATTTCGCTACAAAGCATGGATGCGATGCTGACATCCGGTTTTGGGGATTGGGTACTATCGTTATGTTCCTCACAGCATGGCTCTATGGCAATGCTTTTGCCCAGTCCTACCGGAATCTTGTCAACCGTCCGGGAGAGGATAATGTACGGGAAATCGGTATCGAGATGGTATCGGGTCCCTGTATCAGCATAATCCTCATGATTCTGTTCCTTGCCATCATCCCATTAGGAGACATATGGGCAATTGCCGGGAGTGTTGGTTTTACAATCAATCTGATTACCGCAGTCTACAGCCTGATGCCTATCGAAACCATGGATGGCCTTGCGATATGGAAATGGAATCGGGCATTATATCTTGTGCTGTTCATCCCGCTGATCGCCTTCTACTTCTTTACCTATATGATCGTGTAAACTCAGGGTGATTTACTGAAATTAAAAATCAAGAAAAAATTACATCCATGTATAAAGAATTCAATCGGGTTAATCCATCCATAGCGTATTTTTTGGACTATGATACCTTAAATATTTAAAATACCCATAACACAGATTTGTGATCACTATGACACGCAACACTTGTTTTATATCTGTAGGAATGCTCGTACTGCTTCTTGCCCTGATGATGCCCGGGGCAACTGCTGCAACTGCAAATCAGCCAGGATATATCGTGGTTGGTATTGCACCAATAGCGCAATTCGATGCTCATTATGCTTTTGCCACAGTTCCGACAAAAGTAAATTTTGTTGACAATTCAATGGGTTCGACACCCATGACATACCAGTGGGATTTCGGCGATGGTTCCACATCAACTGAACAGAACCCCTCGCATATGTATACCCTGCGTGGTATGTATACCGTAAAACTTACCGTGACAAATCAGTTCGGTTCCAGTACAGAGATCAAGAAGGATTATGTTTCAATCGGAATGGGACCCAAAGCGGAATTTGCTGCTACCCCTGCAAGCGGTAATGTCCCATTATCTGTACAATTCACCGACAAATCTCAGGGTCAGGTTGCAACATGGCAGTGGGACTTTGGTGACGGAAAGAGATCAAGTGAAAAAGATCCCGTGCACACTTACTGGACTGCCGGTGTTTACAATGTTATTCTGACCGTTTCCAATGAATATGGATCCTCTGATGCGATAAAATCCAACTTCATTACCGTTGTCGGTCCGCTGACCTCCAAATTTACACCCGACCCCAGCTCGGGAAAAGCTCCACTCCAGGTAACATTTACTGACCGCTCCATCGGATCTCCCACTTCTTGGAGCTGGGACTTCGGAGATGGGACAACATCCACTGTACAAAATCCGACTCACACGTTCACCAGTGGTGGTGCATTCGATGTAAAACTTACCGTTTCCAGGGGTGCAACTACTGCCACTTCAACACAGATAGTCAATGTTGGCGGGGTTCCTGCTGCTGATTTCACCGGTGTGCCAACATCAGTAAATGTTGGCGAAACGGTTGCATTTACTGACAAATCCTCAAACTCACCTACCCAGTGGTTATGGAACTTTGGGGATACAAAAACAATGACCACCCAGAATCCGAGCTATGCATACCAGCTGAAAGGAATTTACACGGTCTCGCTGACTGCAAGTAACAACAACGGCAAGGATACTGAGATCAAGACCAGCTACATCAATGTGGGTATGGGACCAAAAGCCGATTTCAGACCGGTTGTCGTGCCTTCCCAAATGTATGACGTCCCCCTGAATGTCATGTTTGTAGACCAGTCCACTGGACTACCAACGTCGTGGCTATGGAACTTTGGCGATGGACAGACTTCAACTGAACAGAACCCCACTCACACTTACGCAAAAGAGGCCACCTATACAGTCACCCTTACGGCTAAAAACCAATTCGGGCAAGACACTAAAGTGATGACTGATCTCATCACTGTCGGTAAAGGACCTGCTGTTGACTTCACTGCAGACAAAACTACGGTTGGTGTCGGAAGGTATGTCACATTCACCGATCTCTCTGCAAATTCACCCACGAACTGGGTCTGGGAATTTGGAGACGGATCTGTCGGGACTTCAGCAAAACCTGACCATATATACCAGAAAACCGGTGTGTATGACGTTACATTGACCGCATCGAACCCGGCGGTCACAAACAGCCGGACAAAGAACCAGTACATCACCGTTCTCAACATTCCACGTTCCGACTTTGTCGCAGATAAGACCCGGGGTGGCGCACCCATGAGCGTCCAGTTCACGGATAAATCTCTCGGTGAACCCACATCATGGAACTGGGACTTCGGCGATGGTGCAACATCAACCGACAAGAACCCAACACACACCTATACCACACTCGGAACCTATACCGTTGCGTTGACTGTATCCAATACCAACGGGAAGGATACCACATCAAAGGAAGGATATATTGTAACAACACTTGCACCCGTAGCGAGCTTTATGGTAGACCAGCGGTTAGGCAAGGCACCCTTCATTGTCCAGTTCAAAGATCTCTCAACCAACAACCCGACTTCATGGAGCTGGCAGTTTGGTGACGGAACATCATCTTCTGAACAGAACCCACGCCATATCTACCCACAGGTAGGAGCATATGATGTCAGGTTAACCGTTTCAAATGCATATGGAAGCGATACCGCATTCAAGACAGGCTCTGCTGTAGAAACAGTAGCGCCAACCGTTCAGCAGACCGTTGTTGTCACCGCTGCACCAACGATTGTCCAGACAGCCGCAATAACCACTATACCAACACCGACAAAGGCGTCCATGTCACCGGTTGTAGCTGTTCTTGGTTCTGTCATGGGTCTGTTTGCGATTGCGATCGCTTACAGGAAATAATCCTTTTTTTATAGAATAGTAAATACCAGTTAGATGTTCAGTTCGTTACAAAATACGCTTTTTTAATCTCAATGTATAAGTTTTAAAAATCTCATCACATCAGGTGCCCATGGACATCGATCTCACCCCGGAAAATCCGGGTGCTGGAGATCCAGCGACCATCTTCAGCAAGAACACAGCTGATCTGGTGGATGTCGACTTTCTTTCTCCCTTGCCCCCTGCGTAGTTTGTTGATCTCAACTGCAACAGGAAGAGTCTCTTCTGATACAATGATCGCATCAAAATCTGCATCGAGTGCTGAACCAAAACGGTCCTGCAGCGGCTCAACAACAAAGAGGGTCGAAAAATTCTGGCTTTTAATATACTGTTCAAGCTCGGATTTCCGGACCTCGAACGGGCGGATTGGATGGGTTTTCCGACTTGCAAAACAGTCTGTAGTAAGTCCGATCACCACATGACCCGCCGATCCAGCTATCTCGAATGATCGGTTTAACAGGACTTTATGCCCGTCGTGAAGGGGATCGAATGTACCCCCGACCATAACCTTCATGCTCTTTGATTCTTAATTCCTTATGTTATTATGCGTATGGATGGAAAAGTCTCCGGCGTTCCGCTCTTTGCTGCTGGCAACGCGACCATTATCGGCGATGTCACGATCGGAAAACAGGTGGGGGTCTGGTTTGGTGCCGTAATACGCGCCGACAAGGATCGGATCGTAATCGGGGACAGGTCCAACATCCAGGACAATTGTGTTGTGCACACAAGTAAAGGACATCCGGTTATACTGGGAACAGAGGTATCGGTCGGTCATAGTGCGATCCTGCACGGTTGCACGATAGGAAATCGTGTTATTGTCGGGATGGGATCGATTATCTTAAACGGAGCAACGATTGGCGAGGGATCCGTCATTGGTGCTGGTGCGGTGATTACTGAAGGCAAGATGATCCCACCAGGATCCGTAGTCGTGGGCGTACCGGGGAAGATCGTCAAAGAAGCAGATTCCGCACAACAGGAGCAGATCCTTAAAAACGCTGCATCATATATCGAACTTGCAGAGGAGTATTCCCACCATGGGTGATGTTGTTGTCATCGGTGCAGGTATCGCGGGCATCCAGGCTGCGCTCGATATAGCCGGTCATGGAATTCACGTACACCTGGTCGAACGCGAGCCCAGCATTGGCGGTCATATGGCCCAGCTTGACAAAACATTCCCGACAAATGACTGCTCGATGTGCATCCTCTCCCCCAAGATGGTGGACGTGTCACGCCACCCGCTTATCACCATCCATACCTGTGCAGAAGTCGAAGCGATCGAAGGGGAAATAGGGCACTTCACGGTCACCATCATGGAGCATCCGCGATACGTGGATGCAGGACTCTGTAATGGCTGCGGTGACTGTATTGAGATTTGCCCGGTTGAAGTGTATAACCGGTTCGATGCAGGTATTGGCGTAAGGAAGGCAATTTACAAACCCCACGCACAGGTTGTTCCGGATATCGTTGTAAAAGATGCAGAGCACTGCATTGAGTGCGGACTTTGCTATGATGCCTGTGGACCCAACGCGATACTGCGCAAAGATGAAGGAAAGAAAGTCACCATCAATGCGGCAAGTATCGTGATTACGACCGGGTACACGGTCTTTGATGCCCGGAATAAAGAGCAGTTCGGCCACCTCATCCTGCCGGATGTAATAACCAGCCTCGAACTGGAACGGATGATCAATGCCAGCGGCCCTACGATGGGGAAAATCAAACGCATGAGTACCGGGGAAGTACCGAAGAGTATCGTGTTTATCCAGTGTATCGGTTCACGCGATGTGTCTATTGACCGACCGTACTGTTCGTGCGTTTGCTGTATGCAGGCGATGAAGAACGCGATTCTCATCAAAGAGAAGCAGCCGGCAATTGAGATCACGCTCTGCTATATGGACATCCGGGCGTATGGCAAAGGCTACGAGGAGTATTACGAGCGTGCAAAGGCACTGGGGATCCGGTTCCTGCGGGGTATGCCCGCAGATATCCTCGCTGACCGGAACGGTTTGATCCTTCAGGTAGAAAACTCCGAAACTTCAGAAGTCCTTATTCTCCATCCGGATCTTGTTGTGCTCTCGATTGGCATTGGCCCATCGGATAATGCCGCTGAAATTGCTGCAAAGTGCGGAGTCTCTCTCGAAACCACCGGTTTTTTCAAATCCGTGCATGATGCCGTGGACACTGTTGCAACCCTGCGTCCCGGGATCTATGTTGCAGGTACTGCATCCGCTCCCCGCGATATTCCAGACAGTGTAGCCTCCGGGGGGTCGGCGGCAATGCGGGCATATATCGATGCGGTCAGGACGCGATCCGCGTGAATGAGACTAACACTCTCTGGTGGAATGCAGAGAATACGAGTATTCACTATATCGAGCAGACACTCCTTCCCAACGAGTACGCTATTGTCGAATGCCGCAGCATCGAAAGGCTGGCAACTGCAATCAAACGATTAGAGATCCGGGGAGCTCCCGCATTGGGAGTTGCCGGGGCGTATGGGGTTGCACTCTCCGCAGTGCTTGCCGATAAAAAAGAGATGCAGTCATTCATGGCAGCGGTGCAAAGAGATGCCGGTATCCTTCGTTCAACCCGCCCGACGGCAATTAACCTTGCATGGGGAATTGACCGGGTCCTCGCATCA
>JBAZQT010000015.1:0-50705 GCA_041645055.1 Methanoregula sp. | reverse complement strand
CATCTTGAGGACCTTATCGATCACCGCAGCCTGCCGCTCGTGGAACTCTTTGTGTTCAGCGGGTGTTGCAGTCCCGCCCATCACTTTTTCCCGGAGTGCTGATGCCACCGGGTCAATGCGCTGCACGACCGGCTCCGGTCTCTGGACAAGCCGTATCGCACGATTGTATTTCCGGTCGATAAACGTGTAGGCATGCTTCCCGAAATCCTGAAGGATCAGGTTGCCTTTTCCCACCGAGCAGCCGGCAACTAACTGGATCGCATCGACCCCGCAGGCATCGTTCTCCACGATGCAGACAAGGTCTTCATCATCAGAGCGGCCGGCCCTGAGGGCATCCATTGCGTACTCTGCTGCGCGGTAGCCGAGCGCAAGTCCGGGGCAGGCGTGGCCGTGAAAGGCAACGGCTTCGTTGTAGGTTTTTATAGATTGGGTCATAGGATCACGTGATTGGTTTGTCCTTTTTACCGAAGGAATTACTTTGTTTCTTTTACCATTAAGGATTAGACGTGCAAAAAGATTAGATGGATAGTTGAGGCGATTTTTTTGTCGAAACTTCGTGAGATAATTCTCTGGTATCACATACCCATCACCGTCCTTTCAGAAATCCCTGATGAGCTCAGGGGATAATCTGCATCGGCATGCGGTACAACCACACTCCTCCCGCCCCAGCGCTGGATTGCGACCGGTACACCATACACCTCTTCGATAAGTTTTGCGGTGATCACCTCTTCGCCCCCCGCTGCAAAGACCATCCCCTCTTTGAGCAGGACAAAGCGGTCAGCGTAGTGCAGCGCGAGATTGAGATCGTGCATGGTCATGAGTGCCGTGAGATGGTGAGTGTGGACAACGGAGCGGATGAACCGCATGATCTCGTGCTGGTTTTTTAAGTCAAGGCTGCTGGTCGGTTCATCGAGCAGCAGGACACGGGGCTCCTGAACCAGTGCACGGGCAATAACAATTTTCTGGAGTTCCCCGCCACTCATCGCATCTACATGCCGGAGTGCAAGACCCGACAGGTTGAGCTGTTCGATGATTGCCTGAACTTTTAAGATATCGTCCCTGCACACGTTCATCCCAATCCACGGGCGCCGTCCGAGCAGGATCGCATCGAACGCAGTCACCCGCGGGGGTTCGATATGCTGGGGAACATGGGCAATCGACTGGGCAATCTCCCTGCGGGAAGATGAGAGAATGTCCTGTTCACCGAGCATGACGGTGCCGGTCTTTGGCCGGAGCATGGCATTCATGCAGCGCAGCAGGGTGGTTTTACCGGCCCCGTTCGGCCCGAGAATCGCAACGATCTCGTCAGGCCGGGCTTCACAGCGGATGTCCTGAAGAACCGGATGGCTGTTGTACCGGAACGAGAGATCCTCAACACTCAGGATCATGAAGGGTTCCCCCGGATAAGCAGGTAGAGAAAGAGCGGGGCTCCGAGAAATGCGGTGAGCACGCCGGCAGGGAGCACCGCGGGTGCGATGATGATACGGGCTACGGTATCAGCGCCAAGAAGGATGATACCCCCTACGATGCAGGAGCCGGGAAGGAGATACCGCTGGTCATCTCCGATAATCCGTCTCACCATGTGCGGGCTGACAAGGCCGATAAATCCGATAATGCCAAGGAATGACACAACGACTGCTGCAATCAATGATGAGAGGAACATCGCGACCGTCCGCACGCGTTCTGCATTGACGCCAAGACTCTTTGCGGTCTCATCGCCGCTGTCGAGCGCATTGTAGTCCCAGCGCTTTACCATGAAATAGATGAGGCAGGGGGTGATGACGGCAACGATGATTGCGAGGTCACTCCACGTTGCCCGTCCCACATCCCCGAACGTCCAGAAGACGATCGCTGCGATCTGTTCGGCGCTGGAGAAGTACTGGAGGAATGTTGTCCCGGCCGTGAACAATGCCGCGAGTGCGACCCCGACAAGGATCATTACCTCCGGCGATGTGCTCCGGTATTTCGCCACGAGAAGGATAGCAGAAGTAGCAATAAGTGATGACAGGAATGCACAGATCGTTACAAGGTACGGGTTATTAACCACAATCGCATCCGAGATAAGGCGACCGAGTGTGCCGGCACCGAACAGGGTGATGGCTACCGCCGCACCGAATGCCGCTGCCTGTGAGACACCCAGCGTGTACGGGGAGCTCAGCGGATTGCGCAAAACGGATTGCATCACGACACCGGCTGCCGCAAGCCCGATCCCGCAGACTACAGCAGCAAGAACCCGGGGAAGCCGGATGTTCCAGACAATCATCTCGGCATTCCCCGAGGTGTGGTATACCAGCGTCTGGACAACATCGGTAAAGGGGATCATGACACTTCCCACACCTACCGATACGAATGCCAGAAGGATCAGGGCTGCCGTACAGGCACCAAGGAAGAGGATCTTTTTCCGGATGTAGCCGGTATATGCCCCGGGTTCTTTGACCGCACTGATATCAAGATGCATTTTTCATCCGCTCAAACAATCGTTCAATCATTTCGCTACCTTCTCTGCGATGGTCATGGCCGACAGTGCATCGATCGGCACAATCTCCCGCACAACAAAACCGTGGTCAGCCAGCAGCCGGTTATATTCCGCAAACGGGACACTGTTTGCAAAAACATACCGGGCTGCCTGTTTCTGCACGCCGTCAAAGGTCCAGAGATTCCATTCGAGGCTGAGCCACGGATCGAACGGGGTATCATCGATGGCCTGTTTGTTGATGAACAGGCCGCCCGGATTGAGTGCTCCGGCAATTTTCGGGATCAGGTCCGGCACTTTTCCCCCGGGATTGGAAGATGAGAAGACGATATCGTACCCGCTGCCGATAGGGTCTTTAAAAAAATCCCCCGGCTGGACACTCACCCGGTCGGCACGGTACCTGCTGATGAAATCCCGCGTAGCACCCGTTACCGGAGGCAGATCGAAGACTACTGCATCCAGTGCGGGATTTTTCTGGCAGAGTGCAATCGAATACAGCCCGTGCCCCCCGCCAAGGTCAAGCATCCTTCGGGCAGCAGGAAATTCGGGAATCGCTGCAACGCGTGCAGTCACCTGCTGAAGAAGCCCGCACCGGCAGTTTTCCGCCATGGACGGGATGATCACATCCTTAAACATCTGCGCACGGTCACAGGTTACCGGACCGTCTTTTGCAATACGGGGAAGATCTGCCCAGTATCCAGCCAGTTTTTTCTGAAATGCTATGGCATGCTGCTGCGGGAACGGGGCACCAGCGACAAGACAGTTCAGCGTAATTTCACTGTCGCGGAATTGTTCCCCCGTCTTTTCCAGCAGGCCGAGTGTGGTCAGGCCTTCGCACAGGAGAGTGATGATCTCCGGTCTGCATCCCAGTGCCAGGGCACATTCCGGCCCGGTCTTTGGCTCACGGAGAATGTCGAACAACCCGAGATCGAGAGCCGTTATCACCGCATGATACTGGCGTACTCCCGTGAGCGCGTTATCGAGAAAGGCGAACGGGTTAGCCGGGGATATGCCCGGTACTGCCGCAAGATCAGGAATCGGGGCCGTATTGTCGCACATCGCCGCATCCTCATTTCACCAGCGTCGAGAACGGCACAAAGCCGCCAAAGAGCGTCTTCATATCGCTATACACCGGTTTTCCGTCAAGCATCGTGTAGATCTCATCGGCTTTTTGCGCAGGGTCCACATCGGCAAACTGTTCGGGATAGAGCGTCTTTCCGACATAGTACGCATCAGCAAGCACGGTGTCGTAATTGTTGGCGTACCAGTTGTAGGGCATGACACCGTACACGCGGCCGTTTTTTACTGCCGGGAGCGACTGGTAGACCGGGTCTTTGAGATCTTCTTTAACGAGAGCATAACTCGCTTCATCGACAAAGATGACATCGGGTTTCCAGTCCAGCAGTTTTTCCTTGTCGATCATCATCTGTCCGCCACTACTTGCAGAAGCTGCAACATTGTTGCCGTTCACCATGAGGAGCGGGGCATACGCGGGGTCGGTAGAGAGGAAGCCATGTGCTCCGTTGTATGCAATGCCACCAACGTATACTCGCGGACGTTTATCTGCCGGAATGTCCTTGGTCCGGTCTTTGAGGTCTTTTATAGTTCCATCAATGTACGAAGTGATCGACTCTGCCCGCTGCTCTTTCCCAAGAATCTTTGCCATCAGCCGCAACGACTGGTAGAAGACCTCCTTGTTCTTGCCGAGATCCCCCGTTGTCAGGGCTACAACCGGACGCCCGCTTTTTTCCTGTAATGTCTGGGCGTCCTTACCGGTAGTGAACGTAAAGAAAACAACGTCCGGGTTCTGTGCTGCGATCAACTCCGGATCACCGGCTCTTCCGCCGATGAAGGGCCTTGTCGAAAGATCCGGATTCGCGAGATCGTAGGGTTTGTCGATACCCGAGGGCATCCCGAACCCGGAAGTATTATACTTCAACTGTTCGCGATCATCGACGCCCACCACACGATCGGCAGCCTGGAGGTAGCATATCATCCTCAGGGCACCGGCACCCACACCGATAATCCGCTGGGGATCTTTTTTGACATCCACGGTCCGGTTAGCCATATCGGTGATGGTAATCTTTCCGGTATCGGCTTGCTGTGTGGTTTGGGTATTCATATGTGCAGAATTCTGCGGAGTATTCAGGGCAGTGCATCCGGCTGATACCAGAAGTACCGCAAGGATCGTTGCTATTATCAGGGTGGTAACAATAATTTTTTTCATACGAATTTCGATCTAAGTAGCACTAAATCTTATAAAAGTATTTTGATTTAGCATCAAGAGTTACGATTGGATAGAAATTCGTTAACAATGTGTGAGATAGATCGACAGAAAGCCCACGAAGGGGGAGGGATAGAAATTAAAATGACTGCTACTTCGCTTCGTGAATCAAACCTTCTCCTGCCATAGGGGTTTAATTATCCGGACAACTTCAGAGAATCATGAGGATATTCATGAAACGCGTCACCATCAATGCAATCGTCGATATCGGCTGCCTGATCACATTCATCCCAACGCTTATCACCGGGCTTGTGCTCTATCTCGTCCTCCCGGAAGGCGGAGGACGGGGGAGCGGCTGGGCAACTTATCTTGGAATTACCCGAAACCAATGGGTCACGATGCACAATTATCCAAGCCTTGTATTCGCTGCCCTGCTCATCATCCACATGCTCCTGCACTGGAAATTTTTCCGGCATATCGGCAGGAACTTAAAAGCGGAAAGAATAGAGCTTGACGATTGTTCAACGTGAAGTGTGTCATTCCATTATTTTTCGCAGGTTTTTACCACGCAATTTTCATTCCAACACCCACTTCCTGCAGGGGACAATAGCCGGCGAGGGCGATTTTTGCCGGAAGAGACGTACAATGGCAGGCATGCAGAGCGTTGAGGTGAAGGCGGTTCAGGTACTTTCCCGTCTTTGCAAGCTGGTATGGTGTTGGTAAAAGCAGGTGGAGCCCACCAATGATATCGGCAACTCTCCGTTCCCCGCAGACTTCCCGTGCATACTCCGTGATGTTGCAGATTCCCGCATGCGAGCACCCGGTGATGATGACGAGACCTTCTGCCGAGCGAAACGCGAGAGCCGTATCGTCAAGCAGGTTATCCGGTTCAATGGTCCCATCCGGGGTTTGAATCATCCGTTTGTCGACATCTCCCTGCTCGAAGGCAAACCTGCGTGGGATCTCCCCGAGGAAGACTAAGTCATCCGTAATCCAGACCGGTTTTTCGGACAGGCTGACCGGGTACTTCCGGTGGACCTCCTCTTCGCTGATTGCAGAGCCGTTTTTCCTGCCATCTTTTTCTTTGGGCCAGAAACAGAGGGGATGGGCTATGAGTTGTGGCACCCGTGGGGAACTCCCCTCCGTTGTTGCGCTGGCAAGGTGCCGGGCGAGCGCAGCAAGTCCTCCGGAGTGATCGATATGTCCGTGCGAGAGGATGAGAAAGTTCAGGTCCCGTAGGCTGACTCCCATCTTCTCCGCGTTGGCAAGGAACAGTCCCTTTAAGCCGGTATCAAAGAGGATCTTCTTTCCCGCCGTTTCTAAGAGGAACGAGAGCCCGGCCTCGCCACAGAAATTGTGGTCTGTGACCGTGGTATTATCGATAAGGACCGTGAGAGTGAGCCGGGAGGTCATGCAGGAATATCGACTCGGGAAGGGGATGAGCCTTTTCTTTTCTGCAATGCGTTGAGAAGCAACAGGGTGGCCGGGCGAGGGGCTCCCCCCTCCCTGTCAGATTGCAATAGTTTAAATGAATTATGCGCATATGTGTAATTATAGTACGAAAAATCCGTACTCCTGGTGACACAATGTCAGAACCCACTACACAAAAAAACAACAAGAACCAGCCTGAAGTATCCAAAGAAGCGAGCACCACCGAACACACCTGCGCATGCGGTGAAGTTCACGAGCACCATGAAGAAGGTAAAAGCCACCGGGATGAATGCACGTCCACCCTGAAATTCGGCAATTCCTGCTGCTGCGCCAGTGAGGAAGCAAAAAATGCACCTCACCGCTGTGGCCACGGTCCACGGTGCCGGTAAGGATCGCACTCCTCTTTTTATTAAATCCCAACAGAACCTGCCATGACCCAACATCCGGAAATTCCTGAACTGCTGGACCAGAGTGCTCGTCCGGCACATGCCCGGGAATATGTGGAGCAGTGAGAACATTAATTCCCCTCGCAGGAGTATCATTAATCATAAGGAAACGGGACAATGATGGACAAAGGAGACACTGAATTACCTCCGTGCCCCCGAAGGGGAAGACCCCGTGTCCGGCGCATCATTGAAGGCACCGGTGAGTCGCGCTGTTACAAACCCTGCTGCTGCCCACATGAAGACGGTATCATGATCTCATTAAAACCTGAAGAGATTGAATTGATCCGGCTCGTTGATCTCGAAGGGCTCGAACAGGAAGAAGCCGCCGCGAAACTGGGAGTCTCCCGTAAGACTGCGTGGCGGGACCTGCACGAAACCCGGAAAAAAATTGCCGATGCACTGGTGAATGGCAAGGGTATCGAGATGGCAGGATGCCGGAAAGCAGCCGAAGGTCAGTGTCCAAGATGCTATCGTAAAAAGGGCGATCACGATGTCGCACACGATAAGACCCCCACCATGTAATCTTCTCTTTTTACTACATTAACGATAGACAGCCATGCAGGAAAAACCCAAAAGGTTTACGCGGTTTCAAATTCCAGAGTATAGGTAATGGGCGATACGGGAACCTCTTCTTCAAAAATTGTCAAAGCCCTCGGTCTTGTGTTTGGCGATATCGGCACGAGCCCGATCTACACGGTCGGGGCAATCCTGCTCTTCCTGTTGCCCACGGTCCAGAACATCTTAGGGCTTCTCTCCCTCGTCACGTGGACGTTGTTTACTATCATCACCATCCAGTACATCTGGCTCGCCATGTCGCTCTCCGACAAGGGTGAAGGAGGCACGATCGTTCTCAAAACAATACTTGATTCCCTGTTAAAGCCCGGCGTCACCGCATCGGCGGTATCTGTGCTTACGATCATCGGGATCGCGCTTTTCATCGGGGACGGTGTCATCACCCCGGCCATCAGTATCCTCTCGGCAGTTGAAGGCATCCTGTTAATCCCCGGGTTTGAAGAGATCGGCCAGGGGGGAATCCTCCTCATCGCGGCCCTCATCGCCATCGGACTGTTCCTCTTCCAGCGGCGGGGAACCGACCGGGTGGCATTTGCATTTGGGCCGGTCATGGTGATCTGGTTTTGTGCCCTCGCGATATCCGGTGTGATCTCGATCATCGGCGCCCCTCAGGTACTCTATGCATTAAGCCCGACATTTGCCCTAGCATTCATTCTCGAAAATGGCTGGGCTTCACTCATCGTCATGTCCGCAGTCATCCTCTGTGTCACCGGGGGAGAGGCGCTCTATGCAGATATGGGACATCTTGGCCGTGAGCCGATTGTAAAAGGCTGGGTCGTTGTATTTCCGGCGCTCGTGCTCAGTTATCTCGGGCAGGGTGCGTACGTTCTCCAGACCGGCAACACCCACAATGTTCTCTTCGCGATGATCAATACCATCAGCCCGATCATTTTAGTCCCCTTCCTCATCCTGAGTATCTGTGCAACAGTCATTGCATCGCAGGCCATGATCTCCGGCATGTTCTCGATCGTCTACCAGGGCATGACCACCCGAATCCTCCCCAAGATGAAAATTGATTTTACCTCATCTGAACTACAATCCCAGATCTATATCGATACCATCAACTGGCTGCTGCTGGCCGCAGTGCTTGTTGTCATGTTCGAATTCCGGTCATCAGAGAATCTTGCATCTGCGTACGGTCTTGCCGTTTCGGGTTCGATGCTTATCTCCGCCATCATGATGGCGATCATCTTCCTGCACCGGCGTAAACCGGTCCAGATGATCTTCTCCGTAGCTCTCATCATTGTTGACGGGTTGTTTTTCATATCTACGCTGCTCAAGATCCCGCACGGGGCCTACTGGTCATTCATCATGGCTTCCATCCCACTCATCATCATTATCACATTCATCCTGGGGCAAGAGAAGCTCCACACAATGCTCAAACCAGTCCCCCTGATGGAGTTTCTCCCACGGTACCAGCAGAGTTACGATACCCTCCCGAAGATCCGGGGAACCGCACTCTACTTTATTGGGGATGTAAAGAAACTGTCTTCCTATGTATCCCAGGTCTTTTTTCAGAATGAGATCATGTACGAGAACAATATCCTCGTATCGATCAATGTAACCGAAAAACCGTTTGGCATCAGCACAACGTTCGACTCCGGCATCTCTACAGGCCTCCATCTCTTCACGGTCACCGCCGGATATATGGAAGTCGTTAACGTGGTTGGATTGTTAAAGGAGCGGGGAATTGATGAAAAAACCATTTTCTATGGCGTTGAGAACATCGTGAGCGATAAACTCATCTGGAAACTCTATGGGATCATAAAAAAGAATTCTCCGCCGTTCATCCAGTTCTATGCCCTTCCCCCTGAGAAGATCCACGGGGTTGTGACACGGGTCGTGATGTAATCTTAAATGGAGTCATCGCCAAGGCAGATTCCCGTAACCTGTTTTTATATGGATCAGATCCCATTCCCTAGATAGAAAGTGATATGGTAAACAGTATAACAGAAAGCATCCTGGCACGGGGTGTCCCATACCGGGCAATCGCCCTGCTTATTCCGGTCCTTGTCGTCATTATCCACATCGGCATAATGGCAGTCACGCTCCCGCAGGCCCAGTTTTTTACTATGCTCGGCCTTATAGCCGCGTACCTCCTGCCTCCCGCCGGAAAAGAAACCGTCATCCCAATCGGGATCGCTCTTGGAATCCCGTGGTGGTACATGGCACTCTCCATTGTCATGATCGATGTCGAGACCGGTCTCTTCATGGCGCTGAACTTCGATCTTGCGTACCGCATCCCCTTCCTCGGGCCTATGCTGTCGGATCTTACAAAAAAGACAGAGCAGTTTATCCTTAACCACCACTGGCTTGCCGGTCTCTGGTTCTTTGCTATTGTCCTGATGGTGATGGTACCGGTCCTCGGGAGCGGGGGGATACGGGGCTCCATTGCGGGAAAAATACTCGGCATAAACAACCTGCTCGTTTTCCTCGCGATCCTTGTCGGTTCCCTCATAGGATGTTTTGCTATTGCGCTGGGGTCCGATGCGATCCTCACCTATCTCTGTGCCAACGGGACGCTTCCCGTTGAGATCGGTTCTCGCGTGTGCGGAGGATATTAAACGGGCTTTGTGAATCTATCCGGTTATGATTTAAAAACAGGTCGCTGAACATTCCTGACCGTGCAGGTAAGGGAGGGGAGGAATTGTTACGAAGTTCCGGTACGCCGCCACGCCCCGTTTGGCACAACAATCTCGAACCGTGCCCCCTTACCGGGTTCTCCGCTCTCGGTAATCGTAATGCCGGTAATCGACAGGATTTCCCGGGAGAGGAAGAGCCCGAGGCCGGTATGGTGGCCGAACCCGCGCTCGAACAGCCGTTTTTTATCGTCTGCCGTTATTCCAATTCCATTATCCGCAACAGAGATCACCATACCGGGTCCTGACTCCTCGTAAGAGAAGCGTATCGTGGTCATATCCGAACCTCCGTACCGGAGGGCATTGTCGATGAGGTTATAGAACACTTTCTGGAAAAGCGGATCTGCGTATATTTCAAGACCAGAAATTTCATCCACAATGGAGATATCCCGCAATGGGAGAGCTGCAACGGCGGTTTTGAGACAGAGAGAGATATTTTGCCAGACCGGTGCTTTGACGCCGAGGTCCTGGTATTCTTTGGTGAAGAGAATCTGCCGTTCGATGGCGGTTGCAGCCCGCTCTTCCTTAATGATATATTCCGAAGTTTTTGCAGCATCGCCAAGAGTCTCTTTTGAAAGCTCCAGGTAAGCAGTCAGCGAGAGAAGCTGGTTACGGATATCGTGCCGGGTGATGCTTGAGAGGAGATTTAACTTCTTGTTCACCTCACGGAGTGCAGTTTCCATCTGTTTTCTCTCGGAGATGTCTCTGATAATACCGACAAGGAATTCCTCACCGTCCCCGTTTATGTACAGGGATTTCTTGGTGACAATAGTATGCCGGTTTCCCTGGGCATCGGTTAAAGTCTCTTCGTTCTCGTTTATCGTACGGGAACTGAATACTTCTTCATCTTTTTTGCGATAAACGTCAGCATCCTCTTTGGGAAAGAAATCATAATCGGTCTTTCCTAAAAGGTTTTCCCGGGTATACTTAACAAAGCGGCAGAAACCATCGTTCAGCGTCACAAACCGGTGCCTGCGATCCTTGACAAAGACCGGGTCAGAGATGGTGTTGATGATAGCATCGAGATATTTTTTCGACTCCCGCAATGCCCGCGCAATTGTTTTCTGGTGGGTGACATCACGCAGCGATTCAATTGCGCCAATGGTCTTCCCGTTCTGGTTGAAAAGGGGAGTTGCGGTAATCCAGAACTGAAACCGGGTTCCATCAGACTGCTGTGTCTCGATCTCGGCAAGGATGGTATTCCCGTTCCGGCGATAATTAGGATATAGTGTCCTGATCGCATCCTGATCATCGTGCAGAACCAGATCAATGAGGACCTGACGGGGTTTTCCATAGAACCAGACTGCGTAGGCATAGTCCCCTTTGCCAAGAATGGAAGCAGCAGGTATGCCCGTTAATTTTTCCATTTCCCGGTTCCATGCCGCAACCTTACCGTCAATGTCGATGACCATGGTAGGATCAGGAAGGAAATCGATAATATCAGTAAGACGCCGGTTAGAGTCCCGCAGTTCATATTCCACCCGTTTACGTGCAGTGATGTCCCGGTTGCTGGATCGCCGCCCGATGAATTCACCCCGGGCATTATAAATCGGCTGGCAGACGTGACCGATCCAGCGTATATCCCCGTTCCGGTGAATAATACGGAAATCAATCGCGCCGGCTTGCTGCCGGGTAAATCCCTGCACCATGTGGTGATCAAGGGCGTTGCTGTCATCGTGATGGATAATCTTTTTGATCAAACCTTTATCTTCGGCAAATTCTTTGGCAGTATACCCGGTGATCCGCTCGCAGGAAGGTGTGGTATACAGGATGGTCTCATCGGGTGCAATCCAGTATTCCCAGTCATACGTATAATCGGCGAGCATGCGGTATTTTTCCTCGCTCTCGCGGAGTGCATTTTCCGCCTTCTTCTTCCCGGTAATGTCCCGGCCGAAGACCTGGAACCCCGCGACTGCCCCGTTCTTTATAACCGGGGCTCCGGAAAACTCCATGATAGCATATTCACCATTCTTTTTCCGGAACCGGATGGTGAGTTCTTCGATTGTTTTTCCCAGCCCGAGATCCGGAATCGCGGCCAGTACAATACCGATGTCATCTGTGTGGGCAAAATCCCCGGGCATTTTCCCGGTGATCTCAACAGGACTCCACCCAAGAATTTTTTCCACAGAGGGGGAGACATACGTTGCTCTTCCCGTTAAGTCCGTTAAGATAATGACATCGGAACTTCTCTCAGCAACGCCCCTGAATTGCTGCTCGCTCTCCTGCATCCGCAGGGTTAAGAATGAGACAACAACGGCTATTATAAGGAAAATAATGACCCGTCCACCGGCTTCCAACAAGTCGCCGGGAATAGTGGGATTGAAAAAATACGTCATGCTACAGTAAATCGCCGAGAGAATGCATGCGAAAAGTATCCCACGACGGGGAAAAAAATACGCGGCGACTATGATGGGAATGTAAAAGAGGTGCGGGAGGACATGTGTAATGCCTATCGTGAGCCCGTATGCGTTCAGGATCAGGACAATCACAGAGATTTCAGCGATAAGTACGGCAAGGATACGGGGTCTTTTTTGCAGTTGGGAGAAAACGGTATGGTCCATAGGATAAGACTTCTTGGATTTGACTCTCTCGTTTGTTATTGATGATTTATAGTATAATACTTGCCCCGTTCTGGACACCAACAGGAACGTCCCTGACAGTGTTCTCGTGGAATTTCCCTCTCATGCTTAACCCCAAATCTCACACCTGCCGTATGCTTGTTTTGTTTTGTTTTTGAGGCGAAGAAATATATATACCCATGATGGATTACCAACTATCAAATCCAATGGTGTGAGTGAAATGGCCGAGGAACCAAAACCCCAACTGATCCGGGAGAAGCTCGATGTCTGCGAGCTCGACAAAGCGAGAATGGCGCTTTTGAACCCGGCATTAATTGAGCAGAAGAAAAATGAGCGGACTACCGATGAGAACGCCAAGCCGGTCCTTGAACTGATGATGAAAGAGGGCATCGAGACAGTCTGGGACCGTTTCGAGATGCAGCAGCCTCCCTGCAAACACTGTGAAAACGGCACTTCCTGCTCACGGTGCACTATGGGACCCTGCCGGATCATCCCGCCCCACCGCATCCGTGGCGTCTGTGGTGCCGATGCTGACCTGATCGTTTCGCGAAACATGTTGGATATGATCGCGACCGGTGCTGCAGCTCACTCGGATCATGGCCGCGATATTGCCGAGACCTTGTATCTCTTCGGCACCGGTAAGACCAAAGACTATGCAATCGCCGATCCGGAAAAACTCCAGAGGATCTGCAAGGAATACGGAATCAAAACTGATGGGAAGAAACCGGAGCAGCTGGCAGAAGCTTTGGGCGGCGCCATGTTAGACGAGTACGGCATGCGGAAGAACACGCTCCAGTTCCTCAACCGTGCCCCGAAAGCCACCCGGGAGATCTGGGACAAACTTGGCATCACCCCCCGGGGCATTGACCGTGAAGTGGTGGACTCCATGCACCGTGTCCAGATGGGGGTTGGTGCTGATTATGTCAATATCCTGCTCCAGGGACTGCGGACCTCGCTCTCGGATGGCTGGGGCGGGTCCATGATCGGCACCGATGTCTCGGATATCCTGTTTGGCACACCGACAATCAGTATGTCAAAAATGAATCTCGCCGTGCTCAAAGCAGATCACGTAAACATCTCGGTGCATGGCCATAACCCGGTGCTTTCGGAAGTTATTGTAAAAGCAGTCGCAGATCCTGAGTTAAAGGCACTCGCCGTGAAGTACGGTGCGAAGGGCATCAATCTTGTCGGGATGTGTTGTACCGGCAATGAACTGCTCATGAGAAAGGGCATCCCGATGACGGGAAACCACCTCAACCAGGAGCTGATCATTGCAACCGGCGCTCTTGAAGCAATGGTCGTAGACTACCAGTGCATCTTCCCCTCGCTCCCCCGGACGGCAAGCTGTTATCACACCCAGATCATCTCCACAAGTTCGAAAGCCACGATCCCGGGCTCGTACTTCTTTGACTTCCATGCGGAAGATGCGTATCTCACGGCAAAAGCGATTGTGCGGATGGCTGTCGAGAACTACAAGAACCGTAACCCCCAGCGTGTGCTTATTCCGGGAGAACCGGTGCCGGTCATGGCAGGATTCTCAAACGAAGCAATCAAGAACGCACTCGGCGGCTCGTTCAAACCGCTCATCGACCTGATCGCTGCCGGGAAGATCCGGGGAGCGGTCGGGATTGTCGGGTGCAACAACCCGCACGTTAAGCACGACTCCGGGCATGTGATACTGGCAAAGGAACTCATCAAGAGAAATATTCTCTGCGTCGAGACAGGTTGCGCTGCGATCGCTTCAGGAAAAGCCGGCCTCCTCCGGCCCGAGGCAGCATCACTCGCAGGTGACAACCTCCGGGCGGTTTGTGAATCGTTGAAGATTCCCCCCGTGCTCCACATGGGCTCCTGCGTGGACAACTCCCGTATCCTCGTGCTCGCAGCGGAACTTGGCAATGCCCTCAATGTGCCGATCCACAAACTGCCCATTGCCGGTGCAGCACCCGAATGGTACTCGCAGAAAGCAGTCTCCATCGGGGCATACTTTGTTGCATCCGGAGTATACACGGTGCTCGGCGTGATGCCGCATATTGCGGGAAGCCCGGCAACCGTGTCGCTCCTGACCGAGGGGTTAAAAGGCGCAGTGAATGCGAGTTTCTCTGTAGAACCCGATCCGGCAAAGGCAGCGATGCTCATCTCGGACCACATCGAACGCAAGCGGACCGAGCTGGGGATTTGAAGGTGCCATCAGGCATACCCGGTCCCGGAAGAATGCCGGGAACCGGCAATTCCTCCTCCGGCAGAATTGGCGGAATACGAATCGTTATCGCCGGCAAGGGCGGGGTAGGTAAGACCACACTCACCGCCATCCTCGCCCATCTTTTTTCCCGCAGGGGTCTGCGGGTTCTTGCCGTGGATGGCGATCCCCAGCAGAACCTTGCCGTCACGCTCGGCATCCTGCCTGAGAACGTGGGGCAGATAGTACCGGTCTCAAAGAGCGCGGAGTATATCCGGGAAAAAATTGGCGCAGGCCAGGATATTTCCCCGGGCGGTCTCCTCACGCTCAACCCGGATGTGAGCGATGTAATTGACCGGTTCTCCATTCATGTTGCAGATAACCTGCGGTTGCTTGTCATGGGCGGCGTCCGGATGGCAGGTGCCGGGTGTCTCTGCCCGGAGTATACGCTCCTTGCCGCAATCCTCCGCCACATGCCCCTCCTGAAGGATCAGGTTGTCCTGCTCGACACCCCGGCAGGCATGGAGCATTTCGGGCGGGCAGTTGCTGACGGTTTTGAAACGGCACTGGTTGTCAGCGATCCATCCTACAACGCACTGTCGGTGGCGCGGGAATCTGCGATTCTCGCCCGGCAAATCGGGATAAAAAACAGGATCCTTGTCGTGAACCGGTCGGGTGCACCGGAAGATATCCGAAAAGTTCAGGAAATATGCGGGGACGATGGACTTTTCTTTAAGGTATTTTATCTCCCGGCTGATCCGGAAGTTGTACGCTCTGAACCGGTGATCACCCCGCTCCTTGAGGCGCAATCACCGTTCATGAACGAAGTGAGAGGTCTTGTGGACTTCATTGGACGAGATGGTTTATAGAAAACACGGTTTGGTTTAATCTTCTTTTTCAGTTGTTCGCTTATTATCTAATGACTGCTATGAGGGTGACCCCCTCTCTCCCCCAGGGGGAAGGCAGCCCAAGGGGAGCATCCCCTTGACTCCCTTTTTTGGGGAATTTCATCAACATTCTTATGGCGGATGACAGAAAATTATTGAAACCGTCTTGCCCCGCCGTGCCTAAAGAGAGGCCCTGAGGCGGGGAACCCTCGCAAGATTATAGATTTTCAGGGTCTACTATGAATCTCACAGAATCATACCGATTTCTGCAGAACAATATGGATTGATATATCCTAAAAAATACCGTGAAGACCTTTTTAACTCCGCACGCAGAGAGTGCCCTTCCCCCGGTTCGCCACATCGCCTTTGTATACATCCGCCGTGATCTTCCATTCAGGAAGCACCCGCTGCCCGGTCTTTTCAAAGGTGGGGAGCATGTCGTGCACCGTACCTAAAATCACGCACGAACCATTCTTCATATTCCCGCAGGGCCGGGTTGCGTCACCTTCGATGATCAACTCCCCACCCCGCATCTCCACGCCAGGGAAATCCCCGGTACTGCCATGAATATGCACCGTACCGCCGGCAAGGTATTCAGCGCAGAAATCCCCTGTATTGCCAAACACTTCGACCTTGCCACCCTGCATACCTTTCTTCTCACCACGATAGCCGGTTGCACAATAATGGCTCGCATTGCCACGGCAGAGGATCGTCCCGCCCCGCATCTCCCGTCCGAGCCACGAATCGGCATTGCCGCGGATCTCGATCGTCCCGCCGCTCATGAAATTCCCGCAGTGCATGCCGATATCTCCTTCGATTACGATACTGCCAGTGTCCATATACTCCCCGACACGCTTGATCCGCGACGTATCGCCTTTGAGTATCACTTCAATGTTCTCGGGAGAGACTGCGGTTCCTTCGACAAAGATCCAGAACAGCTCGGAGAGCGTACGCTCCTTGTTACCCTCGTAGACGAGAAGATCGGTGCCTTTTAAGAAATTGCGGGGAATGATCGCCTCTGCTTCGATCGGGAGGTTGGGCTTACTCCGCACTTTGCTCTCAAGGATCACTCTCATGTAAATACCTCGGTTTCTATGCGCCGTCCGCGGGGGAGATACACGTCCTGCACCGGATAATTGCTCATCCTCACCGTGTAGAACTGTTCAAATCGTTTGATGAATTCCGGATCGTTTTCCATTTTGAGATCCTCGGGCACCATCGCATCGACCCAGAAGGTCGCATTCGCACCATCAACGATGATGTCCCCGTCACGCGAAACCACGCGTCCCCGCTTGATCGTATACCGGGTCTTCTGGAACCCTTCCACCACTTTCCGGTATTCCCGGGCCGGGTCAACAGAGTCGGTCCGGATCGGGTAGATGGCGATGTCGGCTTCCGCACCAATGCCAAGATGGCCTTTGCCCTGGTTGACGATGCCCAGTGCCTTTGCCTGACCTGCCCGGGTCATGACAGCGATATCGTGCCAGTCCAACTCCCGTTCAAGCGCACAAAGCGAAGTTCTCTGCTCGACACCGTTTGCCAGCGTGGCGCATTCCTCATCCCGGTACCGTTTGCTCATCAGGAGGCCGATAATCTCGGGATACTTCACGAACGGTGCACCGTTGGGATTGTCCGTTTCGAGCAGACACTGGTACGGATTTTTTGTAAGGAGGGCCAGTTCAAGGCCGATCGCCCACATGATGCAGTTCACGGCACTCTTCTTCGAGTATGTTACCGGGATGATTCCGGACCCGGTCTCCAGCTCCACATCGTGGTTGCTCCACTTGTTGTGGTGGAGGCAGTGGAGGTTGAACTCCATCGGTCCGTCCGCGGTCATGGTCATGGTCCGGCCGAACATAATCTGGCCCATGTCCATGACGATCTGGGGTTTGCTGTTGATCGAGCGGGTGATCTCTTCTGCCTTGGAACTGATGTTCTTCCACGTCCCGCCACCGTATGCATGGAACTGCACATGAGTGGCATACAGGGTCTGGCGATCTGGATTTAAGTCAGGGACGATATCAAACGTTTCGAGGGTGGTCTGGTAATTGCCGGGTTTTCCTAAGTTGTTGCAGTGCAGGTGCACCGAATGGGGGAGTTTGAGAAGTTCGTTTGCCCGGATCATGGTGGTGATAATCTCGGCAGGAGAGACAGCGAAATGCGGAACCATTTCATGGATGCCGGTTAAGTCCTCACCAAACCCCCACGCCTCAGTGCCGCCGGGGTTGGTCAGTTTAATCCCATACCCCCGGGCCGCTTTCAGCGTCCATGCAACTACCGCCGCCGTCTTCCGGACATCTTTTTCCCGCACCGCATCCATGACCGCCCAGTTTCCGTCAAAGAGAGTGTTGGCCATCATGTCCTGGTGGGGAGTTGCCGTGAACTCCTCGTGGGTATGGCGGGCTTCCAGGGGAGCCATCGCCCCTTCGAGAAGGGTAGTGTATCCCATGGCGCTGTACCGGTAGCTGTTGCCGAACGTGGTCGGGACATAGTATCCGCTCGTGACATGCATCTTCCCCTTGCGTTTTGTCCGTCCCGCACGCATGTCCTCCGGGCTCATGTACCTCCCGAAGTTTACTTTCGTACCGCTGACATGGGTATGCGAATCGATACCACCGGGCAGCGTGAGACAACGCTGTGCATCGATCACATCTGCCCGGTCCGAGACTGACTCAACAATACGGCCGTCACGGATTGCAATATCCATGATTTCGCCGTTGATGCCACGGAGAGGGTCAATGACGCAGGCATTTTTTACCCATAACTCGGTCATGGCCCCTTCCCTCCGTTCAAGCGGTCATAGATTTTTTTTAGGATCTCTGCATCATCCGGGTATCCGCGATCAATCACTTTTTTCAATCGAATGGGCACGCCATCCATCCGGTACGCAGTGCCCGCTGCATCGATACCCGCAGCAGTGCAGGGAATATGGATGCGGGCAAGGGCGGTCGTCGCGTTCATGTGCGGATCAATTACCACGGTCGGGATCTTTGCGAGGTGGGCAGCTGCTGCACGGGGGAAGTTCGCTCCCGGGTCACTTGCCACAATGAGAGCCGCGTCGCATTCGCCCCTGCGCAATATGTCGACAGCGGTTGTTTCGCCGGGATTATAAAACGCAATGCCCCGTGCAAAATCAACGGCAAAGGGATAGCCGGTCATCCACGTGAATACTTCATTGGAACCATAGACATTCCCGTGGCCCCGCAATGGGGAGATGACAAATTTCGTGTGCCGGTTGAGTTCGTCGGTGAGCTCGATGGCATTTCTTATGTTCTTGTATTTTCCCCGGCTCATGGTAAGACCGAGACCAAAGAAGATCGCCCCGAACTTTGCACGTTTACAGATCTCTGCGATCCGGATAAGCTGCTCTTTGGAAACACCGGCGACTTTTGCGGGGATGACTGATGCTTTTCCCCGGACAATTGCCCGCAGGGCGGAAAGCACAGCGTAATCTCCGCCGTGTTCGATCTGTACGAATTCATCGGCAATGCCGGCAGTATCCGTCCTGCGGGTATCGACAACGATCACCGTGCGCTCCCGCTGGGCGTCCGGGACAAAAAACCCGGTGGCATACGTGGTATACCGGCTCATGTGGCGGGGATGCGCCTCTATAGGGTTGCACCCCCAGTAGATGATCACATCAGCCCGGTTCTTTACCTGCCCGAGGGTGCAGCCGGGATGGCCGACTTCCTGAATGGCAAGGATGGACGGGCCGTGACAGACGGTGCTCGTGTTGTCGATGACTGCTCCTATCAGCTCGGCGATATGAACGCCAACGCTCTGTGCTTCACCGTGCGTGCTGCTCCACCCGTACAGGAGCGGGCGGTCTGCACCCTGTAAGATCTCTGCCGTCTCTTTGATCGCTTCGTTATAGGAGATCTCCTCCCAGCCGGTTTCCGTGCGACGAATAGGGGCCGGGAGCCGGGTATCGGTCATGAACGTTGACTCTGCAAGGGCGCAGCCGTTCTGTACCTTTATGATCTTTCCTCCTTCAGTCTCAAGTTCGAGATCGTCACATAGGCAGCCACAGAAGGGGCAGATCACATCATGTATGATCATAGCGCAACCCCCCGATGTCTTCCATGAGTTCCCCGACACTTTTTAACAGTTCTTCAGTTGGTTCGACATCTACTCGCTGGCTCTTGAAGTCCGGCATCCCGGTGCCATGAGTCTCAGAGGAGATGATGTGGTTTGCATATGGGCCAATTGCCACAAAGATCTCCGCCCGTGCTACTCCCTCTGCGGGACGGGCGGTAAGAACAATCTGGCCGGCAGAAGTAGTGACCCGGACCCGGTCCCCGTCCTCAATTCCCAGTATCATCATATCCACGGGATTGAGGAAACAGGACGATGCAATGGTGCGGTATACATCCGCTCCCTTATGTTCGACAGAAGCTCCCTGCGGAACCGTGCGCCCGGTGTTGAGGATGCACTTCACTGCAATCCCTCCTGCACGGGCTGCTGGTATCCTTCGAGGATCCGGGCTATCCGGATAGCACCGTTCGGGCAGCTCGTTTCGCAGGTCTTGCAACCCGTGCATTTGTCCTCGTGGATCACCACGATATCTCCTTCCTGCACCCGCATGATCACGTCATCATTTGAGGAATGCCCGCCTGCCCCCATCTGGGCATCGGCCTGCTTGTTGACCGGGCAGGCAGTACAGCAGTTCCCGCAGCCGGTGCAGAGATCCTTGTCAATCGCGATACGGAACGAGAAGAGCAGGGACGTGCCTTCGCGTTCCATGGTCTCCCGGATCCTCCCGCTTTTTAATACCCCGTTCGGGCACGCTTCCACGCAGAGCCCGCAGCGGATGCAGTGCCCTTTGTGGATCTTCGGTATCCAGCCATCACCGGCATGAACCACCTCGATAGCCCCCGGTGCCGGGCAGGCCATCATGCAGAAGAGGGCATGTTGGCAGGTCTTGCCCGTAGGTTCCGGGAATCCCCGGAAATGCGATGGGGTAACCAGCGGAGCGGTCTTTGCAAAGAGGAACTTTTTGATCCACTCAGCGCGGGCAAACTCCCTGATATACCAGACCATCGACGAACTCATGTTACCGCTCCGTGCATGCAACGCAGGGGTCTGCGGAGATGAAGGTTGCCGTGACATCGGCAATCGAATCCGACCCGATGATCATTTCGTGGCAGCACGCCTCGATGTTCATGATGGACGGGGTCTGGATCTGGATCTCCACGATCCGCCCGAACTCATCGCTCTTGATAAAGTAAGTCAGTTCTCCCCGTGGGGCTTCGCCGCTGTACCGTGTCTCTCCTGCTTTGCAGACACCTCCGCCCCGAACAACACCTTTAGGGAGCTCCGCTAAGCATTTCCGGATAAGAGCAATACTCTGGAAGACCTCATCGAACCGGAGCATCACCCGGGCAAAGTTATCGCAGTCAGGCCGGGTGATGGGGACAAAACCGAGCTTCTGGTACGTTGGATGGTTAGTCCGGCAGTCCACCGCAATCCCACTCCCCCGTGCAGTAGGGCCGACGACATGGACCCGCTGTGCTGCCTCCTGTGTGAGAATCCCGACCCCCCGGCTTCGCAGGGCAATCATCGGGCCGCCCTCAAACATCCCGGCATACCGGCGCAGGTCCCCTTCAATCCGGTCGAGCGATGCCGGTAATGCTTCTGCTTCCTTTTTGGGGATGTCGCACCGGACACCACCGGGGATAATATAAGCGCAGGTGACCCGGGCACCGGTCAGGCGTTCAAGTTCATCCATCACCTGCTCCCGTAAATCGAGCAGGTACATCCCCAGGGTCTCATGCTCTATGGAGTAACAGTACGAGAAGTTGGCCAGAAGGTGGCTCTGCATCCGGTCCAGTTCGTTTGCGATCACGCGAAGATATGCGGCACGTGGCGGAACGGGGATATCACTGATCTGTTCCATAGCCTCTATAAAGACCATGTTGTGGATCACCGAGCAGATCCCACAAACGCGCTCGGCAAGAAACATGACCTCCTGCCACGGGCGCCCTTTCATGATTCGCTCTATCCCTTTTTTCATATAACCGAGCTCGACTTCGGCGCCGGTGATGCGTTCACCTTTAGCTTCGCACTTGAGCCGGATCGGTTCCTTGAAACAGGGGTGGATAGGTCCTAACGGAATATTGACATCCACGATTCGCTTCATGAGTGCTCCTCCTCCCAGTTGGCAAAGACCGAATCACGGACCGACATGATTGCCTGCAGGATCTCGGTGGGGCGGGGCGGGCAGCCCGGGACTTCGGCAGCGATGGGGATGTGCTTTTTGACCGGTGGATCGACAAAGGAGCCCTTCCGGTCAAAGAGACACCCGGAGATCGGGCAGTTGCCAATCGTGATCGCTGCTTTGGGTGCGGGAATTTTATCCCAGACCATGGCAAGTTTCTCCTCCCATCCGGGGGTATAGGCACCGATCACGAGCAGGACATCGGCCTCTCTCGGGTTGTTGTGGACATAGATGCCGTACTGTTCGATATCGTAGCGAGGGGCTAAGCAGGCAAGCACCTCGATGTCGCAGCCATTGCAGGAGCCGACATCCACATAGGCCACATGGATCGAACGCGAACGGACGGTATTTTTTATCCGCTGGAGAATGTTCATATTTTCAATGCCTCCCTTATCTGTGTCCTGCCATAAGCGATTGCGTCATCCACGGGAGTGCCTGTATGTACGCGTACATCCACTTCCCTGAAAATGGCATCCATTGTGGCACCGGAAAGGATCCGTAAGTAGAGGGAATATTTTTCCCGCCCTAAGGCCCGGGCAACTGCATCACCCTGATCGGCATGGTCATCTGCCATCTCCGCCCGGGCGGGAAGGTTTTCTAACTGGATCATGTCGAGGTGTTCGATTAAGTATCTTCGCAATTCCTGCACGGGAATATTCAGCTCCAGGGCAATCTTTCGCACGAGACTGTCGTGCCGCATTGCAACAAGAATCCGGTATTTCTGCGTGACGAGATCCTGCTCGTAGAGGTACGTGGTCATAACACTCCCCCGTATTTGAACACCCCGTAGACAACAAACAGGAGCACGGCTGCCCAGAGTGCAGCGATCTCTGCGGTATGAAGCTGGTGCTCATCTTTTATGAGATAGTGCGCAGTGGCAATGGCAAGCACAACTGCAACAATTACACCTTCAGCCCAGATAGACGGTCGGTCAATAATCTGGGCGATGGTGATGAGGATATACAGTACGCCTCCGAAGAGGATCACTTCGCGGATCATGGGTGCACCACCAGCAGCACTGCGGCTGCATAGACGAGCATCAGGGCAGTTACCAGCATCTGAATAGTCACCGAATCAAAAGGCGACATCATCGGGGTGATTGCACAGGCAAACGCGAGAATCACCATCAGCAGAATCATACCAACCAGAAGCCATGGCAGGGAGAGCGGCCCGATGAATACCGCAAGGAAGACGGCGAGCAGGACATACGTTTTCAGGCCATTACAGATCTCAAGCCCGGCTCTCCAGATGCCGAAGTGCTCGGTCTTGTACCCGCTCACCAGCTCCTTGGCCTCAACTATAGAGAAGGGACCAAAGGGCATCTTCGAGAGGATCACAAGGAACATCGCACAGGCTGCCGGGAATGCGATGATGAGCAGCGGGCCGTGTACCTGCTGGTACTGCATGATGGCCGAAATGTCCAGCGAATGAGTGTAGACTGCGATCACGGCAACGCTGACAAAGAGCGGGATCTCCGATGCTGCCGAGATGACCGATCGGACACCGCCATACTTACCGTACGGCGATCCGGATGAGAGCCCAAACCCGTGCTCCACAATCTTGTGGAGCATGTAGATCCCTAAAATAACCAGGATGCTCCCCCCGCTGACAAGCACGTAGAAAGCTGCTGTCCAGATACCAATCGCGATCAGGACAACCCCGACAAAGAGGACCGGGCTTGCGGTCTTCGGGATCCACGTGGTCTTGAACGAGAACTTGAGCATGTGCAGGATCTCCTGCCAGATGGGCGGGCCGGGCCTCCGCTGGATACGGGCAATGATCTTCCGGTGGATGCCTAAGAGGAGCAGGCCAAAGAATGTGGCAAGGAGGAGTTCTACGATCATATCAGTACCCGATAAACGGGATGTCACCTCCGGACTCTCCTGCCATCCAGCAGAAGAAGAGTGAAAGAACCGTGACCGGGAATGCCACAATCAGCAGGGCTGCACAGACAGGGAGCGGGATCATTCCCATGAAGTACAGGACGGATGCAATCACGCAGACACCCGCAGCCGCCCAGAAGATTCGTGCAACCGTTGTTCGTTTCATCTCGATCACCCCAGCATAACGATCTCGACAACCCGCAGGAATATCAGCAGCGAGGAGAGCGAGCACATGATCACATACGGGGCACCCGGGGCCCGGAACATCTCGGCTTTTGCTGCATAGAAGGGGGCCATACCCTCACCAATAACCCCGAGCATGAGCATCCCCTTTGCAATCAGCGGAACGGACGGAAGCGTACCTTTCATCAGCTCGATCATCGAGAGCGAGCCGGTGGTTGCCGCGTACACGGCAGCCCCCCCGAAAAGGGGGATGGTAGCCGACAGAGAGACCAGCCCGTACTGGTACGCCGCGTCCTGCACATGCGGGCTCTTTACCGCAGCAACAATCCCAACGTTGGTTATCCCGACCATGGCTGTAAAAAGGGTGAAGTTGAAGATATCCCCGGTCACCATCGCTCCCATGGTGGCAAGCCCACAGGCAATTGCCATGAAACGCCGGAAGCGCATCTCGGAAACGCTGATCTCCTTAGTCCGGTAGGCATCGCCCCCAAAGGCAATATCCACCTGCTTTTCCGGGCGGCTGATGAGGACGAGCACGGTAAAGGTCAGTGCGAGCAGGAAGAGCGTGATCGTGTAGGGCGTCAGGTATACAAGTTCATCGCCAAACTCCAGCACATAGAGGGGCACTCCCCCGATAAGATTAATCACGGTGCTCCCCCCACATGGTCCCGACAAGGGACATCTTCACGGTTACTTTGAGTACAATGCCCACCGCCGCACCCATAAGGGCGATGAACCAGTACTGCGGGAGGAACATGAAGACAAAGAACGCAAAGATCCAGATAGCCCACGAGATGCCGCTTGCCATCTCGAGCATGTTTAAGTCCTCCTTGTAGCCCCGCGACATGAAATAGAAGACAAGTCCGAGCCCGGCAACCCCACCCCCGGTAAACCCGGAGAGTACCAGCCCGTACACGACAAGGAATCCCGAGATTATCAGGGGTGCGTCTGCCATCTGGATCACCTCAATGTTCAGTCCCCGTACCGGTCGTTCCTTTAATCCTTCCTTTGTGATGTAGATCTGGGACAGAGCAAGGAGTTCTGCAATTCCCACGGTCAGCCCGGGAAGAACGAGAGCTTCTGCCAGATCGGTACCGAGCAGGGCGATAACCCCGAGCGCTGTGATCTCGACAAGATCGAGCAGCAGCAAACGGTGCAGGTCATCGGTCTCCCGGGCAAGTGCCGCAAACCCGATAACCCCGGCGATCAGGACACAAAGCAGCCCGATGTTATACTGGTCCCACATCATCCCACCTTCCGGTACAGGTATGAAGCAATCGCAAACGCGATCAGGAGGATCGTTGGTTCAACAACCGTATCCAGCCCCCGGGTGTTGTACAGGATCTCGTCAATGATTCCTCCCGGGTGGGCGACAATAGTTGTGCCAAGGTGCATGGTCGTGTCCGCAAGAAACTGGGAGAACGGCGTCAGGTACGTTGTTACCAGCCCGGCTGACGGGGAATTTGCAGGGTACTGGGAATGAATTGTGACCTGCGTAAAGGGCGGTCCACCGCGATCGTACGGGTCTAACGAACTGTTCCGGTCAAAGTTTTTGGGATAGAGCTGGTTCTGCTCGTAGCTGAGCGGCAGCATGAGAATGCCGGCAAGAAAGAGAAGGGCACAGGCTCCGGCAAAGAGCGGCACGATATTTTCATAATTGCACAGGAAGTGGGAGATCTTCCGTATGATCATATGCCCTCCTTCTTCTGCATGATACGAACGAAGATATAGGTTGAAAGCACCGACATGGCAGCGAACGTGAAGAGGGCGAGCGCTTCGTTGTAGTGCAGCATGACGAGCAGCAGTCCCCATCCCGGGATCTCCAGGTTGATCAGACGGGTCAGGTAATCTTTATCCCGGGGGAAGGCAACCGATATGGTTCCCACGATAAGGACAACCAGCCCGATCACAAACTCCGGGGAATAGAGTTCCGTGATCATTCCTTCACCCTCCGACAGACCATGAGAGTAAATATTGTAGAGAGCGGCGCAATGAGGGCAGTGGCAATCGCAACATCCAAAAATCCCCGGTCGACAATGAACGGGAACACACCGGCAATAAGTATCGAGAGCGAAATCAGTTTGTCGAACGGATCGCGGTTAAGGATTGCCGCAGTCATACCGATGAGGATGAGAATCACTGATGCAGCCATTACGATATCATTCATGGCTTTTTGATTCCCCCTGCCCACGTGCTTGCAATCGCGTTTGATTCAAGGGTCGAACCGACAAAATAGGCTGCTGCCGCAATGATGGTTATGGGATTGGGGAGCAGCAGCGCGATGATGGCGGTTACAGCAAACGAGATGACGTTGAGAAACGGCAGTTTGCGCATGGTATTGCGCTCGGTAATAATCCGCAGGGCTGCATACACCGCGATTGCTGCGCAGAGGTATATCGCGATCATGGATGACCTCCCAGCAGCCGGTTCCTGAAATCCCAGAGCCGGGCAATCAGCCGGCTGGAATGCACATGGGAGATGCCCTGTATGGTAAGGATCGCAATCACCATGCCGGCAATAAAGTCCGATGGGGCGAACCCTACCTGGGTCATGCCGTAGACAAGGAATGTCGCAGTGATTGCGCCGGTTGTGCCCGCGTAGCCGGGATCGTAACAGATCCGGTTACCGATATACACGAGCAGAGCCGCAAAAAGACCCCCGGGAAGTCCCGCACAGTACACCCCGCAGGCAGCAAGAAGTGTTCCTGCCGAAGCATCAGGGGATGAAACGATGTTACCCAGCATGAAGCCGCCATGCAGGTTTCCGCCGCCCTTTTCCACTTCCTCTGCAATCGCGGTTGCCCCGCAAACGCCCCCGCTCTCGGGTAACTTAAAGAAAACATCAATAGCTACAAAATTGATCCAGCACAGCGCTGCGGCAATCAGGATACGGGCGGGCTCATCGAGCATGGTACAACCCGGCGAAAATCATCGTCTGACCGAATCATCGGCGGGATACTGGATAAAGGTTGTGATATTGATAGATCCTATTTTCTTTTTAACCCAAGGTGCGGGGAGACTCAATAATCGCACGGCAAGACCAAAACCGGTTCTGGTGACCACCCGGTCAAGGACATTGGTATCTCCGAGGCCGGAATTTCCTGAAATTTTTCCCTGAAAAAAGATTGTTTCGTTTTATTGCCCGCAGCCACCGGAACGTTTCGGGATGCACCCTCCGCTTGCGCAAGGGGATTCTGCCTCAGGGTTGCCGCAACAGGCTGCAGATTCCACGTAGTCTTGTACTACCTGTTCGGCAACTTTGTACGCATACACGGTGAACATCTCGTCTGGCACCTCGTCAATCCCGAACGGTAAGTCGAGGTTGTAGATCAGGTCCGCCCGCACGATCTCCGGCTGGAGTTCCGGGATAACCCCGGCTATCATCCGCGACGAGCAATTGATGAAACAACCTTCTATCGCGATGACCTTCTCAGCTCTCCGGACAAGGTTCCGCTGGCCGGTGTCTTTTGTAAACGCTCCTCCAAGACAGATTCGCACAGTCTGGTCGCGAGCGAGCCGGTGGGCGACTAAGTTTGCCGCCCTTCTGGCCACTTCACCCCGGGCACATGCTCCCTCGCAGGCCATTACCGCGATCTTCGGGGGGGTTGTGGAATTTTTTTCAGCATAGTCCTCGCAAGCCGGGCATTTCCCGGTCACTTTTGTGATCTTTATGGTTTCGTAGTCCATGTTTCGTACCTTCTGCACGATCCGTAGATCGGGGAGTGCTATATAATACGGAACCGGATTTCAAGAAAAATTGAAGAGCCACGATCTTCTCAAATACAAGAGAGCAGACCAAGCGAGCACTTTTTTTATTTTCATACCAATCTCGTACCATGGCAACTGCCCGCTGCTGTCCTGCCGACTGTGCCCTGCGAAGCGACTGGGAAGATGAACTCCGTGTTGAGAAAGAGATACTCGAACGGGATGCAGTCACGGAATTACACACCGTAATGAAACTACTCGCCCACCCGCTCCGCCTGAAAATCATCCTGATGCTCTTAAAACGGGATCACTGTGTCTGCGAGTTTTTTTACGTATTTGAAGAGCCACAGAACCTCATCTCCTATAACTTAAAAAAACTCAAAGATGGCGGCCTTATTGAATCCTACTACCGCTCGAATCACAAGATCTACAAGGTAACCCCGGATGCAGAAGCGGGCCTCATACGGATTCTTGGGGATATCATCAGGTGACCCATAGAAGCGGAACGGCTTTCCCCACTCGAATCAGCTGATCCACCTTATCGTCACAGGTTTTTGTTCAGACTCCGGCAGGATAGTCCAAAACTCGTGAAGTCCCGAGATATTTCCAAGTCTTTTTCTACCCGTTTACAAGTATATTAACCATGGATCCTCTCCTCGCGTTTGTGATCACCCTTGTCCTCATCACTATCGTCAGCCTGTGGTACAGAATATCCCCGTTTTTTACCCTGATTGGCGGGGCGGTCCTGTTCGGGCTCCTTGCAGGTATGACACCCGACGCGACCATGCTGGGGATCATCGCGGGGATCGGTAAGGTTTTTTCTGCCTTTGGCATCATCATCCTCTGCGGGGCAGTCATTGCAAAACTCCTGCAGGTGCAGCACCAGATCGAGGAGATCGTTACCGACATCAGGAGATACGTAAAAAATCCACCGGTGATTGCAGGATTATCCGGATACCTTCTGTCAGTGCCGATAACCTGCTGCATCACCGCTTATATCATGTTAAATCCAATCCTCGACAGCCTTGAGAAGGACAGGACGAAGCGTAACATCCTCCTGTATCTTGCTGCGGTCGGGGGCATAATCTCCTACGCCCTCATATATCCTACGCCGGTTGTCATCCCGCTCTACGAAGCGTTCTCCGGGGGGATGAGCCCGTTTTTGTTTGATGCTGTATCCATCCCGCTCTCGCTCCTGTTACTGGGCGGAATCCTCCTGTACTTCCGGTTCGTCAATCCGGATGCAGTCACGACAAAAAGGGATGAATCAGAAGTTATGAACCCTCAAAGTCCCGGGGCTGAAACTCCGGTCCTATGTAAGGGAATTCACTGGCGGGCATGGGCCCCCTTTATCGCAATCCTGATCGCTATCCCGGTAGCGTTTCTCCTCCTCCATCTGTCGCAGGTTAGCATGATCAATTTCATCATGCTTGTCGGTGCAGTAACAGCAATCGCCCTGGCGCCATCAGCTGCACGGGCACCAGGATTGTCGCAGGGTGCAAAACACGCAGGCCTGATCATCTTTGACATCTGCGGGGCAGGTGCGCTTGGCTTTGTCATTGTCAAAAGCGGATTTGCCCACATTGCGCTGGGCCAGCTGACCATACTGATCCCCATAATTCTCGTGCCATTCATTCTCGCTGCACTGATAGAGACTGCACAGGGTTCACGGGTAGTAACCGCGGTGATCACGGCAGAAGTCCTCGCAGGTTCTGCTGTCGTTGGTGCAATCCACCCGCTCCCGCTTATCCTCCTCATCGGTGCCGGGTCGTGTATTGTGTCCTACGTGACCGATCCCTTCTTCTGGCTTGTCCAGCGGACTACCGGGGATGATATTAAAACCGTAGTGAAAAATTACACGCTGCCCATCGCACTCGCGGGGGTAGGAATCTTTATTGTTGCTGTTGGGCTGGAATACCTGGTATTCCGGTAAGAGATGCGGGAAGAAAAACAACCGGTAACGCTGTTCCCTCACGCGCCGGTCCCGGAAATCCGCCACAGTCCGTTTGGTACCACGATCTCGAACCGGGCACCGTTCCCCGGTGTACCATTTTCGGTAATGGTTATACCGGTGATATCGAGAATCTCCCGGGAGATGGCCAGCCCAAAACCGGTGTTCTTCCCAAATCCCATGTCAAAGATCTTCTCTTTCTCTTCTGCTGCAACACCATTCCCGTTATCTTCGCATACGATGATCCGATTCCCATTTTGTTCCCGGCATGAGAACCGGAGCCAGGTAATCATATCCCCATGACGAAGAGCATTATCGATCAGGTTAAAAAAAACCTTGGCAATCAGGGGGTCGGCGAATATTTCCAGCACGGCGGGAAGATCGTTCCTGCACGTGACCTGACCTTGAATTCCATCCCGACCCGCAGCAGAAGCCAGGGCACGGACGTTCTGCCACGATGGGGCATGCACGCCAATCTCCTCGTATTCTTCAGTGAACTGGATCAGGTTCGCAATCTGCCTGCTGGCCGCCCCAATACAGGAAAAATCCTTTTCAAACGCAGGATCGGGAATCTTGTCGTGGAGCAGCTCAATATATCCCCCCAGTTTCATAAGCTGGTTGTTGATATCGTGGCGGGTGATACCGGAGAGGAGATTGAGCTTTTTGTTCACCTGCTGCAGGGCCTCCTCCGCTCTCTTTCGTTCAGTGATGTCGTGGCAGATGCCCTGGTATGCAACAATGACTCCGGAACCATTGCGCTCCGGTGCAGCGCTCTGGGAGTGCCACCGCCATGTACCATCCTTGTGTCGTATCCGGTATTCGAGCCCGTGTATTTTTTTCCCGTTTGTCATTGCCTGCCGGAATACCTCAATGTTCCTCGGAAGATTCGAAGGATGGATCAGGGCCGTTGCGGGAGTCCCGATGATTTCGGCGGGATCATGTCCCAGCAGTTCAGTCCACTGCGGGGAGACATACGTGAAATTTCCTTTTATGTCCAAGGAGAACACAATATCGCTGGCGTTTTCCACGAGCGAACGGAACTTCCCTTCACTCTCCCGGATTCCGTCCTCTAACTTCTTCCACCCGGATACATCCACGGCAACCCCCCGGAACCCGGAAATCTCCTTGTTTTTGTAGATAAGGGTAGAGTAGATAATAACCGGGAATGTGCTTCCATCTCTTTTCAGGGCAGTATACTCCTTTGGTTCAAAGTGGATGTTGTGTAAGAGGTTATGCACGCTCGTCATGAAGGCTGCATGCTGGGCAGGATCGATTAAAGAGAGTACAGGGATCCCGTTGCCAAGTTCCTCCTCCGTCAAATTAAAGACAGAAACAGCATGACAATTTGCATACGTCATCCGGAGATCCCGGTCGGTCTCAAAGACCATCTGGGGAAGGCGGTCAGCTAGGTCGCGGAACCTTGCCTCGCTATCAAAGAGTGCCGCTTGTGCTTTTTTGGATTCCGTGATGTCCTCATACGTCCCAAGGATACCGATGATCTCTCCTTCCCGGTTGCGGAGGGGCACCTTGCTGGTCCGGAGCCACGATACGCTGCCATCGGGCCGGATTTGCGGTTCCTCGTAATTGATCTTCGGGTGGCCGGTCTCCATCACTAGACGGTCGTCAGCCCGGAAGTGCTCTGCAATCGCTGCGGAGGAATGGTCATAATCGGTCTTTCCGATCATTTCAGAGGGGTCTGCATACCCGACATCGTTTGCGAGATGCTTATTGCACCCAAGAAAGACCAGGTTTCTGTCTTTCCAGAAGACCCGCTGCGGGATGGTGTCGAGCACGCTCTGGAGCATCTGCCGGGAGGTGAACAGGGCTTCTTCTGCCCGTTTCCGTTCAGAGATATCAACAGCAACCCCCCGGAATCCGACCAGTTGTTTGTTCCTGAAAATGGGCGAAGAGTAAACGACGACCGGGAAAGGTTTTTTGTCCTTATTGAATACGGTATATTCCTTTGGCTCAAAAGGTATCCCGTTCATGACGTTGTGAACACTGTCCATGAACGTGCCGTGCTGCGATGGATGGACAAAGGTGAGGATACTGATCCCGCTGCTCATGATCTCTAGGGGGAACCCGTACGAAGTAATCGTATGCTGGTTTACGTAGGTGATCCGGAGGTCAAGGTCCGTTTCAAAAACCATCTGGGGCAGGCGGTCAGCAAGGTCGCGGAACTTGTTCTCGCTCTCCCTCGCCTGCTGCTCGCTCCGGGCCAGCTCCTCTTTAGATGCAATGATCCGGTCATAGGCATTCCTGAGTTCTGCCTGTGCACGCTGCCCGGTAACTGCCTGCCGGATCTTGTGTGCCAGCTCGGCAAACTGGGCTTTGGGATCGCCGCCTTTCTGGAGATAGAAATCGGCCCCGTTGTTGATGGCTTCAATCACGACCTCCTCGCGGCCCCGACCGGTAAAAAGGATGAAGGGAAGGTCACCGAACCGTTCACGAACACTTTTTAAAAACGCGATCCCGTCCATCCCCGGCATCTGGTAATCAGAGACAATAGCATCGTAGGAACTGCTGAGTTGAGTTCCGAGTGCTTCTTCTGCCGAAAGAGAGGTCCAGACCTGGAACCCCCCGGTCTTTTCTAAGAATATCTTGGCAAGGCCGAGGAGTACCTGCTCGTCATCGACATAAAGGACCCGAATCTCATCCGCCATTGAGTATACTTTTCCGATTTATAGTATATTTTCCTGACTGTTATACCGCGTACTTTCCGGATGACAACACGGAAAGGGGATAATAATCTCCTGTGATCCCGGTTGCAGGTTCGTTTTCCCCGAACACCGGAACTTCTAAACCTCCACCGGTCGTCCTGCGATCACCTCATTCATCTGCGAAGCCATGGGAGTATTGATGACCGACATCCCAACAGGGAATCTCGGTTCTTGCCCGTCACCCGACCGGATCTTCGCGTTTGAGACTAACGGTTGATCACTCCAGGTACTGCCGGCCCTGCTCCGTGAGCGAGTAAATGATCCAGTTGCCGTGATACTCCCCCTCGATCAGGCCGCTCTCTTTTAAGCTGTTCAGGTGATAGGAGAGTTTCGAGCCGGAGAGGCGGGTGAAGCGGTTGATAACGCAGACACAGAGGGGCTGGTCTTTGATGAGATAGAGGATGGTGAGCCGCAGCGGGTCGGAGAGTGCGTGGTAGATCCTGCTCTTCTCCTCAAGATGAGCCGCGTCAGGAACACGCCCGGCAAGGGCCTCGAATCCTCCAATCTCGTCGAGCTCCTTCTGGATCTGCTCGGGGAGTTCTGTTTCCTTCTCCCTGGCATCCTTGTTACTTTTCGTCCCTACACAGGAACAGCTCACGCGCTTCATTTCAAATTAATCTGAAATGAAAAGATATATAACCTTGCCCTGATTATGTTAATTCAACAAAAATTGAAATGAAGTGGACATCATGGAAGGACAAAAATCATCCTGTAGTTGTGGTGCAGAAGGAAAAACCCGGATCATCTACTCCTGCTCCGGTATCGGGTCAAATGTCGGGCAACTCGCCAATGCAGCCGCATGCCGGCTCACGCGTGAGGGATATGGCGGGGGTTCGTGCCTCGCCGGTGTTGGCGGAGGTATTGAAAAACTGGTCGGCGTGGGAAAATCGGCAGACGAGCGGATCGTTATCGACGGTTGCCCGGTTGCCTGTGCAAAGAAGATCATGGATGACAAAGGCCTCACGATCGACCGCTACGTCATGATTACCGATCTCGGCATCACAAAAACACCCGGTCCGGCATATGACGGGAAAGATGTGCTGACGGTTGTTGATGCGGTGAAGAAGGTATAAGGGAAGAACTATGTGCCACACTCCAGATCTGGGTGGGAAAAGACATGAGGCGGTTGTCGCGAGTGGTAGGACGGTCTCCACCGAAAGCCTGCCATGGAATCCGCATCCGAAATTTGCCGGGGTCTCGCTAAAGCACTTAGTAACAGGGAAAGATACCGGGGGCAGGATCAGCCTCCACCACGTCCGGATAGATCCCGGCTGCACCATCGGCGACCACACCCACGCGGGGATGGTGGAGATCCACGATGTGCTCAATGGTGCAGGGACCTGTACACTTGCGGGAATGAGAATCTCCTACATCCCGGGTGTTGTCGGGGTCATGCCAGCCGATCAGGTCCACCGTATCGAGGCTGGAGACGGGGGGATGCTCCTGCTGGCAACATTCTCCCCGCCACTCGTGTGATGAAAAATGATCGTACTTGTAACCTGTTCGGGAATTTCGAATACCGGTAAACTCACTACGCAGGCCGCATGTTCCCTGATGCAGAGAAAGCCGGGCCGATTCCTCTGGACGCATGTCAAAAAGTCGGCAGCATCCCTCGAAGAAGAGTGTTGTGGCGGGGAACGGGTGATTGTCATTGACGGGTGCACCGATTGTTGCGCCAGTAAAAAAATCGCGGCTGCGGGTGTCAGCGCTCAGGTCCACATTATCGCCACCGATCTCGGCATTGAAAAGAACGGGATGGCAGATGTACAATACCATGAAATTGAACGGGTAGTTACTGCCGTGCAGGGTGCATTATCCGGGGTGTAAAAATGCAGGACTATTTACAACTCTTTGCAGATTGGGTGACCTATACAATCCTCGGGCTTGTGCAGGGGAGTCCCCTTGCATCGTCCGTGAATTTCTTTGTCTACGATTCGATCAAGGTCACGCTCATGCTTGCGGTGATCGTGTTCGCTGTCGCCATTATCCGCACCTACATCACCCCGCAGAAAGTAAAGAAATGGGTCGGGGGACGCACCGAAGGAGTAGGTAATGTAGTAGCAGCTCTTCTCGGTATCCCCACACCGTTCTGCTCCTGCTCGGCCGTACCGCTCTTCATCGGCTTTGTGGAGTCCGGCGTACCGCTCGGCATTACCTTTTCGTTCCTGATCGCATCCCCGCTCATCAACGAGATTGCCGCTGCGATGCTGCTTGCCATGTTCGGCTGGCAGATTGCGCTCATCTACATTGTTTCCGGTCTTATCATCGCGATAGTTGCCGGTATTATTATCGGGCGCCTCCATCTTGAGGGCGAGGTTGAGGACTTTGTCTGGAAATGCAAGATGTACGAGCAGCCGGATAAACCGATGACCGGGAAGGACCGGATCGATTTCGGTATCAGTGAATCAAAAAGCATCACCGTAAAAGTGCTGCCTTACATCCTCATCGGTATCGCTATCGGTGCCATCATCCACGGTTATGCCCCGGCAGATTTCCTCGTCAACATTGCCGGCAAGGACAACCCACTCGCTGTTCCGATCGCGGTGCTGATCGGTATCCCCCTCTACTCCAATGCAGCGGGGATGATCCCGATCATGGAAGTGCTCACGGCAAAAGGCATGGCAATGGGCACGGCGCTTGCGTTCATGATGGCTGTCATCGGGCTCTCACTTCCCGAACTGATCATCCTGCGCAAAGTGATCAAGATCAAACTTCTTGCCATTTTTGTAGGAATCATGTTTGTGGCGATCACCCTGACGGGCTACCTGTTTAATGCGATATTAGGATAATAAACGATAAAGGAAGTAAGTCCATGACAAAATCTGATGATGCTGTGGCAAGTTACAAGAGCAGGTTCACCTGCTCGGCAGCAGTTTTTTCTGCATTTTCCGATGAACTGGGTCTTGACCCCGATACGGCAAAAAAGATCGCGTGCGGTTTTGGGGCGGGGATATCGAGAACCGGAAATATGTGTGGGGCTGTATCAGGTGCCCTCATGGTCATCGGACTGAAATACGGCAAGACACAAGCCAACGATGATGCGGCTACCGACGAGACTCGGGCACTGGTCCGGAAATTCATCCAAGAATTTACCGAAAAGAACGGCTCAGTCAACTGCACGGCACTGCTCGGCTATGATCTGAGTGATCCGGAAGCGTTCTCTTTGGCAAGGGACAGCGGATTGTTCTTAACAAAATGCCCGGCCCTTGTGCGGGATTCTGCAGATATTTTAGAGAAAATACTTTGAGTCCATACAGGTGAACAGATGCAAATGCCCGTCAAACAACTCTCTTTTCTTGACCGCTACCTGACGCTCTGGATCTTCCTTGCCATGGCTATCGGTATCGGCATCGGGTACTTCTCACCCGCAGTACCGGCGCTGATTACCGGTCTTTCGGTTGGGACTACATCGATCCCGATAGCAATCGGGCTCATCCTCATGATGTACCCCCCGCTCGCGAAGGTTAAGTACGAGGAACTGGGGAAAGTGTTCCAGAACACCAAAGTTCTGGGCTTATCTATTGTCCAGAACTGGATCGTCGGCCCGGTGCTGATGTTTGCCCTTGCCATCATTTTCCTTCGGGACCAGCCATTGTTTATGTACGGGCTCATCCTCGTTGGGATCGCCCGGTGCATCGCGATGGTGATTGTCTGGAACGATCTTGCTGAAGGCGACTGCGAGTACTGTGCCGCTATTGTTGGCCTGAACTCGATCTTCCAGGTATTCTTTTACTCCGTCTATGCCTGGTTCTTCATCACGTACCTGCCGCCGCTGCTCGGCATTGGTGTCGGTTCTGCAGTCTCGATCACGATGCTCCAGATCGCAGAAAGTGTCTTCATCTATCTCGGCATCCCATTCATCGCTGGGATGGTCACGCGATATGTCCTGCTCCGCGTGAAGTCGAAAGCGTGGTACGAGCAGGTATTTATCCCGAAGATCTCGCCGATAACGCTGATTGCCCTGCTCTTTACGATCATCGTGATGTTCTCCCTCAAAGGGGAGTATATCGTGAACGTTCCATTTGATGTGGTCCGGGTTGCAATCCCGCTGCTCTGCTACTTTATCATCATGTTCTTTGCGAGTTTCTGGATGTCCCACCGTCTCGGTGTCGATTATGCAAAGTCCGCTTCGCTTTCGTTCACCGCTGCATCCAACAACTTCGAACTTGCGATTGCCGTTGCCATCGCAGTGTTTGGGATCGCATCACCTGTAGCGTTTGCCACCGTGATCGGGCCACTGGTTGAAGTCCCGGTACTGATAGCGCTCGTGAACGTCTCGCTCTGGCTCAGGAAGAAATGGTATAGCGGAGACACTGGTTCGTGTGACGGGAAATGCACGCACCCCTGATTTAAGAGAATAAAAACTTCGTGATGTTCTGTACAAACTGATTGGGTTCAACAGATCATATCTCCGGATTCTCTCCATCAGCTACGGCTGGACAACCGGGAAATGGATTGGGGCATTTCCTGTCATGAACCGCATCGCTGCTGAGGGGTACTGTGCCAATGGGAAAGCTAATTACCCTTTAAGGGGGATTCCATCCTTAAGAGCAGGAGCACATGAGCATGAAAAAAGCCGGATCCCCCGTATATATCCCGGTCAGCCTCAACCGGGATTATCTTGCAGGAAAAATGCTGGACAGGTATGCAGAGGCACACGTCAAAACCTGGCAGAATTTCAGTCCCCGCCGCCGGGCACGAATCCGGGAAGAGTTCATGGACATGCTCGGGAGTCTCCAGGAATCTCTTGCAACCGGCAGCCCGGAGTTTCTCATCGACTATACCTGCCGGGAGCAGTCCCGCTTTGTTACCCGGCATCTTCCTGAGGGATTGGTTGTTTCATATCTTGAGGTTCTCAAAGAAGTCACCTCCCAGGAACTGCCCCCGGACTACCGTGAGAATGCCACCGTTTTTATTAAAAAGGCTGTCTCTGTACTGAAATCATCTCCAGGAAAAATCGATCCATGTTCAGCCCCTGATACATCACTATCTCCAGTGGCCCGGTTGTTCCTTGACGCTATCCTTGCAGGTGAACGTGATCAGGCCAATGCGATCATTGATGAAGCACTTGCTTCCGGTACAACAATTCACGAAATCTATCTCCAGATCTTCCAGCCGGTCCTCAGGGAAACGGGGAGACTCTGGCAGCAGAACGAGGCGAGCGTTGCGCAGGAGCATTACGCCACAGGGCTCATTCGCCAGATTATGGCCCGTATGCACGACAGGATCACAACTCTCGGCAGGAAGAGATTGCGGAAAAAATCGGTTGTCACTGCCAGTGTTGGGGAGGAACTCCACGATATCGGGATTCGCATGGTAGCAGACTTTTTCGAGATGGACGACTGGAACGTGTATTACACCGGGGCTAATACACCGGTAAAATGTATCCTTGAAGCAGTCAGGGATCAAAAAGCCGATGCTGTCGCCCTCTCGATCACCATGCCATCCCGCCTTCCCAAAGTCCAGTACCTGATACGGTCACTCCGGGCGGATGCGGCTACAGCACACATAAAGATCATTATCGGGGGTTATCCGTTTAACATCCTCCCGGATCTCTGGAAACAGGTCGGGGCTGATGCGTATGCTACGGGAGCGGATGATGCGGTTGCCGCTGCCAACCGGCTTATGGCTGGTAAGCGGTAGGCTGGAACACCGGTCCATATAGGCTGGCGGGACCATAGCCGTAATAAAAAAACCGGTTACCGCCTTTTTTATTCTTTTTAGGAAAATCAGACTCAACCCTGCAAAATCATTGCCGGGTGCGGGTTTGATATGGGGAGAGTGCGCCGGTTCCAGTCGAAAATCAGAATGTCCACTGTATTGTGCTGTTCGCAAACCAGCCCAATAAGTATAAAGGAATTTAATGCTTTTCAGGTATCACTCATCATCACCGGACGGACCATCAATCTCTTCTTCATAGGTAAAAACGTCATCAATCCCGACGCCAAAGAGCCGTGCAATACGATAAGCAAGTTTTAAAGAAGGGCAGTATTTGTTCTTCTCCATAGAGATGATGGTATTTCGTGTAACTCCGACAAGCTCTGCGAGTTGTTCCTGGGTCATGTCGTGCTCGGCACGGAGTACACGGATTCGGTTTCTCATTGCAGCCTGCAGTTAGTACTTTCTATTGTAATAAAGATAAAACACTCCGAAGGTGGCGAGCAGCGCAGCAAGTCCGCAGCCGATCACGGTCCCTGCAAGACCCCGGTTCTCGTTTTCGGAAAAACCCTCGCGGACGTATGTACAGTACGTCATCGCCTCGGTCTCATTCATGGCATTTAAGTTTTTTATCGTATTTGACCGGACAAGGGTTTGCGGGCCCGGTACACTCCCCGGCTTATATTCGGCTATCGTCATGGATTGTGTCCCGTCATCATTGAGGAACAGTTTTCCGGTTATTATCGGAGTAAGCGGGATGCTCACCACAAAGGAGTACAGGATAATCGCGGCGATTGCACCCCCGATAACGACGACTTCAAGCGTACGAAGCGCTGCTTTACTCCGGATCCGGTTCTCCCGTTCATCTGCCATTACAATGTCAACCTGTGCCCGGCAGGCAAGGATGACAATAATCCCAAGGGGGATCGCGACAACGGGGATTAAGAAGTTCCCGGCTGCCATCGACCACCCGACCATCGCGGCAACCATGCAGGCCACGATGAGGGAACAGGTAAGATAGGTAATGCGTTTCATGGCCACCAGCTCGTAGGGATAAGTCGCTTTGAGCAGTACGTATCCCCGGATATAGTTTCATAAGTCCGGTTATCGATCCGGCTATTACTGATATTCACGAGATATTTCCGCAGGTCGGGATCCATCTTTTCCTTATCCAGAGTCATGGACCAGAGGCCAGTGCTGCCAGTCCCTTTCTCAACAGTCACCATCCCCATAGCTCCTGACATGGACGATGCTAAGTGCTTCACTTCCGGGTTCATGGTAAGGTTATATTCCGTGGGATAGACCTGGATGAGCAATTCCGTTCCGGGAGGGAAGTCTGTGGTCCCCGTGATGGTAAAGGTCTGGTTGGTCCAACTGATGGGAAACGCATCGATGGTAATGTGTCTACAGGGACTGGAGTTGATGACCGGTGATGTGGCGCTGTCCAGGATCGCTTCTTTTACGATGAGAGGTGCGGTGTCATAGGGGAATTGTAATCCGATCCTATCGGGGCTGAAACTCTCCAGCGTGACGATGATGATGTACTCGCCTTGGATGAATTCACCGCTGTCCACCGCAAACGACCACCGGTTGACCCCACCCGTTCCCGACAGTACCCTGATCACTCCCGATCGCGTGAGCCCTTCCCTCACCTCCCGGTTCCCGGTCTTTACGTCCACCGTGAAAACTGAAGCATTGGACTGCGGGATGACCAGATAGACGAGCTCAGTACCTTCCTGCAGGCTGGTTGTTCCGGTAACGACGAGTTTTTCCCCGCGCCAGAGCGTGCCGGGGCGGTTGATCCAGATTTGCCGGGGCTGGAGATCTCCCGTACCGGAAGTTCCTGTTGGGGCGGATTTCATTCCGGTCAGCCGGAACCGGGATGTTGCGAGGAGATCGCTCCTGATGGTCTCATTGATCCAGTAAGCGTTCACCAGATATTCCCCTGGGGGGATAGCGGATGTTTCCAGTGCACCTGACCAGGTGTTCGACATACCCCCGCCCCGGACAATAAACGCATCCGTTACAGCGACCAGGGGTTTTGTTCCATTCGCAGGTGAGACGGCTATAATATCGAGTTTCAGGACCGTTCCGACCATCTGGTTGGTTGTCCCCGTAATGATCATAAGATCTCCCGTAGCGTGATCCGGGATGGGATCTATGGCAACCGTGGAGAAGATGGAAAAAGAGCCCGTCAGGAGGATACCTGCGAACATGATGACAAGTATTGCGGCGGAGATAATACCGGCGTACGTGAGGTATTTCTTATTCATACAACCACATTCAGGAAATAATTCCATTCTTTTACACGATCGGCATTACCATCGATCAGCAATCTTTTCCCGGCCTGTTTTGTACCTGTGGGATTAACCACTGTAACAAAACAGGCCACGATGAGAGCGCTGGTAAGATAAGTAAAGCGTTTCATGACAATCAGCCCGAAAGGACAAATCTTTTTGAGCAGTAGGTGTCCCCGGGTATAGTTGCATAGGTCCGGGTATCGATCCGGTCATTGCTGACATTCACGAGATATTCCTTTGGTGGGAACATTGAGAGGTCTACATCCGCTGACCAGAAGTTTGTATCCCCGGTACCCCGGGTGACTTCCATCTGACCCACTGCCCCTGAGAAAGACCCCGCAGGCACCATTGTTCCCTTGTTCGTGGTAAAGTCAAATTCCGTGGGAATGACCGTAAAAAGCAATTCCGTTCCGGGTTGAAGGCTGGTTGTTCCCGTGATCGTATAGGTTTTATTGATCAGCTTGTCGGGGAACGCATCAATCGTGATGGCCTGACAGGGCCCGGTAACCGGTACGGGTGTCGTGAAACGATCTGATCTCGCTTCCAGCACGACAAGGGATTCCCTGCCAAAGGTTCCTTCCTTCCCGATATTCTCCGTACTGATATTATCCGTCGTGACTATCACCTCATACCGGTCAGGAATAAACTCGGTACTGTCAATGGCAAACGACCACTGGCTGACCCCGTTATCTCCCGGCAGTGCCGTGATTAGGCCCGAACGTGTGAACCCTCTCCTCAGGTCCTGTTTCTGGGTCTTCGGGTCAACCGTAAAGACCGATATGTTGGATTGCTGGATGACAAGATAGAGCAATTGGGTATCATTGGGGAGGTTCGTTGTCCCGGAAATGAGGATCTTCTCACCGCGGGTTATCGTGCCGGGGCGATTGATCCGGATAAACTCAATCTTGTGATTCTCACCCAGACGCGTTATCTTTGACGGGTCAGATGTGGTATTGGTCAGCCGTAACCGGGATGTCGCAAGGAGATTGCTCTTGGAGTTAGTCTCATTCACCCGGTAAGCGTTTACCAGGTATTCCCCGGGGGGGATAGCGGAAGTATCCAGTGCACCTGACCAGGTGTTTGACATTCCCCCACCACGGATAATAAACGCATCCGTTCCACCGACACGTATTCTCTTCCCGGGAGCAGGCATTGCAGTAATGATATCCAGTTCCAGTCTCGTGCCGGCCATGAGGTTAGTTGTTCCCGTGATGACCACGAGATCTCCGGCAGCGTGATCCGGGATGGGATCGATGGCAACCATGGAGAAGATGGAAAAGGAGCCTGTCAGGAGGAGGCTTGCAAATATGATGACGAGTATTGCGGCAGAGACAATCCCGGCATACGTGAGATATTTCTTTTTCATAGAGCCTCAATGTAATGTATTTTGTGCATTACGTAAAAAATTTTTATCTTTGATATTCTCCTGTCAGTATTTCCTTATTTTTCAGCTCAGGTTGAATGTTGCATTACCGTAAATCTCCCGTACGGTGAAAAACTCATTTGTTGTCGAAACATGGACATTCATTACGGTCTTTTCCGGAGAAATTCTCAGGTCTACCGGGCAAATCCACCGGTTGGTATCCCCGGTACCCTTCACAACAGCAGTAGGCGCTCCAGCTATGACGAATTGCCCGTTACAGTCATTTTTTGATATTATCGCCGGTCTTTTCGATCGGTCTTCGAAATATTCCGGCCACACGGTGCATTGCAGCATGGTGCCTTCAATAAGGGTCGTCGTGCCCGTGATACGAACGATGTCTCCTTTTTGCCGGTCCCCGATGGGATCTACGGTAATGATGGGATATGAACCGGAACCACTTATAGTCGCAGTCTTGGAACCGCTCTGGTAGTACAGGATTTTTTCCGGGCCTAGGAATGTACCTTTGAGATTGAACTGTACCGAACTGTTCACGTCGCCTTTTGGGGTTGACACCAGGTAACGGTACTCTCCGGGCCTCATCCAGGGAGTGGAATCCATAATGAATCTCCAGCGGTTTACCCCGCGTGTGTCCGGGCAGGCTATGTTGTTCGCCCTCATCGTTGTTTCCCCAGTACTTACATTGATATCCTTCAGGTAGATCGATGCCCCGGAGGGCAGGTTTGTCGTGCCGGAGATTATGATTAGATTGCCGGTGTTCTTGTCGCTGATGGGATCGATGGTGATGAACGGGGTGCCGGGAACCGGGTATGAGTCGTTTTTTGCGGGGGCTGTACTGCCGGTTTGTGTACTGGAGGTTGCCGGAACCAGGGATGGGCTTTCTGAAGGGATGCTCACTTTTGCCGGTGAAGAGGACTCTGATGTCATACAGCCAGTGCATATGACGGCAATCATAATTCCAATCATTGCCACGATACTGAATTGTGCGGGTCTCATTTTGTTTCTCGCTGATCACCGGATGGTAAATTGCGTAATCCCGAAGATCTCCCGTTTTGTATAATCCACTTCATTGACTGTTGAAACGTTCACGATATATGTGGTTTTTTCATACCCTTCCGTATCCAGTGTACCTGACCAGGTGTTCGACATTCCCCCGTCCCGGACAATAAACGCATCTGTTGCACCTGCACGGGGATTCGTCCCGGGAGCGGGAGTGATAGCGACAATATCCAGTTCCAGTCTCGTGCCGGGCATGAGATTTGTTGTCCCCGTGATGACCACGAGATCACCTGTAGCATGATCCGGGATGGGATCGATTGTTGCCGATGAGAAGACAGAGAAGGAGCCCGTCAGGAGGATGCCCGCGAACATGATGACGAGTATTGCGGCAGCGACAATACCGGCATACGTGAGATATTTCTTTTTCATAGGGACCACATGTAATGTTTTTTGTGCATTACGTGAAAAATTTTTTATCTTTTATTTTGACGCAGCGGTATCTTCCAACGGGGAAGTGTGCAATATCATCGGGCAATAACGTTAAACACTGATGAGCTGGTTATTCCGACAGGTTTGGAACTGCTGTTGGCTGGGTCGTCATTCTTATCTGAGACAAAAACGATGTGATCTGATGCGGGAAGATCTCCGGTCTCAAAGGTTACGGAAAACCGGTTGCCGTTTGCAGAACCTCCGGTAATTTTTGTTACAGCACTCTTTTCCAGGTTCTTGAAATCACCGGCAATTTTTCCCTTTTCCATGGTGACCGGGACCACTTTTACGATAAGGTCCGTGCCGACCGGCAGGCTGGTCCTGCCACTCACAACAAGGGGATCTCCTTTTGTAATATCACGGATGCCATCGATAAGGATGCCATTTGGAACGCCCCGCTCTGAAGGATCGGATGCAGCAGCAGGTACCACGGGGGTGGAAGGTGGGGATGTCGGTGTCTGCAGTGCAGTTTTTTGGGGTGCCTGAACAGATGTTGGCCTTGTTACTACCGTGGGGGTCACGTACCCGTTCTGCATATCCTGTATTTTGGCAGTCTGGTCCTGCCGGCCTTCCGTGGAATCCGTACACCCGGCGATAATAAGGGTCGCGATGGTGAAGAGTACGGCAAGTCCGACAAGCATGTGGTTTGGTTTTTGATCGGTTTTCATCGTATCGTTCCTGCTTATTTCAGGGTAAAGTATGTGTATCCATAATCGTTCCCGATCTCAAAAACAATCCCTGTTGTCTGATCTCCTTTCATCTTTCCGACAATGGCAACATACTTTCCCGGTATCAGTCTGCCCAGATCAACGGCAAGCGATATCCGGTTCAAGGTGCCATCCCCTTTTGTTACAAAGTAATTTCCCCCAACGCTCATCATGGAGTCCCCGTTAAGGCCGGTTGGGGGTGTTCCGGTATCCGGCATGATCTGCCAGAGAATGTTTGTACCTGCAGGAAGACTGGTCGTTCCTGTGAGGGTGAACGTGTCGCCGGTGTTTTTGTCACTGATGGGATCGATTTTTATGATGCCGGTGGATGAAACCGGTACCGGTGCGGGCTGTGTTGTTTTCAGCGGGGCCGGTGCAGTTGTTGTCCTTGTCGTGACTGCTGTGCTTGTGGCAGGATTTTTGCTCTGTAGATCATGGTTGGCGGTCGTCGGGCTTTTCTGGTCTGGAGTTGATTCCAGACACCCGGCACTCACCAGGGTCATAACGACGATGAGCAGGGCGAGGCAGGTGATCTGGATTCCTGATTTTTGTTGGCTTTTCATGGTTTCTCCTGAACTGGTTTTGTTCATTGTTCTCTTTCCATAATGAGGAGAACAATCGCTGGATCTTTTCCCGGATAATGACTGACAGTAACAGTTTCGATGATCCACTTCCTGGTTGTTCCTTGGATTTTTTCTGTTTTGTCCGCTTTCCGGAAAAAATTGAAATGTGTCTTCTCGTGGTGTGCATAACAACCTATTTCACGGTAAACAGGATGGACCCGGTCACCTCAGCGTCTTCAGCGGAAACAAAGAGAATATGCTCTCCCTTTGGGAGGCCTTTTGTTGCAAGAGTGACTGAGAAGAGGTTTCCCACAGGAGAACCTTTGGCAGCCGACATTGTTGCAGCAAGCTCCGGGTGCTCGTAATCGGTACTGGATGCCGGTATAACTGATACCCTGAACTTTGAACCGACAGGCAGGTTTGTGGTTCCCGATACGATAAGGGAATCTCCTGCGGTTACGTCACCGATGGGATTGATGAAGATACCGGGCAGGGAAGTGGCGTTTCCGGACGGGCTGGTGCCGGCTTTACCTGCAATAATGTTGAACAGTGCTGAACCAGTCAGGGAGCCTGGCTCGGAATTGATACCGGCTTCATTACCTTTCACATTGGAAACATCAACGATATGTTCCGCGAGGGGAAGGAGGCGGGTATCAAGGGCCACCGAGAAGCGGTTGTTTACTCCGGAGCCTTTGACAACGTGGGTAATAGCTGCATTCTCCGGGTTCTGGTAATCGCCGGTTATGCGACCATTATCCATGGACACCTGCATCACTTTCACGATGAGTGCCGTGCCAACCGACAGATTGGTCCTGCCGGATACAACAAGGAGATTTCCTGCGGTTTTGTCGCGAATGGGATCGATGAGTATACCTCCCGCAACACTGCGATCAGAACTTTGCGATGGGCCGGCAGTCCCCGGTGCCGGGTAGACGGTGAATGTTGTTCTGCTAAAAGGACTACCTGTGGAGAAATCCCCTTTACTTGCGTCTCCAGTGAATAACGATACATTCACGAGGTATTCCCTTGGCAGGAATGTCGAAAGGTCTAAATCTGCGAACCAGGTGTTCGTATCATCTGTACCGCGAGTGATCGCTACCATTCCGGTAGCCCCGGTGAATTCACCGCTGGTCTGGGGGTTATCTGCCGTGGGTTCAAAGGATGCCGCGTAGACCTGGAAGAGAATTTCTGTTCCGGCCGCGAGGTTCGAAGTACCGGATATAGTGAATGTATCGCCGACGTTTTTATCACCGACCGGGTTGACATGGATGAACTTTCTCTGGTCAGTGGTTGCCGAGCTTTGCTGGAGGGTGAATAACACGGATCCTGTCAGATCGCCCTTCCTGAAATCACCCTTAGTGAGGTCCCCGGCGATCGTTGATACTGATACGTTATACTCTCCCGGCAGGAGAACGTACGTGTCCAAGGCTAACGACACACGATTGGTATTGCCCGTCCCTTTCGATACCTGGGAATTGGCCATAGCCCCGGTGAAGGTGCCTGTCTGATGGCCCGGGTCTGTTGTGAATGAGGCCGGTGTAACCTCCCACATGACTTCAGTTCCTACGGGAAGACTTGTCGTCCCGGTGATGAGGAACTGGTCACCGAAGGACCTGTCGCCGATCGCGTTTACACGAATGAAATCGTCTTTGGTGATCGTTGCCTTTACCGGTGTGTCCGTTGTAAGGTAGGTACCTTTCAGCGTGAAGGAAGCAGTCGTATTGACATCCCCCTTCCGGTAATCTCCTTTTTCAATGTCACCGATCATATTGGTGACCTTGATCGTCTTCGTGCCGGGTTCCATTATCGAGGTATCGAGAGGTGAGGAAAAGCGGTTTACCCCGACCGTGCCGGTGCGTACCCTGGCACCTCCGTTGGAGTGGCCTGCCTGGACCATCAACTCCGTTCCTGCCGGAAGATTTGTTGAACCCGTAATGATCAGGAGATCGCCCGTGGTTCTGTCAGCAACGGGATCAATGGTGATGTACGATCCCGTATTTGCGGGGGTACTTCCAGTGTTCATGTCGCTCACCGGGTCAACGGATGCAAACGGTTTTTCAACCGAAAACCCGGTGACCATGCCGACGCAAACCAGGACCGCAAAAATCCCGACAGCAAGAATGCTGCCCAATACCAGTTTCTGTGGTTTCATAGTACAAATGCACAATTTGTTGTGCATAGTGCATAAACTTTTTGGCTTTTAGTAAAAATATTATTACAAAATAGCGGACGCTCTTTATCTCAGGAAGGTTACCGGGAGGCACACGGCCTTTTTTTTAAATCCCGATTACCAATAGACATGAAAACCGTGGAGTTTTTCAGTTGCAGGACCGTTCTTAACCACGATATCTTCGACATGTATCACGGGATCACCCCGGGCATGGGCCAGGCGGACAAAATCGGCAAGGGCGGCAGGAGAACTCTCGGCAACCATCTCCACGGTTCCGTTGGGAAGGTTCTTGACGTAGCCATGCACCCCGGTTGCCTGGGCACAATTCGAGATGTAGTGCCGGTATCCTACTCCCTGGACCCGTCCCTTTGCCACGGCGGTGATCCGTTCCATAGTATATTCCGGACCCGGGGGGTTTTATAGATTGGGAAATGGATCCCGGTACTTCCCCCTAGTACCTGAGGTGAACCCTTGTGCTCGGACATCCGCACCCGGTTGCCGGATAAACGGGTTTTTAATCTTCAATGCGGAAATGATCCAATAATGGATTATCTCTATACCTTCCTGAAATTCGTAGTCGGGGGAAGTGTCATTGTGGGGGTGACCTACCTTGCCGAACAGGTGGATCCCCGGTATGGCGGGATGCTAGCCGCAGCACCGATCATCACGACCCTCGCGTTCCTTTTCACCTATTCCGAGATGGGCCGTGAGACGACCCGGCAGCTGGTCATCTCGGCATTCTGGTTTGCGATCCCTTCGCTCATGTTCCTGCTGGCCTTCTGGTTCCTGATGAGCCGGTTCAGTCTCCTGCCCAGCATCGGCGGGGCATACGGGATCTGGCTCGGGGCACTTCTCTTCATGAACCGGGTTGTTGTAGGGGCGTAACCGGGAAAACCTGTTTTTTGACTACGGCTCTTCCTCATCACAAGACTGTGGTTCGTTTATGCAATCCTTTCGACACAACAATGAGGAAAGATCCAAATCCTACCGGTTTTTAACCTCCGGCACGAGAGTACCAATAACCAAACAGGAAAGATACGCCCATGGATGAAGGAATTATTCCAAACACCGACATGCAGGACATGAAAGATCCCGGTTACGAGATCTTCATCATTCTCGTCTCCATATTGTCCGTCATCAACCTCTTCATCGTCTGGATTCCCGGAATCGATCCCGATGCCCTGAACGTTATCGTAACATTCAACTTCTTCTTAACCATCATCTTCCTATCTGATTTCCTGTACCGTTTCTTCACTGCCCGATCAAAGAGATTCTATTTCTTCCGCGACTGGGGATGGGCAGACCTTCTGGCAAGCATACCCGCACTGCGTATCCTGCGGCTCTTTAGGATCTTCAAGGCGTACCGGCTTCTCAAAAAGTATGGCGGCCGGAACATACTCTGCCAGCTCAAGAAGCACAAGGCAGAGAGCGTGCTCTATATCGTCATCTTCTGCGTGATGCTCGTCATTGAGAGCGGTGCTTTTTTTGTACTCATGGCTGAACGGTCAGCACCGAATGCAAATATCCAGTCAGCCTCCGACGCGATGTGGTGGGTATACGTCACTATCACGACAGTCGGGTACGGCGACCGTTACCCGGTAACCACGGCAGGACGGTTGGTAGGAGTCGCCGTAATGACCATGGGTGTCGGCCTGTTCGGTACCCTGGCCGGTTTTATCGCAAACAAACTCCTTGCTCCGGATACACCTGACACTCCTTCGCCTTCAGATACAGCAGGAACAGGCACGAATGATCTTTCCGGGATCACGGCAGTCCTTCAGGAGCAGACCCGGCAGAATGAGCAGCTCCAGCAACGGCTTGAACGGATCGAACAACAGCTCAAAGGCCGGCCGCCGGGATCATAGTCCAGCGGCTTGTCCTATATATACGTAACAGACGTTATTGCCCGGTATAAGGCTATTTCTCAAATATCCTCGATTGCGCAACCGCGATTGACATCAACACAACTAAATTTTCCTTAACACAAATCCACATGTGTAAATAATCCGATATTGGCCCCTGTTTTATAAATCGGGCGATTTATAGTCGGATTTCGGCGATTTGATTTCGAAACCTTTTAATTAAGATCTCACCAAATTTACACTAACCACAAAGAGTTTAACTCGATGTTGGTGGCATTGCATTTTGAATACTCTCGTTCATCGCACGAGGGGAGGAGGCTAAATGGAAAATATTGTATTTGGCATTGGAATTACTGCATTGACAGGAGCTCTTGCCACTGTAGCCGGTTCTGCGGAAGATACTGAATCCAACATCGGATCACAAGGTGACCCGAACTCACAGGTTCAGCTCGCACCGCAGATGGGATTCCTGCACCGCATATTCAATAAGGCGGTCGCTGGTGAACCCCCGGCATACGGTCTCTGGTGTGCACTCGGTGCAGGCCTGGCATGGGCTTTTATGGCTATGCAAGTTAACGCGATCCTTGCGATTGTCCTCGGCTGTATTCTTGCAGTCTTCGTTCAGGGCGTCTACGCAACGACTGCGTACCTTGGCAGGACAGCAAGTCTCGCCAAGTTCGGTCAACCCGTGTACGTGGATATAATTAAGTCCATGACAACGGTCACCATGGCACATGCGTTCATCGCAATTTTCTGCACTGTAGCACTCTGTCAGTTGATCAATGGTGCGCTGGGACACCCGTTCCCGCTGCCGCTGCTCGCACTGATCTGGGGTATTGCACTCGGTGCAGCAGGATCTGCGACGGGCAACCCGTACTATGGTAAGGAACGTCAGTACCAGAACCAGAAGTTTGGCGCAGGTGTGCCGATCTCTGCATCAGGTAATATCGTCCGCTACGCCGAAGCCGGCGAGCGCAACTCGATTGACAACGGATTCTTCACCCACAAAATTGGTGGTTCTGCATCCGGTATCTGTTTTGGTCTGATTGTTTTCCTCGAACTCTGGCGTACCATTCTCTTCGAGAGAATCTACGCAGGCTGGGGTGCAATCGCAGTCGGAGTCCTTATGATCCTCATCTTCACCGTCATCGACCGGTACATAGAGGTCTGGGCACGCAAGAACTACGGACCCTACACGGCAGTTAAGGAGGCAGAAGCATGAGCGCAGTTGCAGCAAAACCAACAGCTGGCGGCGCAATGAACCCGACCGCAATGGCAGTCGGTGTTGTGCTCCTGATCATCATCCTCGGAGTCTGCTGGTATCTCTCACCGAATCTCGGTCTTATGGCCCTGATCGGTATCATCGTCGGCGGTGTCCTGATCGGATTCGGCACTCACTTCGTACCAGTCGGCGGTGCTCCCGCAGCAATGGGACAGGCACCCGGTATCGCGACTGGTGTCGCAATGCTTGCCGCTGGTGCAGGTCTTGCCGGACTCTTCGGAGGAGCATGGGCAGCAAGCCAGGGTATGGTCGTTGCAGTCGTCACCGGCGGTATTGGTGGCGGTCTGATGATGGCAATCACCTGTATGATGGTGAACTATGTCTACGTCTTTGGCATGGGTATCCCGGCCGCGTCAGGTAAAGTTTCACATGACCCCATCACCGGAGATTCACAGGCAGAATACAAATCCCAGGGTACTGAAGGTCACGGCCTTCCGTTCGTCTCCTTCGTTGGCGGCGTAATTGGCGGTATCCTTGGCGGTGCAGGCGGTACGCTCATCTACCTGGAACTTCTCGGCCTCTACCAGGCAACGTTCCCGAAGATGATGGGTGCCACAGCAGCACAGGTTCTGCCCGTTGCAGTAGCTGTTGCCGGTATGTTCGCAGTCGCTATGTTCCTCGTGAATGCAGTGCTGACCGCATACAACATCACCGGAACGATTGAAGGACCCCACGACCCGAAGTTCAAGCGCTGGCCACGGGCAATCGTTGCATCCGCTGTCGCTTCGGCACTCTGCGGATTCGTAGCGATCCTGATCGTTGCAATGTGAGGTGTGAAGATGTCAGTAAAAATTGAAGTAATTGCAGGCGGCGTCCCGCACGAAAAAATATTGATTGCGGGCCTCGTTAGCACACTCGTGTGCATCTATCTGACGTACCTCAATGCGTTCACCAACACTCAGATGTTCTCATTCTTCGGCGGACTTGCAGTAGTCGCAGCACTGATCTGGGGCAGCCACACCATCAAGGTGCTGTGCAGCTACGGTATCGGTACCGGTGTTCCCTCTGCAGGTATGATCGCATTCGGCTCGGGTGTAATCGCGATGCTGCTCGCTACCAAATTTGGTATGCTGGCTCCGATTGTTGCACTCGTCCTTGCAGCCGTTATTGGTTTCATCCTCGGGTACGTTTCGAACAATATCCTGAACATGAAAATCCCGGCCATGGTCCAGGCACTCACTGAAATGGCAGTGGTTGGTGCACTTACC